>JANYIW010000158.1 GCA_025358645.1 Bacteroidales bacterium
ATCGAATTTATTGCTGATGTAGAATGCTCTTGTTGGTGCATAATGCTCCAGTCCCGATGTTTCCGCAATCAATATTTTACAGCCCATGTTTCTTGCCTGATTACAGGTCTCCTCAAGAAGCTTTTTGCCAATACCCTTCCCACGGTAATCGTTATGTGTAGCGATCCAGTAAAGATCATAACATGTTTTGGACATGATGATCGGGCCATAACAGGCGTAAGCTGCAGTAACACCATCAACCTCTGCAAAAACGAAATAGTATCCGGTTGACTCACCATGGCTTAGCCGTTCAGCGACCAGTTCAGCTGCAATTTCAACCTCATGGTCATAGAAGAATTTTGTTGATTCAACTATATCCATTACTCGTTTTATATCACTTTTTTCCGGTATTGTTCTGAATTTAAGTTCCATCGTTTTATTAATTTAAGAATTATAAGAATTACAAGGGTTGCAAAATTATTAATTGCATAAAAATAATACAAATCAGAATCCGATATCCTTTAAAGTTGCAATGCGTGCTACCGTTTCAATTGCTATTGCAGCAAAAGCTGCACCATAATCAAGATCGATATTCTCAAGAGTATCTTTTGTATCATGATAGCCAGTCCTGTTAATATCGTAATTTTCCATAAAAAGCACCACAGGAACACCAGTATCAGAGAATATCTGTCCATCGGTATTGAAAATTGAGCTGTGTGGATTATACTGGGTACGCACTTCTCCTTTTAATGCCAGATGTCTGGCAATATCAGGTATTTCCTGTGGCTCTTTAATCCTTTTGCCCCGGCCTGAATTCAATCTCCCGGGTTGCTTGTTCCATTTATGAGTGCATTCATTCCAGATCATATTTGCAATATGTGCCTGATATGCAAGATACAATGATTCAGCACTTTTCCCTGGTGATATCTGGAAAATATCCTGGTCATTATCACGGTTATGACCTATCATATCCATTACATAAACTCCTACGATTTCCGTTTCTGATAGGTCTACACTTGTCTTGTCGCCTGTTTTCAGGTTCATGTTTTTTTCGATCAGCGACTGGCAGAAATTACGTGCACCCATACAATCAGAAGGAAACTCTTCACCGGTAAGATGTATAAGCCATATATCACGTTCAAGCTTACCCTCCTTCGATAGTTTTAAGAGTATTGGCGCTGCCTGCAAAAGTGTTGAACTGGCCGAATAATTATCGTCAGCGCCTTTCGCTGCCAGACGCGCTCCCGATCCACCGCGACCTTTTTCATAGATGTCTTCCATGTATGCAGTGTCATAATGATCTCCAAGCACGACAGCCTGTTTCCGGTTTTTCCCGGGGATAACAACCAGTATGTTCCGTTCATGGCTGTGACCCTCCTGATTGGCAAGCCAGCCTCCATATTGTAAAAAATCAAACAATGTATTCCATTTAAACGACAATTCTCCCACCATGGCGTGTCCTTCCATTGCTGAATCTGCTATTACCTTACGATACCTGCCTGTAAGATAATCCCCAAGGTGTTCAAGATCGCGGTGTTGTTTCCCTATTATCGAAAGAGTGGTCTCATCAAGCATCATATCGGCATTATCCTTATAAATGAATTCACCCTGAGCAAGATATTTTACATCATTCCACCAGTTTTCTTCAAAGGATCTTGTCGATGTTTCTGTGAATGTAAGTGGTTCCGGGAGAGCAGAATCGTATTGCTCTTCTATTATTTTCTCAAGGGACTTTCTTATCTGGCCGGCTTTTTCAGGAATAGTGGCGCGAATATCCAGTTCGTCCAACCAGTGTTCCAGAGTCTTATGTTTTGCTATATTTAAAATGTTTTGTGCAAAAGATCTTTTCAGTGATTTCCTGTCAGACATCTCCCAGCTCTCAAACAAAGAGATAAAGTTCAGGGAAGTCTGATGAACATAATGATCATTTATAGTATTGAAATCATGAAGAGCAGAAAGATACAGATCACGTTTCTGCATTCTTGGCCATAGTTCAACCGGATTGCACTTCAGCCTGTCATCATCGTGATAACCGGTGATATATCCATAAAGAGAGTCAGCCTTAATCACAACGTTATCAGATTCCCGGGCGACAAAAGCCACCAGCGGTCTGTGCAGATATAATTCATGCTCCCCGAAACGCATGGGCGGATAAAAGAATCTGTAACCGAAAAGTCCACCCTTTAAAAGCGCTTTCTCCACCTCCATCATTTTTCTCCTCCCTGCTTTGGGACCATCTAACAGAAGGTCGAAACTATTGTTCCACAGCTGGCTGTTAGAGGCTAATGGTTTGTCATATAAGCCCATTGAATCAGGTTCGGTGCTGAACAATGCTTTAATAAGTCTGACTTTATGCGCAACCTCATTAAGTTCATCCTGATATCTGTGAACCCTTTGCCAACGGTGGGTGCGAGAATAAGAATCATGAATAAGATTTGCGTTAATTATAAGGTCCTTACTCCCGGGATGAGGTTCATGAAGCCATCCTGATTGTGTTACCCGCAATCCACCAATCCCCCTGTTTCGCGCAACAAGGTTCAATAAGGGGATCTGAGCAGTTATTGGCAGTTCTTTTTTCAGCCGGAGATAGCCAGGCATGCCCCAGAATACAAGACTTCCGGGAAAAGGAATCAGTGATAAAGTACCTGACAGATATTTTAACTTTACAGCTTCAGGTATCTTGTTGAATGGTCTGAATGTCAAAAGATATTTAACATCAGTGAATGATGAGTCGTCATTAATGATAAACTTTTCTGTCCATTTGGGAAGAACAGATCCTTCAGAAGTCATTATTCTGAATCCGGCATTGAAAAGAGATTTATTATCATTGAGACTTTCACCATAAGCTTCAGAAAGCAGCTTTGAAAAGAATGATATTGACTCTGTCTCAGCTACCTCTATCCCCGGTGCAGTAAAAAAACTTTTCCAGAATGCCTGTTCTGGCTCATGTATACTGTTTCCAAAAAAAGTCCAGATCACTCTTCCCTTGTCATCCTGTGTACGGGAAAGCATTAATGGCAATAATGTTACATACCTCTCGTGCACCAATGATCCGGCGTGAGTAGCCAATTCAGGTGGCCAATAAGGGTTATTCAGCAGGTTTTCTCCTCCATGGCCGTGGATAAAATGTTCCGGTAGTCCCTTGCCAAGCTTAATGATATTACTCATTATCTGATGGCCAATGTGTTCAATCCCTGGTTTAAGCTCATATTCCTCTTCCATTTCGGAGATATTCCACCCAAAAGGATCTTCTTCCTTCAAAATACGATGATCAGTTTTGCCATAAGGTTTACAACCAAGCCTGGGCGGGGGCATAAACTCAGAATATGCAGTTATCGGGTAACATCCTTTACACCCGAACCACGGGTATCCTGTCAGGAGTTTTTGCCAGCCATTGGGAATTTTTTCTACCATAATGTATTTCTAATAAACGTGAAGTTAAGTATACTTGTCCAATCTATCAACATCTATCCACTGCCGAAATTTCAGCATTTTATTAACTGACTTCAGTCATAAGGTACCAGACAACCGCGACTAACTGGTATAACAGACTGGAACTTTCCAATTGTTAATAGTTAATATTGAATTTCTTTTCTTTATCAGAATAACTGGTTAATTTTGATTCCACATTATTCTTAAATTTTCAAAAAAATAAATTCTTAGGTTAT
The DNA here is from genome assembly GCA_025358645.1 of Bacteroidales bacterium. Classification (GTDB taxonomy): domain Bacteria; phylum Bacteroidota; class Bacteroidia; order Bacteroidales; family VadinHA17; genus LD21. The sequence goes on from JANYIW010000158.1 coordinate 3,648, forward strand.
AAATTTTTGCTACAATAACTTTTAATTGTGAAGATATTAAATATTCATTCCTCGAACCACTTGCATTCAAAGGGGAATTGCATTTTTCTATTAAGCTTCATAATCTGGCACGATAACAGATGTATAACAGAAAAAAAATAGTCGTTGTGCTGCCGGCGTACAATGCAGTCCGGACACTTGAAAAGACTTATCAGGAAATTCCTTTTGATATTGTAGATGAAGTAATCCTGGTCGATGATTTCAGTAATGATAAGACCGTTGAATTAGGGAAGAAACTTGGAATAAAGCATATTATTCATCATGAAAAAAACAAAGGGTATGGTGCCAATCAAAAGACATGTTATAGAAAGGCACTTGAACTTGGAGCAGATATAGTCGTAATGTTACACCCCGATTATCAGTACACTCCACTGCTGATTCCGGCAATGGTCAGTATAATAGGAAGTGGGTTATACCCTGTTGTATTCGGATCCAGAATATTAGGCAAAAGCGCTTCGACCGGGGGAATGCCGACATATAAATATATTGCCAATCGGTTCCTTACATTTATTCAGAATATTTTGATGAATGAGAAGCTGACTGAATATCATACCGGTTACCGGGCATACTCTGCAGAAGTACTAAAAAAAATAAATTTTGAATTGAACTCAGATGATTTTATCTTTGATAATGAGATGATTGCACTCATCTTTTACAAGGGCTTCAGTATTGCTGAAATAACATGCCCTACTAAATATTTTGAAGAAGCATCCAGTATTAATTTCAGGAGGAGTATGAAGTACGGTTTTGGAGTATTGGGTGTATCATTCCTTTACTTTCTCACTAAGACAGGTATATACAAATGGAAGCTCCTCGCTAATTAATCATCCATGAACAGAAAAATTTATCCATTAATAATTGTTATTTCGGCAATTTTCTTTTTTATTCCTTTTCTGGGTTCTGTACATCTTTTCGACTGGGACGAGATAAATTTTGCTGAATCGGCGCGGGAGATGATAGTAACCGGCAATTTCAGTCGTGTACAGATTGATTTTCATCCATTCTGGGAAAAACCTCCACTTTTCTTCTGGATGCAGGCATTGAGCATGAAGTTATTCGGGATTAATGAATTTGCTGCCCGTTTCCCGAATGCCGTTATCGGAATATTAACCCTTCTGACATTGTATTTTATAGGGAAAAGACTTTATGACGAAAAATTCGGATTAATATGGGCGCTTGGTTACCTGGGATCGTTTCTTCCACACATATATTTGAAATCAGGAATTATTGATCCATTCTTTAACTTTTTTATTTTTCTGTCCGTGATCTTTCTTGCGAAAAGTATCAGAGACAATGGTGAGAACAAAGGATTAAAATATGCTTTTTTAGCTGGAATTTCGATTGGTCTGGCAACACTCACAAAGGGACCAGTTGGGTTACTAATTGCAGGTATTTCTGTCCTTGTATATTGGGCGACTATGAAATTCAAAAGAATTTCAAGCTGGAAAAATATCCTGCTATTCTCAATCTCTTGTTTAATTATAACCTCATTATGGTTTATACCGGAGATGATCAATAACGGGTTTTGGTTTATCAGGGAATTTCTTAAATACCAGGCGGACCTGTTTCTTAACCCGGTTGCAGGACACTCCGGACCAATTTATTACCATTTCCTTGTCGTTTTCCTGGGATGCTTTCCTATCTCTGTCCTGGCACTCCCAGTCTTTTTCAGGAAAGATGCAGGTTCCGGCGATAAAGGCAAATATTTTCTAAGATGGATGCTCATTCTCTTCTGGGTTGTTATGATATTATTTTCAGTTGTTAAAACAAAAATTGTACATTATTCATCACTTGCATATTTCCCACTATCGTATTTTGCCGCTTACTATGTTTATGAACTTGTGAACGGCAGGAACACATTCAAAAAGTACCTGGTATGGATACTTCTGGTAACAGGAACAATATTTTCAATTATACTTATTGGACTTCCTCTGATAGGCAGATACAAAGATCTTATAACACCTTATATTAAAGATGAATTTGCTGTTGCCTGCCTGAATTCTCCTGTAAAATGGAATGGTTATGAGTTCCTGATAGGCGCTGTCTATCTCGTATTAATTATTGTTATAATTTTTATGATTAAACATAGACAGTTTTTCAAAGGGATTATTATATTCTTCTACGCAACGGCTTTCTGCATTTTTTTCTATCTTATAACAGTAGTACCCAAAATTGAAGGGTATTCGCAGGCCCCTGCGATTAATTTCTATAAAAGCATTTCTGGTCAGGATGTTTATGTTACAACAGTTGGATTTTACAGCTACGCGCCGTATTTTTATTTCAGGAAAATGCCTGGGGGTAATATTGAAAGCAGTAACAAAGAGTGGTTGTTAAATGGTGAAATAGATAAACCAGTATATATAGTTGCAAAATCAACATCTAAAGTAATGTTTGATAAGCATCCTGATTGCAGATTCATAAAACAGGAAGGTGGATTTCTGTTTTATTACCGTACACCTCAAACACTTAACAAATAATCACCATCACAAATATACTGAACCGATACCTGATCACTACCTTTTTAAAAATATTCTAACAGAACATTTCGGGTAGTGATGAATTAATAATTATCGGTTTGAGTTCAGAGAAATTTTTTAACCTGTTCCCAATATTGGATGGTACTTTCACCAGAACCATTCCAGTTCCTGGCAATCCGTTCAAAATTATATGGACCGATCTCAGTAGCATAGTATAAAAATATCTTCTCGGAAATTTTATAATTGAACAGGTCAATCATTGAATAAGTACTTCCTGTTCTATCATTATAGTCTACAAGACGTATGGGACGGATCTGGAAATAGCCAACTGCCTCTTCAAGAGGATTATAAGCAAGTGTGTCATACTGAGTTTCGACCATACCAACTGCATGAATAAGATTTTTAAATGGTTCAATAGGAGAAGTTCTGACTACGGCTAGAGATTTACTTGTTGGAGCAAATACCTTGAAGGTTATTGTCAGGAAAAAACCAATTGAGGCAATCTTTCTTAAAATATTTTTCATAACAGAATAATAATAAATGTGAGTTAAAAACGAAACGGTTAGTTGTTGCATTAACCGCAACAGGTGAGATCGATATTTCTCTTCTAAGAGAGAAACCAGAGGTTAGGTTCATATATAATAACAAGTCAATCATTGTCATAACAACAATAGAATGACTGAATTGTTTAATAAACTCTTTGAAATGTGTTCCAGAAAGATTTCAGGATAGTCGCCCGGCGGTGTTATCTTTAAGTGGGGCGCTACCCTCCCCATCTTTAAATAATCTTACATTTAAAGCTGTAAGCCCTTTAGGTCCTTTACCTATCTCGAAAGTGACAATATTATTTTCCTTTATCGGTTCCTGAAGGTTATTCGCGTGAACAAAGACACTCTGTTTATTTTCCATATCACGTATAAATCCGAAGCCTTTTGAGTCATTGAAAAAGGTCACAACACCTTTTCTTATATAACTTGCTTTTGCAGATGGAATATTCTTTTTAGCTCCTGTCTCAATATTCTCTACTTCGACTTCAATCTTATTATTTGGATCCGGAGGAGTCGAAGAAATTTTTCCATATTCATCAACATAGGCGATCATATCAGCAAAGCTGCTTTTTCCACTCTCTTTCCTGATAAGTCGCTTTTTTTCCTTTTCTTTTCTCTTTTTATCCTTTTTATTCTTTACTTCTTTTTTGTTTGATGTTTCCTGCGATCTACCCATACATTAATATTTGGTTAGTTAATAATTATCCTCTCTGGTCGAATTTGCTCAAAGATAAGGTTTTATTTCCGGTATTACTATAAAGTTACCAATACCGACCACCTTACCGACAACAGGGCAATCCTGGTAAAGCTGAAATGTGCTGTCTTATTGTCAGATTGATTCATCAATTGCGGGTTTCCTGTATAACAATCTCAGAAGTGATGGAAAAACCAGCAGTAAGAGTGGCATGGCAATTATAAAACCACCGATTACTGCAATTGCCAGGGGTTGCTGCATCTGGGCTCCAACGCCTATCCCCAGAGCTAAAGGTGTAAGCGCCAGAATGGCGCCGATGGCAGTCATAAGCTTTGGACGGATTCGAAGCGAAATGGCATAATTAATTGATTTGTCAATGTCTGAAGTAGTCTCAAAAGTTGTAAGAAACTGGTTAACTGTAAATATTGCATTCTCGGCAATAATGCCAACAATCATAATTATACCAGTATAACTTCCCACATTCAGCTGAATACCTGTAATGTACAATGCCCAAATACATCCCCCGATACCCAGAACAGAAATAAATATGATAAGTAAAGCAATACGAAGATCCCTGAACAAAAACAATAGGACAGTAAAAACCAGAACTATAGCTGTAAGAAGAATAAGCAAAAGTTCTCTGAATGACGCCTGTTGTTGTTGGAAAGTGCCACCATATTCGATGTAATAGCCAGGGGGAAGTAAAACATTTTTAGCGATAAACCCTTTTATTTCATTTATTGCACTACCTATATCACGATTGTCAAGTCTGGCAGTTACTTCAATATTTGATTTGAGATCCTCGCGGGTAAGTTCCGGATCGCCTGCAGATAATACAACATTGGCAAAATTCTGCAAAGGTTTATATGATCCATCAGGTGCAAAAACAGGTTGGTTTTTGATAAGATCAATACTATTGCTATTAAAATTGGTACTTCTCAGAAGAATTGTCAGCATTTGTTCACCTTCCTGAACCTGTCCTACCGGTACTCCTTCATTATAAACTTTAAGTTGGGTCTGAAAATCTGAAGGAGTAATTTTGTATTGTGCCAGCTTACCCTGGTCGGGAAGAACAGTAACTGTAGGGCCGTCATATATAATCCCATTCATAACATCGGCAACCCCTCTTACAGAATTCAGATTTTCCTGCACTTTTAGCGCTAAAACCTGCAACATGGCATGATTATCACCAAATATTTTAATAACTATAGGTTGTGGCCGTCCGATAAGATCGCCAAGAAGATCTGCTATCCTCTGTCCGAATTCTATTTCAAGAGCCGGGGCGACAGCAGTTGCCCTATCACGAATTTCGGATATCACATCTTCTGTTTTCCTGTTTATTCCTTGTTTTAGTTGAATAAGATAATCTCCATAATTCGGGGGTATTACTCCGGATGCCATGCTTATTCCAGAAATCATATTCGTTCCAGTTCGTCTCATGTAGGTTTCAACATCGGGATGGCTTAGTACAACTTTATCAACTTCTCTCAGGATTGCATCGGAGGCATCGAGAGTTGTTCCAGCCGGAGCAATATAGTCGAGTACGATTGATCCTTCATCAAGCTCAGGTAAAAAACCGGTCTTCAGCCTGTTAATTAATAAAGCCGAAGAAATTACAAGAATAAGTATGAAAGCGATTGAAAACCAGGGTTTATCAAAAAACCAGACCAGCCACCAAAGCCTTTGACGTTCCTTGTTATCTTTGATATTGGAAATATTCTGAAGCTTTGTATGTGGTTTATATCCAAATAACAGATGCAAAGCGGGTAAACCGATCCATGTGGCAATGAAAGAACATACAAGAGTAATCTCAATCGTAAGAGTCAGTTCTTTGAAAAAGCTACCTGCAACGCCGCTCATCATTACAAAAGGAAGAAAGATTACAATGGTACTTAAGGATGAACCTATCATTGCCGGGAGAAACAGCTTCATTGATTCACTGACAACGGCCTTCTTATCTTTCCCCGGGTTTTCCTCGTGTACGCGGTGAAGCTGTTCAATAATTACAATTGCATCATCTATTAATAGTCCTATTGATGCTGCTATTGCACCTAACGACATAATATTAAGTGTGATGTGCACAAAATGCAGCACGATTACAGTAAGCGCAAGTGTGACTGGTATTATCAGGATTATACTGAGGCTTGCCCTGAAGGAACGTAAAAACAATATGACAACAATTATAGCAAGGAACAGCCCTTCGTAAATACTTTTCAACACACTGTCAATTGAACTTGTTACAAATGCAGATTGGTTATAATATGGCTTCATTGTGATCCCTGATGGCAATTGTTTCTGGATTTCACCAGCCCTTGTGTTCACATTTCTTTCAAAATCCACGAGGTTTACACCTTTTTGTTTTACCAGATCAATAAGTACAGCATCATGACCGTTTGCATTGATCCTTATAAATTCCTGCTGCTCCTGTAAATCAATCAGGGCAAAATCGCGCAGTCTTATGATACGGTGACCATCATTTTTAATTACAACCTCATTTAATTCATCAATGTTTTTAAACCTTGTGTCAGTGAGTGAAAGGTACAAGCGGCGGTAATCGGAAAGTAATCCATTCGATTCTATGAAATTAGTATTCCCAAATGCCACAATAATGTCCTGTGGGGTTAGCCCGAGTGAGATCAGTTTTTGAGGTACCGGAGATACTATAAATTCTTTGGTTTTTCCCCCCCTGATAATAACATTGGAGATACCCGGTATTTGTGAGAACTGTGGCCTTATATTAAAAAGAGCCATATTTCTCAGTTCTATCTGACCGTATTTATCACTTTCAATAGTAAATCCGGTAACCGGGTAAATTGACTGGCTCATTGCCTCAACAACAATATTTACTGTTGCCGGGAGTAAATTCTTTATTTCATTAATCCGTTCATTTAACTGGGTTTTAGCAAGATTAATGTCAACATTCCAGTCGAAATACGCATCTATTGTACAGCTTCCCCTGTTTGTGCTGCTCCTCACTGTGGTAATTCCATTAACCCTTTTAATTGCAATTTCGAGAGGCTTGGTCACTGTTATCATCATTTTATCAACTGGCTGCTCTCCGTTATCTGCTATAATGGTTATTTTAGGGAACGTTACATCGGGAAAAAGCGATGTCTGCATTTTGGTATAAGAATAAATGCCCCAAACCAGGATGACCAGCAGAACAAATAGGATAGGTCTTAGCAAGAACCTGTAAATATTTCTATTATTCATAGCTTAATAACCTTAACATTAGCCGTATCACCCAGTCCGTAATTACCAGAAGAAAGGAATAAATCTGAATCTTTAAATACCGGCATTTTAATCTGAACATAATTTTTTTCGCTAATTCCTGTTGTTACCAATACTTTAACAGCAGTAGAATCATTTATAAGTTTCATCACCCAATAATTTTGCATAGTTTCATCGGTGAGAATTGAAGACTTTGGCAGACTTACAGCATTTTCCACTGACTCTTTTAAAATTCTGATTTTAGCAATCAGGTTTTCAGGGAGACTAACTGATTCAGAGAGTCTTACGATAAACCGTTCTGTCTGGGAACTGCCTGTCATGGAGGGAAAACGTGATTTAATAATTCCCAGTAGTGAATGAGTGTCAGGCAAAACTATTTCACACCTGGTATTCAGCTTTAAAGAACCCGAAAGTTCGAATGGGATATCCAGAATAAATACAAAACTTTCCGGAACAGCTATCTGGCAAAGCTGATCTCCCTCAGCAACATAATCACCTTTTGGGTGCTCGATCGTCGAAATAATACCGGCAATAGCAGCGTTGACATTAACAACGCCTCTGAATTTCAGACTATTAAGAGAATCATTTATGAGAGCTGATGCCTCTCTCGTTTTTACCGTGAATAATAACCGGTTATTTTTAACAGCATCTCCCTGGTTAATGAACATATTTTCAATATACCCGGTAACAGGAGCTTTAATAGAAGCTTTAAACAAAAATGCCGATGTTGCACTAAATTCGAGATAACTGACCATCCGTCCTGTATGCAATGGCGAAACGGTTACAGGAATTGCTGAAGGTGTAGATTTCTCTGAGTTTTTTCCAGCCTGATGACAACCGCTTATAAATATTAAGCCGAAAATACCGACACCTATACAATTTTTTATCATTCGGTCCATAATAATAATTATTTATTCTATATAACAGGTCCCACTACTAACCGACAGGGTACATCTAATGCATTAACAAAGATTTTCTTAATACGCTTCAACAGAGATTTCAATCTGATGTAAAAGTAATGAAACACTCATAATAATAACAAGTGACTGAATGAAATTCAAGGTTACATTTGTCATTTTTCCTTCCTTTGATATACATACTTGTTATTGCTCTGCTCCAGATAATAATTAACCTGTTAAACATCTGTTTAGTTCACTAAATTCATTTAAGCAATAAACAATAGAAGAAATTCTGTGTTTACCTGTTAAATTCTAAAATATGAAAGTATTATCTTTTGAGGATTCAGGTAAAGATGTAAAACCGGTTGTCCAACCTTTTTTTTCAATTATTATCACAACTTATAACAGAGCAAATCTTTTACAAAAAGCATTAGACTCACTGATTTCCCAGACAGAACACGACTGGGAGGCGATTATTGTAGATGACGAAAGTACCGACGACACATATTTACAGATTCTCCCCCGCCTCCGATTAAATAATGCAATAAAATATTTCAGAAAAGCCCATAGCGGAGAAGCTATGTCAAAAAATACAGGAATAAACTTATCTTCCGGGAAATTCATTTCTTTTCTGGACTCAGACGACGAGTATAATCCGTTGCATCTTCAATCAAGGAAAGACATTCTCATACAAAATCCCTATGTCAGATTCTTATATGGCGGGACCAAAATCATTGGTAATCAGTATGTTCCTGACCGGTTTAATTATAATAAAAGAATCAACCTTAGTGAATGTGCCATTGGGGGAACTTTTTTTATTGAAAGAAGTGTTTTAGTACAATTAAACGGGTTCAGAAATATAATTCTTGGAACAGATTCTGATCTTTTTGACAGGGCGGTTGAGGCTGGAGTTTTCATGAAGGAGACAAAAATACCTTCTTATATCTATCACCATGAAAATGAAGATTCAATAACAAACAAGATGATAAAAAGAAATTCAGAGCTAGAAGAAATATACACGGATATTAATCTAAAATAAATATTACTATGAAAGCATTTTCAAAAACTGAAGTCAAAGATTTACTATTAGTGAAATTAAAAGACTGGTCATTTGATGGAACTTATTTATCGAGAACTTTTAAATTTAATAATTTCGTAAACGCATTTTCATTCATGACTTCGGTCGCACTGGAGGCAGAAAAGATGGAACATCATCCTGAATGGAGCAATATTTACAACGTTGTAACTATAAAATTAAACTCTCATGATGCCAAGGGAGTAACTCAGCTGGATTTTGACCTGGCTCAGACAGTTGACAGTTTATTCGAAAAATGCAAAAATTAAAATTTGAATACAGAATTATTGTAGGTTATGTAATCTTTGGAAGTATTTGGATTGTGTTTTCAGATAAAATAGCTAACTATTTTATAAGAGATCCTGATTTATTAACCAGAATACAGACTTTTAAAGGTTGGTTTTATGTTATTATTACTGCTATTCTGTTCTATTTGTTATTAAAGAGTCATCTGGTTAAAATACGAAATGCTGAACAAAAATCCATAGATAGTGACAGGTTAAAAACTGTATTCCTTCAGAATATTTCACATGAGATCCGTACTCCCATGAATAGTATTGTCGGGTTTTCCGAACTGTTAAAAGATAAAAAAATCTCAGAAACAGAAAAATCTCAATATTTAGCAATGATTGCAAAGGGCTCAGATCAATTACTTAGCATAGTCAATGAAGTCCTGGATATTTCACTTATTGAAACAGGAAATTTAACTATAAACAAAAAGAGAGTAAATTTAAATAAGTTATTAGATGAGTTATATCTTTCATTCAAGCCTTCAATAAGTAATGATATTTCATTTTCAGTAATTAAAGGACTTTCAGATCCATTAAGTTTTATAATTACAGATGTTATAAAAGTCAGACAGATACTCAACAATCTTATAAGCAATGCAATTAAATTTACCGATACGGGGTATATCAAATATGGCTACTCTATGGTAAACTATGAACTCAAATTTTTTATTGAAGATACAGGCATCGGAATTGCTGCTGATTTTCACGATAAGATATTCGAACGCTTCCGAAAAGTTGAACATGAAAACCCGAGGTTATACAATGGAGTTGGATTAGGACTTGCTATCTCCAAAGGGAATATCGACTTACTTAAAGGTAAAATATGGACTGAATCGGAACAAGGTAAAGGTTCTAAGTTTTTCTTCACAATACCTTATGAACCTGTATCTGTAGAAGAAATACCAGATATAACGAGGACAGAGAGTAACAAAAGCCTTAATAAACTAACAATTTTAGTTGCAGAGGATGACGAAATCAATTATATGTATATTAAAGAAATATTCAGAGGGACCGGTGTCGGACTTTTACATGCTATAAATGGAAAGGAAGCGGTTGAAATATGTCAGAACAACGATACAATAAATATTGTTCTGATAGATATAAAAATGCCTGTTATGAATGGTTATGAAGCAATTAAAAAGATTAGAGAATTTCGCCCCAACCTTCCTATTATTGCTCAAACTGCTTTTGCTTTAAGTAACGAAATGTTGAAAGCATTTAATGCCGGGAGCAATGATTATATTTCCAAACCATTTAAGAAGGAACAATTACTTGCATTAATCAAAAAATACCAATCATCTGGTGGCCAATAAGCTTATAGTAAGCTGTATATATCTTATTTTTAAAACTTTGAAGGCAAGGTTTATCATTAAAATCTCAGGTACCAGGTTATCTTTACTCCTTTAACAATTATTACAATAAGTGCAACTATTTCACCATTTTTACGTTAACAGACTTTATATTTAATATTGTCTGATAATACTTATGTATCAGACAGAAAACTTGCTTAAGTAATGCCATACTTCTAAAAATCTTTGATATGAAAAAAATTTATTTCCTTGTTATTATTGCGATATTAAATATCCAAATTTCAGATGCCCAGTTTTTTAAGGATGCAAAAAAATTACTTAACTCTAAAACAAAAGGTCTTACCGAAAAGGATGCTGCTGATGGCATTAAAGAAGCGCTGGTAAATGGTACCGGAGAAAGTGTGAAAGTGGTTTCAGTTCTTAATGGATACTGGGGCAATCCTGAAATAAAGATCCCCTTTCCTTCTGAAGCAAAGGAGATGGAGTCAAAACTCAGGGCAATTGGAATGGCAAAAAAAGTGGATGAATTTAATGAATCTATGAACCGTGCTGCTGAGAAAGCTGCAAGTGAAGCAAAACCTATTTTTATAGCCGCTATAAAAGGCATGACAGTGAGAGATGCTATTAATATTGTTAAAGGAGCAGATAATGCGGCTACTATGTACCTGAAAAATACCACATCCCCAGAGCTTATTGGAAAATTTCAACCAATAATTAAAACTTCTCTTGATAATGTTAACGCAACCCGATACTGGAGTGATTTAATTACAATCTATAACAAGATCCCTCTTGTTAAAAGAATGAATCCCAATCTTACTGAATATGTCACTCAGAGAGCTATCGATGGCCTTTTTATAATGATTGCCAAAGAAGAAATAAAAATTCGTAAAGACCCAGTGGCCAGAACGTCAGAATTGCTTAAAAAAGTCTTTGGAAACTAGCGTTGAGTCTACTCCGATAAGTCATGTTACCCCTATCCCGATAGCCATCGGGACCCCTAAAGGGGACTTTTGTAAGTTTTTGATATTTAGCTTTTTCCCTTTAGGGTTAAGGGTAAAAAAAAGCTAAAAATCAAAATAAACTCCCTTTTCGGAGTGGACTCAACGTTCTATTTTTATTGGTGACTTGAGCTCCCGATCAATCAATTGGTTAAGGAATTAAGCTCTGTCCCATAGTCAAACTGCAGATCCTCATGTAACAGAGTTACCTTTTTTCTGATTGTCTCTAATAATCTGCTGTAGAAGTTTTGCAGTCCTGTATTCTTCTGTATTGAGGGTGTAAATCTATTAAGTTTTGTACAGAAGTATACCAGCAATTCGACTTCTGTTTCTTTCTTCTGTGAGTATCTGGCATACTTCCTGATCGTTCGTAATATTTTCCGGAATCCTTTCTTAATCAAGTATTGGCTCTTTTTGTTTATTCCCTTAAATTGCTCATCAATCTCCTTTTTTACACCATCTACAAACAATGGTTCATCATTTGATTCAAAAAGGAGATAGGTTAATAATTCTTTATTCTCCTTTTTAAATCTTGCCAGACGGAGGCAGAGATCCCTCAGGTCTTTTGGTGTAGCGTTAGTCAATTCTTCTTTGAGTTCTTTTACTGTGACAGCCTTCATGGATATAATTTGTGTCAATAATTGATATTAATATCTTCCAGGTTGAATGGCCGCCTGCTTAAAACTGTCAGTACACTACTTTTCAACAGGACTGATTATATCATTTTGAGGTTGAGTTATTTTAGTGCCCTTCTTCTGTGGATATGAACCTGGTAATATAACGTTAATAAGCTTTTTGCCCCACAAACCCAACTGAAAACCGGCACCTAGAGATAAGATGCTTAATACTATCGTAAGAATATAAAGTTTTGATTGCGGAGCTACAAAAAATAGTGCAATAGATAACGAAAGAATTATAAGACTGAATATTATTTTGACTCTTAGTATAGGCGTCGCTAGAGTTTTAAATCGGGTCAGACCGTCAATTATTCCTGTGATAATTGCCAGGATTAGAGTGAACGGGAAAACAACTACTGAAAATATTAAAACATTTTTAAGCATTTCAGGTTGAAATTGTTTAAAAAGATTCGTAATAATTACAAGAATAGGGATCGCTATAACAAACGACTGAGAAAGATGTATGGCAATTGGATGAAGATCAAAATTAAGTAGTATTAATCTGTTACGGGAAACCCTTTCCCTGTATGGTTCAAAAACTTTTCTTGGCATTCCGCAAGCTGGACAAACATCTCCCAGTTTGTCTGAATCCATTACAAATCCGCATGGGCGACAACGTACAAGTTCTTTCATAATTGTTTAAATTGATTATCCTGCACAAATTTAAAAATTTAATGATTCTAAAATCATCATAAATCCATATTAGTTTTGTTGCGCATGCACTTCACACAAGGTATATTAACCTTTGCTGACATCAGAAATTATTTCTTCTTTATGAAGATTGAATTTTCTTTATAATAATTATCATCACCATATATAAAGAGACAACTCCCTCCGGATATTTTATCTATTATTCCTTTTGAAATTTTAACCGGTAAAGCAGGGCATCCCCAACTTCTACCTAACCTGCCATACTTTTTAATAAATTCCTCACTCACGTATTCAGCCCCATGAATGACTATCTCCCTAACTCTTGCATTGTCATTTATACCTTTTTCCAGACCATCAAGCCGTAGTGAATATCCATGTTCACCTGAATAGGTTTCCGCCGTCAGATAAAAACCCAGTGAACTCTTTAGCGATTCAGGTTTGTTCGAGAAGCTTTTTGCATAATTTTCACCTGAGTTTTTGCCATGTGCAACAAAACATTTATAAATAAGCCGTTTATTTTCAAGGTCAATTACAAAAAACCGTTTTTCGATTGATGACCTTGTAAAATCAATTATAGTAATAATACTTTTCTTTTCACAGTTTTTTACATGGAGCGACCCAAGAATAGCAGTATTAAATAATTCAAAGGATATATCATTCTTTATTTTACACTCAAGCCAAAGCTTATGATTATCAATACTTTCATCGACCGATATATTACACAGACTGCTTATAGCAAAAACCAAGATCAATATTTTACACGAAACCAGCATTAAAATTGTTTATGTTTATGAGGTAACAGGTCTGAACCGATTTTCAACAAAGAAAGTTTTTTAAAAATTATTTCCTTTTTGGAGTCACTGAGTATCCAGAAGATTACACCGCTTATCAACGCAGCAAAAAAACACCACACAGAAATGAGATATTGAGTAAAAAATATTGCTGTAATTAAACACGAGAAAAACATTAATATTCCGAGCAGATGAGTTCTTTTAATACCTGAAACAAAAAGTGGGGTGATTGTAACAACCAGATAAAGTACAAAAGCTGCTATTGCAAAAGAATCAGGGAAATCTGTATTATACACTATATGATATCCTGTTATTTGGGGTGTTACATGGAAAAACAACAAGCAGAAAGCATAATATAATGATAAAGACAAACCAAGAGCAAGCAGACACTGCAATATTCTTTTTCTTCTTTTATTATGTTCCATCAATAGGACTGAAACAGGTATCAAAGCAGGCCACAACACCTGAGCCATTATCAGGTAGCAATATGTGGCAATTTTTTGAATATTAATGTAATCACTATCAGGCAATGTTAACCACAGAGAACCTTCCACAATCTGCTGAAGACCAAAAAATAAAGGTATGCAGGCAAAAACAAGCTGCGAAGGTTTATGAACTTCTCTGATAGAAGCAACTCCAATGGATGAAATAATGACACCTCCTGCAAAACTTGCACCGGCTGAAAAACACATGCTATTTTCCTTTCTCTTTTTAAGTAATTAAAATTCATTGCATTAATATTCCAAAAACAAAAGTATTCTGCATAATGATACAACAATTATTTAAATTAAATTTCGTTTTAGTTCACTTTGGATATTATCACAAATGCTAATAGTTCAAGGTCAAGAGGATATTTTTTTCTCCACAAAAAAAATGGTATAAGTTTTGTTATGACTTTAAAGTATTAACTTGTCCGGCTAATATTTTAATTTATGAAAAAATTTATAATCATCTCCATTCTGGCGGCTTTGTTTGGCGCTGGTACGACACTCATGGCACAGGATAAACAGGAAGCTTACCTGGGTCTGCCAGGGGATAATCTTAATCTTTATGCTGTGATGAAGCTGTTCCAGCAATCAAAAACGCTTGAAGAGTTCGAAAGAATCCTTAACGATGAGAAATCCAATATCAATAATCTCGACCTTAATGGAGATAACATGGTGGATTACATTAAAGTATTTGATGATGTGGATGGCGATGTTCATAATATTGTATTGCAGGTTTCAGTAAGCCCGAAGGAAAACCAGGACATTGCTGTTTTTACAGTTCAACGATTTAACAATGGACAGGTGCAAATCCAGCTTACCGGTGACGAAGAATTATATGGTAAGAATTATATTATTGAACCTATATTTGATAATGAAAACAACGGTGAGACACCTAATCCCGGATATTCGGGGAATACACGGTCTGTTGACGGACAGAATATAACTTATATTAGCACCACACCGGCTGAAATTGCCGGCTGGCCTCTGATAAGATTTATGTACCTTCCCTCCTATACAATCTGGCATTCTTCATGGTATTGGGACTATTACCCGACATACTGGCATCCATGGCGTCCGGCTTACTATCATTACTATTACGGGTATCATTATAACCGGGATAATGATTATTTCGGACATTACCGCCGTTGGGACTCCCACCGCTATACAAGATGGAATGACTTTTATTACAGTGGAAGGCGTTCTTTTTCCCCTGATGTTAATCGCAGAATAGAGGTTGGTACATATAAAGCAACATATTCACATCCCGACCAGAGAAAAGATGGAGAAAATAAGTTCGCTAAAATGCATCCTGATGAATACAGACGATCCTCAGATAATTCATCAGGGAATAACTCTGTAAGAAGATCCGATCAACAATCGAAAAATGTCGGACAATCTAACGGGAATAGGACCAGCACTACACGAAGATCAACAACCACAACGACAAATAGATCCGCAACTGATCCATCCGCTGGTAAGAATACGGGGACAACCAGGAGATCATCAGGCGCAGTTAATAACAAGTCAGTGGTAAATCGTCCACCGGAAAAACCCATTGTAACCACTCGAAGGTCATCCACAACCGTGACAGACAAGTCAGTGGTAACTCGTCCACCGGAAAAACCAAATGTAACCACCCGAAGGTCATCCACAACAGTGACAGACAAGTCAGTTGTAAATCGTCCACCTGAAAAAAACAATATTACTAACCGAAGGACTGTCAATAAAAACAAATCAGAAGCGACAATTAAAAAAGATAACAACCAGAAAGAGACTGATAACAAAGACGCTACCCGTAGAAAATAATATTAATAGATAAATTATAAATTATAGCGAATTCCTGCGAAATCAGGAATTCGCTTTTTTTATGTTTCACTTTGTTAACCTTTTGTGAAATCACCCTTCCCCTTTTCTCCCAATCTTACCTCATCTGTTTCTCATTTTGAGAAATATTTTCTTTAACAACCTTCAAATAATTTAAAGATTCATAACATAATTAATTAATATCTAATTAGATACAAATTGATGTCACCTTATGGAGATAATCTGGCACATTTTTAGAATAGTATCAACAAAACCAAGACGAAAGCATTATGAAACAAACAGTCAATATACTTGTCGTTGAAGATAATGAATACTATAACAGTCTAATTTATAATGCCTTGCAGCAAAGCACTCATTTTGTGGAACATAAAATGAAATACAAATTGGTTCTACATTCATTTATAGATTCCTATAATTGCATTCGAAAAATTGAATCCCGTGAATTTATTGATAACGATGTTATTGCTTTTGTTGATTATAATATGGATAATGGGACCAGTGGCGCAGAGATCATACGGTTGCTGAAAAAAGAAAACAACAATACCCTTGCAATCCTGCTCTCACAATCACGTACTATAGAAGAAAGAAGCACTCAGAATAATTACGATTTTTTTGTAATAAAGGATACTTTTGCTCCTGCACTCTGCAGATTATATCTTGATCAATATATTGAAAATAAATTTTTATAGCTTTGGGTATTATTTATCCTTCCAAAATACCCGTGAAGAAAATTTCAGTTCAGCTAAAGATTGGATTATTAATGATACTGGCAGTTGTCCTTCTCTCAGCAACCGGTTATCTATCCTATCGCAATCTTTCTTCAATAGTTACTTCAATTCAGTTGGACTTAAAACCTGACCTTCGGATATTAAGCATCAGGGAAATTTCAATGGATCTGGAAAAGGCACAGAACAGTATCCGCATTTATACCAGTACCCATAATACACTGGATCTTAACCTTTATTACGGTATCATCTCTAACATTGATGGTAAGGTTAGCAGGTTGCGTTCCGAATGTTTGACTGATTCTTTGGTTCTCCAACAGACTGATACAATCAGTAAGCTCATTGAAAAAAATATAGTTATCTGGAACCAGATTTTGTATCTCTATAATAACCACACTGTTGTTGAAGATCTTAAACAATTATCTGACCGGTTGGATAGTAGTTCATTGGAAGCAAGTAAAACTGAAAAGAATATACTCAAACGTGTTTTCAATAGCACAAATAAAAACAGGTTGAATGAAAAAGAAATTATCAGTAATCTTAAAGAGATAGAACAGCAAGACAGCATAACAAAGGAAAGATTGATGATGAGGGAGTCAACGTTAGCTGTCACCAGCTCTGAAATCAAAGAACAGTTTTATGACCTGATTACCAAAATTGAAAATGAAATTACCGGAATTATTAATGCAAAAGCTTTAGCAGCCAATAAATTAGCAGCAAGAACCTACATCTGGCTGGCTATGTTTTCTGTTTCGGGCACTCTCCTGGCAATTTTAGTTATGCTTATAATTGTCCGATATGTAAGAAAGACCTATGTTTATCAGATTGCCCTTCAGACTTCTAAAGATGAAGCCGAAAAACTGGCACGGACAAAAGAACTCTTTATGGCTAATATGAGTCATGAGATCCGTACACCTGTAACAGCTATTTCAGGGTTTACAGAACAGCTTTTGCATGAACCATTAGATGAAAATACAAACCGTACGCTGAAAATTATCAAATCCTCCTCCGATCATCTGGCGAAAATAATTAATGATATTCTCGATTTTGCCAAATTGCAGAATGGAAGATTATCACTGGAAAAAGTACATTTCACTGTTGCACAAATTCTCGAAGATGTATTTGCGCTGTTTGAAAGAAATGCGCTCAGGAATAACACCAGCTTAACCTATTCAATAAGCCCGGAGACCCCTGATGTTTTGCTGGGAGATCCTTACCGTCTAAAACAAATAATGATTAATCTGGTTAGTAATTCAGTCAAATTCACTAAAAACGGGATGGTAAATTTAAGTGTGGATTGTATCAAAAAGGGATCGGCAGAAATTGAACTGGTCATAGAGGTAACTGATACGGGTATTGGTATTGAAGAGAGTAAAATAGACTTTATTTTTGAAGATTTCACCCAGGAAGAGATGAGCACTACCCGCAAATATGGCGGAACAGGATTAGGTTTATCGATAGTCAAAAAGCTTATAGAATTGCAGAGCGGTACTATTGTTTGCGTAAGCAGGAAGAATCATGGAACCACAATTACCTGTAATATTCCCTACCAGACTGGTGATGAAAAACTGGTCAGAAAAGAGGTTATTCCTCCCTTGTATATTCCTGAAGAAATCAGAAATCTGAAAATACTGATTGTCGATGATGAAGAATACAACCGTCTCCTTTTCAAAACGATACTGGACAGGTGGAAAGTCAGTAATCATGAGGTTGCAAATGGAATGGAAGCTTTGGAAATATTAAAATCACATCGGTTTGATCTATTGTTTATGGATGCCAGAATGCCTGGTATTGACGGATTAAAAGCTACCCAGTTTATCAGGGATGAAATGAATATTACGGAATCAGAAATGCCGGTGATCTGTATCTCGGCTGCCTCCGTAAAAGAAGACTGGCAAAAATACCGACAGGCCGGGATGAATGCGGTGCTTCCAAAACCATTTACTGAAGAGACATTACTAACAACAATTCTTTCTGTGATTAAAGATTATGAACCGGTTGCAAATGTTGAACCAATTAGTGAAGAAAAAATTAAATCTACTGCTCCGGATAAAATTAATTTAGATAATCTTTATCACATTTCAGGGGGTGATGAACAGTTTGTAAAGCAGATGCTGGTCTCTTTTATCGATTCAACAAAAAAAGGTCTGGACGAAATGCAGGAGGCCGTAAAATCTGGTCGGGTGGACTCCATCGCGGATCTGGCACATAAAATGTTACCTCCATGTAAGCATATAGGCGCATCGGATCTTTACAATCTCCTTAGAAAGTTTGAAGAAAATATTAAAAATAATGTTGAACCACAGGCTCTTGAGAAACTGTCGGCAGAAACACTTCTGGAATTTGAAATCGTAAGTGGCCTTATTAAAGATCAAATTACAAAAATCAGTTAAAACTATGGCAAATTCGGCCATTTTTACTTTACTTTGCAAGTACTGGAATTATCAATAAACCAGAATTCGTCAAGATATGTCTGAAAAGCCTTTTAAAATATTTGTTGTAGAAGACAGCGAATGGTATAACAGGCTTTTAGTCCACACTCTTTCTCTAAATCCTGACTTTGAGATAAAAAGTTTTTTCAATGGGAAAGATTTTCTGAATAATCTTTTTGAATTACCTGATATTGTAACCCTTGATTACAGGCTTCCGGATTATACAGGGCTTGAGGTGCTGAAAAGAATCAGAGAGGAGAATAGCGATGTTCAGGTTATACTCATTTCAGAACAGGAAGATATTGATACGGTAGTCAGTCTGCTAAAAATGGGAGCTTATGACTATATAAGCAAGTCAGACGATATTAAGGACCGGCTCATAAACACAGTCAAGAATATCAGGAACGGTATCGGACTTAAGAGAGAGATAACCACGCTGCGCAAAGAAGTTCAAAAGAAATACAGTTTTCGTGAAAGCATACTGGGCGAAAGTCCCGCTATAATGAGTGTCTACGACCTTATTGACAAAACTCTTAGTTCAAACATTACAGTTATTATTTCAGGCGAAACAGGAACAGGAAAAGAATTGGTTGCAAAGGCGATTCATTACAATTCAAAGCGAAAAGACAAATCATTCGTTACAGTTAATGTTGCTGCTATCCCATCCGAATTGATTGAGAGCGAATTGTTCGGTCATGAAAAAGGCGCCTTTACGGGCGCTTCCTACAGACGAATAGGCCGTTTTGAAGAAGCAGACGGAGGTACCCTCTTTCTTGACGAAATAGGAGAAATGGAACTGAATTTACAGGCAAAGTTATTGCGTGTTCTGCAGGAAAAAGAGATTGTCAGGATAGGCAGTAACAAGCCCGTTAAGACCGACTGCCGGATTGTTGTTGCAACAAATAAAAACCTGAAAGAGGAAGTAAAGAGAGGAAACTTCAGGGAAGATCTGTATTACAGACTTTTAGGATTACCTATCGAGTTACCTCCTTTACGCGACAGAGCAAATGATATATTGATTCTGGCCGGGAATTTTATTGGAAAATTCTGCGAAGAAAACAATATAATGTTAAAAAAACTGTCAGTAGAATCACAAAAAAAACTTATGAATTATCCGTTTCCTGGAAACGTCCGCGAATTAAAATCGGTTATTGAACTCGCGGTAACCATCTCGGAGAATGGTGTTATTGAACCAACTGATCTTGTGATTGACAGAGGTGATCCACTGTCTGATGTTGCCAATGACAATCTGACCCTGAGGGAATACCAGGTGAAAATAATTAAAGCCACTCTCAAAAAGAATAATGACGATATCAAACTTGCTGCCGAAAAGCTCGATATTGGAATTTCTACCATTTACCGCATATTAAAGGAAGAGAAGGAGTAATGAATAACTCCTGCTTAATGAATACTCTCTGTCCATTATCTTTTTTCTTCTCAATATGAGAATTGATTTCTCAAAATGAACTATTTATTATTCTAAGTGCTCGTAGGCAACGTACTCATTTTAAATACGTTAATGTCATTAATAATTTAAGGCATAGTGTTTGAAGTAGAATAAGCCATAACAAAAAAGTAAATTAAACAAGGAGGAATTAAAATGACAAATGAAGTAAACAGTACCCGTCCTATCGCAAATGATAATGCGGCTTCAAGAAATAACGAAAGAAAGGCAAAGAAAGAAGGAATGAAAAAAGGCATTTGGACAACACTAATAGTGTGTCTTCTTCTTTTGGTAGTAGCCGGTTTCGTCGTAAATTCAATGTATAATAATGAGCAGAAAAAACATCTTGCTATTGTAGAAAACCAAAAACACTCATTTACACAATTATTAACTTCCAGAGACTCAGTTATCAACGAATGGATGTTAACATTTGATCAAATTGAAAAAGATCTGAGCACAGTAAAAGAGAAAGAAAACATAATAACGATGAAGTCGTCGGATAAAGAGTTTTCTAAAGACAAAAAGGAGCAGATACTAAAGGATATTGAGTATGTTAATACTCTGCTCGATCAGAATAAAAAGAAGATAGCCTCGTTGACAGCACAACTAAAGAATTCAGGTGGCACAATTAAAGGCCTGCAGGTTAAAATGGCAGAACTTGAAACTACTATGAAACTTCGTGAAACTGAAATAGCTGAACTTAAAGTAAATCTGACTCAAAAGGATTTCGAAATCGGACAACTTAATACAAAAATGACTGATCAGCAGATTGCAATTGCACAGAAGGATGAGAAAATCAGTAATCAGTTTGCTGAGATGAACAAAGGTTTTGTAGCTTATGGAACATACAAAACTCTTAAAGCAAAGGGTCTGGTTTCTAAGGAAGGCGGATTTCTGGGACTTGGTAAGAAAGAGTCATTACACCAGGATTTTTCTGATAGTTTATTTACCCAGGTCAATATTAAAGAAACGAAAAGTATTCCTGTGAATTCAAAATCTGCAAAGCTTATTACTGAACACCCAACCAACTCCTACGCTTTGGTTCGTGACAAAAACAATAAAATTGCAAGCATAGAGATAAAAGATCCGGAACAGTTCTGGAAAATATCAAAGTATGCTGTTGTGGAAATTAAGAATTAAAAGGTTTATGCTCTGAATTTAAGGCATACGTTGTGAAAAGCAAAGTATGAGGCCTCACGGGATTTTAAATCCGTGGGGCCTTTTTTTTAAGTCAGAATTATTTATAATTTCGTCAAAAGATTTTTTTTCCCGGGAACAAATACCGGACTTCAATACGACCGCATGCTATAAATGTAATAAAGTAAACATTAAAATGAAAAAGTTAATACTTGTCTTAACCAGTCTGTTAATAACTCTCTGTATCAGTTCACAGGGAAATAAAAATCTGGCTGAAATGCTTGGATATCCCGGGGATTCTAAACTTCTCATCATTCATGCTGATGATATGGGACTGTCTCATTCCGTTAATATGGCATGCATAAGAGCTTTCGAAAATAATGTCATCACATCAGGCAGCATCATGGTGCCCTGTCCATGGGCTTCTGAAATTATAGAGTATGCAAAAAACCATTCTGGTATGGATGTCGGAATTCATCTGACACTGACAGCGGAATGGGATCTCTATAAATGGGATGGAATTACTGCTTCTGACCAGATTCCAAGCCTTCTTGATAAGAACAATTACTTTTATCCGTCAGTAGAAGAACTGGGAAAAGCAGCAAAAAGCATTGAGGCAGAAAAAGAGCTCAGAGCTCAGATTGATAAAGCAATAGCTTCCGGGGTTCAACCTACTCATGATTGTTCATCTTGCGATTGATAATGATGAAATGCAAGCAATAAGTAAAGGACACGATGATTATGGCTCAGCTTGGCGCCAGAATGATCTTGATCTGATTTCAAGCACTGAATTCAAAGATTTATTAAAGTCAAACAATATAATACTTATTGGATGGAAACAAATCCGGGATCTCATGAACGCACAGAAATAAAAAAGCTCCCGAAGGAGCCTGTTTAAAATTTATTATTTAAAGGAATGTTATTTCTTATCATAGACCATATTGGTTTTTACTTCACCACTCTGACCTTGTCTTGTATTTACAACAGTCAGTGTTTTCGCATCTGTTAGTACCCATATTTCATTTGACTTCATTGTCCTTGACTCACCATTTATATCCATGGTTCTTGAAGTTTCAATAGTCATTGACTTTCCATCAGCAGACCATGCTGCTATTGATTTGCTATCGCCTCTGGGTGATGTGTTAAGGCTCTCTTTTCCATCGAGAGTGTACTTCATTGTCGTTGTGGAGGGTTGTCCATCCTGACCAGTCCTGGTTCTGACCACTGTAAGAAGATTGGCTTCCTGTGTAGCAACAAAATTTCCGCCACCCATTCTCATGCCATTACCCTGACCACCCTGAGGTTGGGTACTTTTCCCGGCATTTAAGGTCCAGTTACCTGAAAAATTTGTTTTACCAGCCTGAGCAACGGTCATTACCGGAGCAATAAGTCCCAGCATAAGTGTCAGTGATATTAACCTCAGAAAATCAAAGCCGTTAACATGAAATTCCTTAATGTTTCTTTTCATTTTCTTTCGTTATTTAAGTGAGTTGATAAATATTAGACAACGATTCAAAGGTAAATATTCCACAAAATATGAATAAAAAGTCTGAAATTATTTAGTCAGAGTATAAAATTCGTATTTGATCGACCATTTGATTTCTTTTCCGGGTTCCACTTTAATTTTTATATAAGGTTCGGGGCAAAGAGTAGTTGAACAGGCCCAGAATGCCAGTTTAAGAAATGGCTGATCACATGTAATCTTCACTCCTGCACCTGTTATACGATTTTCGATCGTGATTTCATAATCAGCTGCACTAAGGCCAAATCCTTCTAAAGAAAAACACTCTGCCTCTTCTCCGTTCCCTATTGTCCTAAGAAACGATATCTGATTGCCTTGAATTTCAGCCAATTCTCCAAATCCTATTCCGTTTCCTTTCAAATTAAACGGTAGTTTCACAACAAGTCCAGGTCCAATAGGATGCTTGTCGATTACAAAGAAATTATGATCGTAAACATTCGTTTCAATTGTATCTTTACCTGTATTTTTTAGAGTATGATAAAGAACCAGTTCAGGTTTATCTTTCGTCAGACTGACAGTTTTTTCATAATGGTAAGAGTAAGCCTTATCGTTCAGATCATGTATAAACAATACCTGATCGGCTTTCTTTTTAACAGTCCATTTTCCAGGATTTATTAACTTGTAGATTCTACTGAATTCATATGGCTTATCATCTTGCTTATAGACTGCTCCAACTCCTATTTTAATAAAGCTGCCTCCGGGTTTTATTTCTGAATAGTCCAAAGGTGCGAATTCTTCCACCGGCCCCATTATTACATCATGTATCTCGCGGCTGTATTTACTAAACCACTGACCGAAATAGTTATGACCATTGTACTCAAGACTGGATATATTTCCTGACCAATCGAAACGAGTTCCCTGGTAATATCCTTTATTTGCATCGGGAAGGAGGATCGTGGCATGGATTAATCCATTGCTGATCTCTGTTTGCGGAAATTTTGTAAATGACATTGCTATAAGAGTTAATCCAGACAATATATAACAGATCCTTTTCATATCCTAAGGTTTATTAATCAATAATTAGCGCCTGATCAAATCAAACAGGAGTACAGGCAGGTTCAATTGTGGCTTTGGGTTTAGCAAGGGTTGTGAAATCTGCAAATGCAGGTGACAGATGGATCTTGAGGACTCGTGTAGGAACAATAGTAAAAAAGGCTGTCTCATTTATGAGGCAGCCTTTTAAATTTTTAAATTAGTTCCTGTTTAATATTATTTCTTAACAGGAGGTTTAGTTGCTGGTTTCGGGCCCGTCTTAGGCATCCCGGCTTTTGCTTCCATTTTTTTCAGGAATTTTCCTGTATTATCATAACTGAGAGTCTCCTGCATGGTTCCTTTTGCGATAACAACCTCATATGTCACAACATTGTTTTCAACAACTTTTGTTGCATCCTTTATTGTAAAACCAACATAGTCTTTAGCAACATTGTCAGTAATAGACTTCTGAAGGTCTGCAACTTTTACAGGTGTACGTTGAGCATTAACAACTAAAGCTCCCATCACCAATACCATAACGAATAATAACTTTTTCATATTTAATAATTTAATTGGTTTGATAGTACAATAGTATTGCGGGATTCTGAAGACGATCTGAAGTTGGAGTTTTTTAACAAAAGTTTAAGAAAAAACAATAATGCCGGGAAGCAATTTCATCGATACCGGAGCTTTAGTTCATGAAGGTTATCCTTGCAGGTATAGGTGATAAGCATTCCATAACTCTCTGCAATTTTCCTGACTATTGATAAGCCCAGACCTACTGATTGAGGGTTTTCACTGTTTTTATGAAACCTTTTGAAGAGATCCTCGGGTTTAATGGTCATGGGTAACCCAGTATTGGTCAATGTAAGAAACATATTATCAATATGACATTTGATGAATCCACCATCGATGTTAAACCTTACCGCGTTGCTGAGAAGATTTGAAATCAGTACTTCTGCAAGTACCTCATTCATTTCAACTGAAGCATCATCCTTGCCATCTACAGAGATCCGCATCTTCTTCAACTCCATGATTTCTTTATAATTCTCAAGACCATTTTCAACAATCCGTTTCAAAGAGACCAACTTCTTTTCATGAAAAACCTGATTTTCGATTTTGGAAATAAGAAGCAATCCCTGGTTAAGCTTAAGTAATCTGGTTGTAGCTTCATTGATAGATTTAACGAGGTTGATGCTATCCTTCTTAAGGTTTTTTTGTTGCATAAGAAGATCTGTCTTGGAACGGATAACTGCAAGAGGGGTCTGTATCTCATGACTTGCATTTTCACTGAATTCTTTCAGATTAAGATAATCATTCCTCATTTTACGGGTCATGTTGTCAAAGATCTCATTAAGCTGGTTGAACTCATTTATATCTGTTTCAGGCAAATTCAATGGTGTATCAGATTGTATATCAAACCTTCCGGCTATTTTAACCGAATCGTAAAACGGCCTCCAAAGGTTCCTTGCAATAAGGTAATTGATTAGTATTGATATAAGCAGAAGTGAAAAAAACATGAAAAACAAATAAATACCAATGTCCTTCAATAGTTCATTTTTTTCGCGTATAGTCCGGAAAATAGTAATTACGAAACCTTTCTTTTGATTAGTGTTACCCGAATAAAAAATGTACCTGCATGGCATAAATGAATCAGTTTTCGGATCATAAATATCCGTATCCTTAATCGCCTGATAATTACGTAAATGGTAGTTCATTAGTTTAACTTCAATCTGATGACCTAATGCGGCTTCAAAATCCGGAATAGTATCTGACTGTTTTATCTGATCCTCTATTATTGTCTTCTCAGTTATCAGACTGTCATCCATCTGTTTATATATAACTTTCTTAATTGTTAAATATAACAATGCGCCTCCTGCAACCATTACCAGAAGAGAAAGAGGCAAATAGTAAAACGCACTTTTAGTTAATAATTTCAAATATCGATGAATTTATATCCAAAACCGTAAATACACTTGATATAGTTACTGCCCTCAGCAGCTACAATCTTTTTACGCAGGTTCTTAACATGCGTATAAACAAAATCAAAGGAATCGGTAAGTATAACATTGTCTCCCCACAGATGTTCAACAATTGATTCCTTTGTTATAATTCTGTTCCTGTTAGCCATAAAGAACAATAAAAGATCATATTCTTTTTTTGTAAGAATTAATAACTTCTCATTCACGTAAACCTGATTGTCTTCAGTATTTATCCTGATCTCATTAAAAGTTATTTCATTCAGACCGAGAAAATTGTTTCGTCTGTATATTGAATTGATCCGTGCATTGAGTTCGGCAAAGTGAAATGGTTTTGTGAGATAATCATCCGCTCCTATGTTTAAACCAACTAGTTTATCATCAAGAGAGCTTTTCGCAGAAAGTATCAGAATTCCACCGGTTAACCTGTTAGCCTTCATCTCCCGGATTAAATCCAGTCCGGTACCATCCGGGAGACCAATGTCAAGAATAATACAGTCATATTTATTAATAGCAACCTTTTGTGTTGCATCAGTGAAAGTCAATGCAACTTCACAGATATGGCCCTCCATCTTAAGGTAATCATAAATGGATCGGCTTAAAGACCGGTCATCTTCAACAATCAATAGTTTCACATCAATAGAATAAAATGTAAAAATACGACAATCTGATAATTATTGAGAAAAAGTTCACCTCATACCTCATACCTCATACCTCATACCTCATACCTCATACCTCATACCTCATACCTCATACCTCATACCTCATCCCTCATCCCTCATGCCTCATACCTTCTTCAATGCTTCCAATACCCGTGCCGGCGTCATAGGCAATCTGAATAACCTGGCTCCTGTTGCATCGAAAATTGCATTGGCTATTACAGCGCCAATAGCAATAATAGCAGGTTCTCCTCCTCCCTGTGGTGGTTTATCTTTCCTTTCGAGGATAACTGTATCGATTTTAGGCAGCCATGAGAAACGAGGTATAGTATAAGAATCGAAACCACGGTTTTGTATATTTCCTCCCTCAAATAAAACCTCTTCAGTTAGGGTATAACCGAGACCCATCATTATACAACCCTCCATCTGGATAATTGCGCCTTCAGGATTAACACACAGGCCCATATCCTGAGCACAGGCAATTCTGATTACCTGAACTTTTCCGGTATTTTTATCAACTTTCACCTCAGCCATATGTGCTACCCATGATCCGGCATCAGTGCCAAGTGCAATGCCAATACCTCTCCCACCTGGAGATTTGCCCGGCTTGTAACCGAACTTATCGGCAACTGCTTTCAAGCAGGCAATCAGCTTCTCATCCTTCAGGTTTTTCAAACGAAATTCAAGTGGATCAATCCCGGCAGCCGTTGCCATAATGTCGATCTGTACCTCCCTGGCAAAAGTATTTGTATTGTTATTTGGAGCGCGCCATGCTCCTGTACCAAATGGATGAATGGGTGCGCCACCACTTTTCTGACTATAATGGGTGGTCTTGGAATTCGGAACATCATATAAGGTATCAGAGCCTCTGGTACCGGAATAATACAAATTATAGTCCCAGAACTTAATGAGACCTGACTTATCTATCCCTGATTTTATTTTAACAACTCCGGCAGGATGGAATGTATCGAGGAAAAATTCTTCGTTACGGGTCCAAACCAACATAACCGGCTTTCCGGTAAGTTTTGCAAGTTTCGCTGCTTCAATTCCCTGTTGGGCTTCCCCTTTGCCACCGAATCCACCACCGACAAAAGGCACTATAACCCTTACCTTTTCAACCGGGAAACCGAGTTCGCGTACTATGCCGTCCCTCAGACCGAATGGCGATTGGGTAGAAGCCCACACTGTCATTTTATCACCTTCGAGCCGGGCAAGGGCAGTATGTGTTTCTATAGCAGTATGTGCAAGATAAGGATCATGAAACTCAGAATCAAAAACTTTATCGGAAACCTGACGTCCGGATTCGATGTCTCCATTCGACCTGACTACATTCACACTAGAATCAGCTTTCAGCATCCATTCAAAGATTGTCTTATCATTAACAGGTATCTCATCGAATGAATATTCAGCCTTTATTTTAGCTATGGCCTCATCAGCTCTGTCGTGATTTTCATTAATGACAGCAATCAGGTCGCCATCCCTTACAACTTTGGTACCTGCAATCTTCTCTGCCGCTGAATAATCAACAGACTTCAACTTTGCTCCATGGGAAGGGCGACGTAATATTCGTGCAAAAACCATTCCCGGAAGTTTTATGTCACCGGTATATTTTGCCTCACCTGTTACTTTAATGATAGCATCACTATGATTATATGATTTGCCTACATAATTAAATTTTGTGTAATCCTCTACCGGAGGTTTAACATCGAGGAATTTTTCAATTCTTTTACCTTTTGTCAACTGTGCATAGCTTACCGAACTCTTTGGATTTTTAGTATCGGTGATCATTCCGTCCTTTACATCCAGTTGTGCAACGGGTACCCCCAGTTGTGCTGATGCAATACCCAACAGTACGCCTCTCGCCTCTGCAGCAGCAACTCTCATGTAAGGTCCAAAAACCCTTGTACTCAATGATCCCCATGTACCCTGATCATAGGGACAGAGATCGGTATCACCCATTACCATTTTTACCTTTTCAAGGGGTACATTAAGTTCATCAGCCATCATCTGAGGCAGGGAAGTAATAATTCCCTGACCCATTTCGATCTTTCCGGTGAAACAAGTGACGGTTCCATCTTCGGCTATCCTGAGGAAAGCATTATAATCTTTTGGCAGACTTTTGGATTGCCGGGCCTGTTGTCCTGTAAGATCAAGAGCATTCCATGGCCTGAAAAAAATAAAGATCCCTCCTCCAAGTATTTTGAAAAAGTCTCTTCTCTCCATTCCATGGTTTTTATCAGTCCTCAATTCAGCCAGATTATTTGTTGTCTCTTTTTTCATGATTACTTCCCTCCTTTCATTTCTTTAGAAGCAGTTTGAACAGCCTCAACGATACGTAAATGTGCTGCGCACCGACAGAGGTTGTTTTCCATACCATCATTTATTTCCTGAGTTGTTGGTAAAGGATTTTTTAATAACAGACCAGTGGCATTCATAATCATCCCTGGAGTACAGAATCCGCATTGCAAAGCATCATGCCCGACAAATGCTTTCTGAACAGGATGCAGTTTCCCATTTGTTGCAAGACCTTCGATAGTAACCACATTCTTGCCGGCCACATCACCTACCGACAACTGGCAAGACCTTACAGGTTCATTATCAATAAGAACAGTACAGGCTCCACAGAATCCCATTCCGCAACCAAATTTTGTTCCGGTCAGTCCAAAATGATTTCTTAAGACCCACAAAAGAGTCTGGGTAGGATCAATCGTAGCTTCGGTTTTCTTTCCGTTTAACTGAAATTTAATTGTCTCTTCCATAATTATTGAATTAGATTAATTCCTTTTTTGTATTCCTCATAAGTATCAAAATCCCTCAGGATTCCTTCTTCGTCTGTATCAACTTCCAGAACATCATCCGAAAACTTATCTGCCAATGAACGTAATCCTTTAACCGGACTGAGTTTTTCAATTTCGTCTTTGTATCTTCCGGCAATAAGAATGGGATGCCCTCGTCTATTCTTAAAAACAGGAATTGCAATCCCTTTTTCTGATGATAAATATGCATCAATTACAGCATTAATTGCATTCGGATTTATCAACGGCTGATCACCCTGAAAAACCAGAACTGCATCATACCCGGAAGGCAGATTTCTGAATCCGCACTTTACTGACGACAACATTCCTTCCTTATAATTATCATTATAACAATATCTTACATTATATTTCTCTATTAACTTAGCTATTTTGTCTCTTTCTGACCCCAGAACAACCATTGTTTTTTCAATCTTTGATTTAGTAACATTGGAAATAACATTTTCAATCATTGTACTTCCATTAAATGTGAGTAACATTTTAGGAAAACCCATCCTTCTGGACTCACCAGCTGCAAGAATGATAGCCCATATTTCGCCCGCAACCCTATTTATCCCCTCCATCTTTTATCTGCTACTTACTTCTTACTACTTACTTCACACGCCTCACGCCTCACCTCACACCTCCCACTTCACGCCTCACGCCTCACACTTCCTACTATTCCTCACTAAAACAAGCTCTGCAGCAATACTTATGGCAATCTCTTCAACTGTTCTGGATTTAATATCAATTCCCAAAGGAGAATGAAGGATATCCCACTGTTTAGCAGTGGCCCATTTGTTTTCCATAAAACTATCCCGCATTGATGCAATCTTACGCTTACTTCCGATCATGCCTGTATAAGCCAAATCAGATCCAATACAAGGTTTAAGAGCTGCTGCATCATCTTTATGACCGCGTGTCACAATTACAACATAAGTATCCCTGGTCTTCTGCAAGTCATTCATTGATTCACCAATATCATTAACCAGAATATGGTCAGCCTCAGGGATATTCTCAGAATTAGCATATTCAGGACGGTCATCAATCACAGTAACTTCAAAATCAAGCATATCTGCAAGATGCGCCAACACTTTACCAATAT
The DNA here is from genome assembly GCA_025358645.1 of Bacteroidales bacterium. Taxonomy (GTDB): domain Bacteria; phylum Bacteroidota; class Bacteroidia; order Bacteroidales; family VadinHA17; genus LD21. The sequence continues at coordinate 34,407 of JANYIW010000158.1, forward strand.
GACCCGCACCAGCTATTATAAGGTGGGCAGGAGGGAACACAGGTTCAAGAAAAAAGAGTGAGGAAGCCTCTGCATCAGATAGAGTAAGCTCCAATTCTCTGTAATCTGATGGATCACCTTTAGAGAGCATATTATGTATGACAGGCTCAATTTTTTCAAGAAACTCCGCTGACATGTCTGGTTTAAAGGTCTTGCTTATCCAGTAACGGTTTATAAGTACTTTTTCTTCGGCGAGACCGGTAATCATTGTTATAAGAACTCCCGGAACATGATCTTCAATAGATTTTCCAAGCTGTTCAAACACTGATAAATGATTATTCAGGTTGGCATCAATCAGTATAGTGATCTGTCCACCACAGATAGCTTCTTCTTTATTTGAGATATCATTCGCCAGGTCAAACTGAAAATGTCCTGATGATTTTGAGTTAATAGCTTCAAGGGCCAGTCTCTGAACTCTCCCTTCCACAATTCCGCCTCCAACCGTTCCGGCAATAAGTCCATTATAATCAAACAAAGCAGAACTGCCTGGTTTCTGCGGTGTTGAACCATGCGTCCGGGTAACAGTACAGAGAACCAGACAGGAGCTATCTGATTTATGATCATGAAGTTGTAGATAAATGTTCTTCATATTCCCGATTCCCCTTTAATTCATAGACATTCTTTTTGTAAAGATGCTAATTTGAAAGTCTATACAATTCTATAACAACAAATTTATTCAAATTGATTTAATATTCATAATTTTATGAAATATACAATTTGTTATGTAGGGCAGAGAAAACCCAATCAGGAGTCTCTTTATAAATTACCAAAAATTACCAAAAATCAACAATATTATGAAACCAAATTTTTCCAAATTTTTATTACTGTGCATCTCGCTAATACTGTGCATGATCACCTGTAAAACCCCTGTCAGTAATACTGTTAAGAAGGTAACTGATAATAGCTGGATTGAAGAATTAACAATTTTACAACTTCAACTGGGATACAGGGAGGGGAAATATACAGTGAAGGATGTAGTTAAAATTTATTTGGACCGTATTAACGAAATTGATAAAAATGGTCCCCGGCTCAATTCAATAATTGTGATCAATCCTGAAGCTCTTGAGATTGCAGAGAAGATGGATAAAGAGATTGCTGCAGGCAAATCAGTTGGACCCTTGTTCGGTATCCCGGTAATTCTTAAAGATAATATTGATACACACGACAAGATGCCTACGACAGCCGGTGCAACAGCATTAAGAAATTCTTTTCCAACTTCTGACAGTTTTGTTGCAAGAAAGTTGAGAGAAGCGGGTGCAATCATAATTGCAAAATCGAATCTCAGTGAGTGGGCAAATTTCCGGGCTAAGATGTCGTCAAGCGGATGGAGTGGTATTGGAGGCCAAACCAGGAATCCGTATGTACTCGATCGGAACCCGTGTGGGTCAAGTTCAGGTTCAGGAGTCGCAGTATCTGCCAATCTCTGTATGTTTGCCATTGGGACTGAAACAAACGGATCAATAGTATGTCCGTCAAATAACAATGGAATTGTCGGTATTAAGCCCACAGTTGGCCTCATCAGTCGCGCAGGCATAGTCCCGATCTCATTCACACAAGATACTCCCGGTCCCATGGGACGAACGGTAGAAGATGTTGCAATTGCACTCGGAACCTTAACTGGTATTGATTCGTCTGATTCCAAAACACTTGCCTCACAAGGTAAATATTATACCGATTATACAAAATTTCTGAATAAAGACGGGCTGAAAGGAAAAAGGATTGGTCTGTTAAAAAAATCAATGGGCTTTTCTGATAAAGTTGATACTCTGATGAATAAGGCAGTGGCATACCTTAAAGCAAATGATGTTGAAGTAATTGGAATAGAGTTCCCGAAAGCGGCTAATTATGAAGATGCGTCATTAACGGTAATGTTATACGAGTTTAAGGATGGACTTAAGAAATATTTTGCAGGGCTTGGGAGTGATTTTCATATAAAAAATGTCAAAGATTTAATAGAATTCAATAAATCAGATAGTATTGAGCTGAGATATTTCGATCAGAACCTTCTTGAGCAGACGGAACAGAAAGGAGACCTTAATTCTGAGGAATATAAGAAAGCTCTGGCCATTATGACAAGAGCAACCCGGGAAGATGGAATAGACAAAGTAATGAATGCTTATAAGCTCGATGCAATTATAGCTCCGACCGGCTCGCCTGCCTGGAAAACTGATCTGCTTCTGGGTGATCATTTTGTAGGTGGAAGTTCATCATTAGCAGCGATATCAGGATATCCCGCAATCACAGTTCCAATGGGATTTATTAATGAATTACCGGTTGGAATCACATTCTTTGGCAAGGCGTGGAATGAACCATTACTTCTTGAAATAGCGTACGGCTATGAGCAAGGGACAAAACACAGGAAAGTGCCAAAATATAATATTTCAGACTGATTTAAAATACATTATGAAATAAAGGTTGTCTCACAATGATTTAAAAAGTCAGCCTTTATTTTTTTTCTTCGTCTTTGTGTTCTGCACTCGTTTTGTCGCCTTCATCTTCCAAACGGGAAGCTTTTTTGAATTCTTTCATACCCTGGCCAATACCCTTCATCAGTTCAGGAATCTTCCTGCCTCCAAAAAGAAGTACTACAACAAGTAAAATCAACAGAATCTCAGTAGCTCCTAAATTTCCCATCTTTTCAATTTTTTTAATTAACAGCCAAAGTTATTAATAGAATTAATTAATACCAAATGAAAAGAATAAATCATCAAATATTTATTTATTGAGATGATGTTGCCACTGGTAAAGTTGGGTAGTAGTTTTTCTCCAAACACATATTCAAACTTTTTTTTACCTTGTGGCAAATTTTAAAAACCTCAATGTTCAGACTCTCCCTATTACTCAGTACAGCTATACTCCTGTGTTTTAATACAATACTTTTGGGTCAGTCAAAAGGAATAAACCGCGAGAAATATCGGATTAATATTAAAGAATCGAATAACGCCATCAATGTCGATGGAATTCTGGATGAACCAGTATGGTCTACCGCTGATATAGCCACTCATTTCCAAAGAGTGTTGCCCACTGATACAGGGTTTGCCATTTCGCAGACGGAGGTGAAAGTCACGTATAACGAATCGACCCTTTTCGTGGGTATAATCTGTTACGATTCATCACCAGGCAAGCGTCCGGTTGAATCTTTGCGTCGCGACTTTAACTTTATGAAGAATGATAACTTTGTTGTATTCATTGATACTTATAATGATCAGACAAATGGGTTTGCTTTCGGTGTTTCTGCCGCAGGGGCACAGTGGGATGGGGTCCAGGCAAACGGGGGAACTGTAAATCTTGACTGGGATATTAAATGGAGATCAGCTGTAAAAAATTACAGCGACCGATGGGTTGCAGAATTTGCAATTCCATTCCGAAGTATACGATATAATGGCGGAGATAAAGAATGGGGAATAAATTTCAGCAGACTGGATCTTAAAACCAATGAAAAATCAAGCTGGGCCCCTATGCCAAGACAGTTTGCAACAGCGACTCTCGCTTTCACAGGTTCACTTATATGGTACAAGCCGTTGTCTTCATCAGGTCTTAGATTTTCTTTAATTCCTTATGTATCCGCAAAAACCACTCAAAACAAGGAGGCCGGAGAAGGGTTCAAACCGAATGCAAATGCAGGAATTGATGCTAAGGTTATTCTATCTACTTCAATGAACCTTGATCTGACAGTCAATCCCGATTATTCACAGGTGGAAGTCGACAAACAAGTCACAAACCTTGATCGTTTTGAACTTTTCTTCCCAGAGAAGAGACAGTTTTATCTTGAAAACAGCGATCTCTTTGCAAAACTGGGGAACGATAACCTCAGGCCGTTCTTCTCGCGCCGCATCGGATTGGAGAGTCCTGTTCTGGCTGGAGCACGTCTAAGCGGTAAGATTGGGAATAAGTGGAGGGTCGGACTAATGAACATTCAAACAGGTGACAGAGATACTATTAAGGCCGGTAATTTTACTGTTACTGCTTTACAGCGACAGGTATTCAGCCATTCTAACATAACAGCATTTTTTGTCAACAAGCAGGTGATGAATGTGAATAATGACACATCTTTCAAAGGCAACCGGTTCAACCGTGTTGCCGGGATTGAATACAATCTGGCAAGCGCTAATAACCACTGGTTAGGAAAAGCTTTCTATCATCAGGCGCTCTATCCCGGAGCCAAAGGAAATGCATCAGCATTGGCTGTCAACATTGCATATTCAACTCAGTATCTAAACGCATATCTGAATCAGGCGTGGGTAGGCGCTGATTATATTGCAGAAGTAGGTTATATAAGAAGAAAAGGGTACTACGAAATCAACCCGGGCTTACAGTACAAGTTTTTCCCGTCCTCGAGCAGGATAGCAAATCATGGACCAGCTATCAGGCTTGACATGCTTTATGATCCTTCAATGAATCTGACTGACAGGGAGGCACAGCTTCTATACCAGGTTGAGTGGATGAACAAAAGTATACTTGTAGTTGATACAAAGGAGACAACCATCAAACTTCTGGATCCGTTTGATCCGACTCACACCGGGGGTGTTCCTCTTCCTGCAAATGCAAAATTCAACTGGAAAGAGGTTGGTATATCCTTTACATCTGATATACGTAAACCATTCAATTGGCTGATAAGCAGCAGATATGGCGGCTATTTTGATGGCACAAGAACGACAGTAAGTGGAGAGTTGTACTATCGGGTTCAACCCTATGGCAGTCTGGCAATTGTCTCCTCTTATAACAATATCTCATTGCCTTCACCCTATAAAAGCGCTAAGTTTTTTCTTATCGGACCCAGACTCGATTTTACCTTTACAGATAAGATTTTCTTTACAAGTTTTGTACAGTATAATAACCAGATCGACAATATTAATCTGAATCTTAGGTTTCAGTGGCGTTTTGCACCGGTATCAGACCTGTTCATTGTTTATACAGAGAACTCCTTCCCGGGAGATTCCAGGATAAAAAACCGTGGACTTGTACTTAAATTATCGTATTGGTTTAATTAAACTTTATCCGGAACTATAAAAGGTTTCCTTGGAGGGCGGGTAAGATAAGCATTTGCCTCATCGTCACCGATGAACTTTTCAGTTTTGGGATCAAAATTCAGAGTACGGCCTGTGCGATAAGCAATATTTCCAAGATGAGCCAACCCCGATGAAAGATGTGCTGTCTCCACAGGAGCATTAAGGATAGACTTATCATGTGCCCTGACAGCTGTAATGAAATTCAGGAAATGGTCTCCTCCCGCTTTGTTCTTTGGTCCAGGCTCTCTCTTCTGTCCAAGGAAGCTCTCGTATCTGTCGTAGTTATAGACTACAAGATATCCTTTACTTCCATAGAAAATATTACCAACCTCAGCTCCGTTTTCACCATTGGTAATCCATGGACGAACTTCAAATTCAATTATCTTCTTTTCTTTGGGATAATGATAGGTTGAAGCCAGAACTTCCGGCGTTTCTTTCGCATCATTAAAAAGGAATTTACCTCCCCCGGCCGTTATTCTTTCAGGAAGGCCAACATTCAGCCCCCACATACATAAATCTGTTTCATGAATTCCCTGGTTGCCAACATCGCCATTACCATAGTTCCAGTTCCAGTGCCAGTTGTAATGAACATAATTACGTGAAAAAGGCCTCATTTCGGCAGGGCCTGTCCATAAATCATAATCAAGTCCTTCAGGTACCGGCTCTGTTGCTTTATTGCCAATATCATCCCGCCAGCGGAAAACAAGACCCCTGGCCATATAAACATCACCAATCAGACCATCACGAAGATGTTTAATAGCTTCCTGAACAGCAACTGAACTTCGCAACTGAACTCCGTGCTGAACAATTCGATCATATTTGGCAGCAGCTTCAATCATCTTACGTCCTTCATTGAGATTATGGGAACCAGGCTTTTCAACATATACATCTTTACCTGCCTGACAAGCCCATATTGTCGCAAGAGCGTGCCAGTGGTTAGGAGTGGCAATACTGACGGCATCAATTGATTTGTCTTCAAATACCTTACGAAGATCCTGCTGCTGAATGACTTTCCTGCCATACTTTGTTTCGAATTCCATGGCACGTTTTGCCAGAACCGTAAGATCAGGATCACATAAACAGGCAACTTCAACATTCCCGAGTGCTGAAAAACCCTGGATATGATTTGTACCCCGGCCATTTACACCAAGAACTGCAATTCTTACCTTATCATTCGCACCAAATACTGATTTAGGGATGATAGTAGGAATAGTGAGAAGTGCAGCCGCTCCAACTGATTTCTGAATAAACCTTCTTCGTGATACCTTCATATTATCTTTCATAAGTTACTATTTTAGAGTTGTAATCTGACCTGAATGGTATGGTATTGAAACCGATGGATTCAAATAAAACTTGTCGCCATGATTTAAAATCAGAAGGTAAGATAAGAAATTAATCGGCAGATTATCATTCTCTTCATTAATATAAATATTCTGTTCAGGATTTTAAACATTATTTAATACGAAAATCAAGAAGTGGTTCATCATTCAGATAGGCAACAAGGTTATCATTTCTTTTAAGTTGGCCTACTCCGGGTGGAGTACCGGTAAAAATCAGATCACCTGTTTTGAGAGTAAAATATTTCGAGACATATTCAACTATCTCATTAAATCCGAATATCATATCTGAAGTATTGCTTTTCTGAGCCACTTTATTATTGATCTCCAGTCGGAAATCAATGCCTGTCATATCCTTTATACTTGTAACAGGAATAAAACGTCCAAGAGGAGCAGCGCCGTCAAAGCATTTCGAAATTTCCCATGGTAAGCCGGTTGCAGCCAGACGATTCTGCAGATCGCGTGCTGTAATGTCAATACCTAAAGTAATTTCATCATAGTAACGGGAAGCAAATTTTGCTGTGATCCCCTTTCCAAGCTGGCTGATCTTTAAAACAACCTCAACTTCATAATGGATATTAATAGAAAAATCAGGAAGAAAAAAAGGTTTATTATTTTTCAGGATTGAAGAATCGGGTTTCATAAATACAACTGGTTCATCCGGGACTGCCCATCCCATCTCCATGGCATGTTTCCTGTAGTTGAGCCCGATACAGATGATCTTCATATTATCCCTGGTTTTTTCCGAAAGATCTTAATTTTATCTCTGTAAGAATTTTTTTAGTGTAGAGAGGAAATTCCCCGTTCATCATCCAGGAGTAATATGCGGGTTCCTGACTAAAAACAACTTCGACAGGTTTTCCTTTATGCTTTCCAAAATTAAAAACTTCCACCCCATTCTCATCAAGAATGATTCTTCCCGCGAAATCAACATTATTGTTAAAGGAACTGAAAATGGCAAGTTTCTCAACATCGTTTTCGAGATCTTTATATCTGTCAAGCTGAGACTTAAGAATTTCAAAGGTGGCAGCTGTATCGGCTTTTGAACTGTGGGCATCTTCCAGTTCTTTTTTGCAGTAAAACAGGTAGGCAGCAGTTAAAGTGCGTTGTTCCTTTTTATGGAATATTACCTGAACATCAACATACTTTCTTTTTACGAAACTGAAATCGATGTTCACCCTCAGGAATTCTTCCGCGAGAACAGGTATATCAAATTTTATGGCATTATAGCCGGCCAGATCACAACCTTCAAGAAATGCAACAAGATTTTTTGCCACTTCTTTGAATGTTGGTGATTTCGCTACATCTTCATCTTTTATCCCATGGATTGCAGTACTTTTGGGTGGAATAGCCATTTCAGGGTTTACCCTTGTACTCATCCACTCCTCTTTGCCATTAGGACTGATTTTTAAGACTGAGAGTTCTACAATACGATCAGTTGAAACATTAATTCCTGTTGTTTCAAGATCAATAAAAGCAATCGGACGTTTAAGGTTAAGGTTCAAAGGTCAGGCATTTATCATCATTGGCATAAGAAGCATAAGAAGATCTTCTGATTCATTATCCGAAATAACCGGGAGAAAGAGTCCGGCACGGGTGGGATCGGCAAGTTCGATCATAACATCCTGTGAACCAATGTTAGAAAGTATCTCAATAAGGAATACTGATTTGAAACCGATCTCAATCTCCTCTCCCTCATACTGGCATTTGATCCTTTCATGCGCAGAGATTGAGAAATCGATATCCTGGGCAGAAACCAATACCTGATTCCCTTTAAGTTGAAGTTTCACAAGATTACTTGCCTGATTTGAAAAAACTGATACTCTCTTAAGTGTGTTAAAGAATTCTACTCTGTCAATGGTGATCTTGCGTGGATTATTTTTTGGAATAACAGAATTGTAATTCGGATAATTGCCTTCGACCAAACGACAAACGACCTTATAATTGCTCAGGACAAAGAATGCATTCTTATCATCAAATTCCACAGTTACAGGACCTTCTTCTTTTGGTAGTATATTTTTCAGTAGCGAAGCCGGTTTCTTTGGCAATATAAATGTTGCATTATCATCTGCATGAGCGTCAGTTCTCTGGTATCTGACCAGCTTATGGGCATCGGATGCAACAAAAGTAATTTTGTCGGTCGATGCTTCTACAAAAATACCTCCCATCACCGGACGAAGTTCATCATCAGCAGTAGCAAAGAGAGTCTTGCTTATTCCTGCAAGCAACACATCAGCATTAATTACAAAAGCAATTTTTTTATCTTTTTTTATTGAAGGTAAAGCCGGGAAGTCTATCCCGTTCTGCCCGACAACATTAAATTTACCATTTTCAGAGCTGATGACCACTGCCATGGTATCCATGTTGATATCAAAAGTCAACGGTTGAACAGAAAACTCTTTTAAGGTGTCAAGTAAAATTCTGGCGGGAAGGGCAATAGCGCCGTCTCCATCGGTATTTTCAAGTTTCATTCTTGTTATCAACGTCGATTCAAGGTCAGATGCGGTTATTTCAAGATCGTTCCCTGAAAGATTAAAAAGAAAATTATCAAGTATTGGAAGAGTATTCTTTGAACTGATAACCCTGCTTATTGCCTGCAGATGACTAAGAAGTTCCGAGCTGGATACTACAAATTTCATATTGGTATTGTTTTAAGTTGATATATTGATTTCCGAATTTTACTATTCAAGTCTAAATGAATGAATTGAACTATATATTTTGCTCAATTCTTAATTACCAATATTACGAAAAAAAACTATTACCTCAAATTAAAAATTATTGATGAATTCCTTTCGTACCGCTTTTTACATTTATCATTCCCCAAAGTGTCAATACCTGTTTCCGGCGGGTGTTAGTGTTGAATATCTTGTGTAATTTCTTCTTCTGATATAGTTATAAAGTAATCCTGCAAGTATAACTATTAATATAGGACCGGATATATTGATTATCTGCCACTTAGTTTTTTCAGTTTTTATCATCTTAGTGTTAAGCAATCTAAGTTTAAGTTCTCTGGATCTCAATTCCATAATCCCGTTCTTGTCGACGAGCCAGTTCAGGCAATTGATCAGAAAATCCTTGTTTCCGTATACCTGTCCTGTATATTTATCCTGGCCTAAAGGAAGGGGTGTTTCATTCAATCCAACTCTCTTTACCGCATTCCTGATGATATCGGCATCAGCAATCACGATCATCCTGGTTTCTTTACTTTCAGTCTTGATTTTGAAATTTTTATCATCAGTAAGATTTGTGACCATCCTGTTTTTAAATGCAGATTGGAATATGCCATCAAGTAAAACAGCTACAGGCAAGTTTGGTTTATTAAAATCTTTCTCAACAGGAGTTAACTCTGCTTCCTTAAGGCTTATAATTACGGGAGGTGATATAGTACGGCTGAAAGCTGAGGTAGACAGAAGTATTATTTTTCTTATTGCAGGATCGAGACCAACTGTATCGATAAAATTCACAAATTCTCCTTTCACTCTGTTCAGGTTTCGTGTAATGGGGTGATTTGCAGCTGGTTTAAGTAAAGGATTATAAACCCATGGGGCAGGAACAACCTGTTGACGGTTACCACTGCTCATTACCATAAGCCTTATAGTAACACATTCTATATCCTGAACAATTGCCGGATTAATTCTTGCTCCATACCTGAATAACTGATCCTCAATGTTTAGCGGACGATAGATTCCTACGGTCTCTCCAGACGTAAGACTATCGGAATTTACCGCGACCTCATCAATGAGCCATAAAACCTTACCGCCATTCATTAGATATTGGTCAAGAACCAGTTTATCGGACTCGCTGAAGGCTTTTTCAGGTCCTGCAATTACAACTGCTGCATATTTATCCAGGATTCCGGGTTTACCCCCTATACTTCCTCTGTCAATAGTAAAAAACCTGGCGAGATTCATTGTTATATCTGCTGTTTCAATCTCAGGAATTTCGCCGTGTCCTTCTATGAAAGCAACTTTATTTATCGAGTCTGAACTTAAGGAAGCTATGGTCTGAATCATTTCATATTCAAGACCTTCAACTGAACGAAGAATGTTTTGTTCATAAGAAGGGGTGGAATTGTTCAGAAAATTAACAGGTACTTCAATCCCGTTATAATTAATTATCATTCCAGGGAAAATTATCTTCTGCGAAGATCCTCCTTCTACGTCAGCGGCCTGGAGATTAACCGGGCTTAAGCCCTTATTTACAAGAGTCTGATACAGAGTCTCTCTCTGCTTTACATCCTTGCCGCCAGAAGGATTTATAAACTCAAAGTCAATTTTCCTCCCTGAAGCTATTCTGAATTCATCGAGCATTTCTCCGACAGATCTTTTTAATCTTTTTAAGGGAATAGGTATCTCTCCGTCAAGGTAAACCTGAATATAGATGTCATTTTTTAAATGTTTTAGCACTTGAAGAGTTGGACCAGACAGGGTGAATCTTTTGTCTTCGGTAAGGTCATATCTTAATCTTAAAAATGAACTCGCGGATGTAACAAGTATAATCCCTGCAATCACAGTCAGAAATTGCAACCAGTATTTAAGTTTTATGCTTTTTTTACCTGTTGTTTCTATCATGACTTAACTTCTTTTCCTCCATTTACGCGAAATCAGATGAAATCGGGTAGCTTCATTAAAGAAAGCAGCTACCGCCATAAAATAAACAACATCTTTAATATCAATAACACCTCTGCTCATAGATTTATAATGCTCATTAATCCCAAGCCTTAAAACAAATTCATCAAGTTTTTTCAATCCGGGCAGATAGGCAACTGAATCAAAACCCATGAAGAGAACAAAACAAATCAGTACAGCAATGATAAATGCAATTGGCTGATTATCTGTAAGAGATGAAGCAAAAATCCCGGCAGAAGCATATACTGATGCCAGAAAGAAGAGACCGATAAATGAGCCCAGAGTACCCCCCTTGTCAAGATTACCTGGAGATTCACCAAGCTTGTAAACCGAAAAATAATATATTACTCCTGGCAAAAGCGCCAGCAAAACCAGGCATACTGAAGCGAAGTATTTTCCATAAATAATTTCTCTTTCTGTGATTGGTCTCGAATAAATCAACTCCATTGTACCGAGGCGTTTTTCTTCAGCAATCATTCTCATTGTCACAGCTGGTATAAGAAACATGAATACCCATGGAGAAAGGAAAAACAAAGTGTCAAGTCCGGCATATCCATTATCGAGAATATTCCATTCTCC
>JANYIW010000188.1 GCA_025358645.1 Bacteroidales bacterium
CCGATACCAAACCGGTGGCCATTGCTCCTGCACCTGCAAAAGTTGCAGTTTTCAGGAAATTTCGCCGATTTGTTGTCATGATAAATTCAATTTCTGATTAGCTCAATAAAATTAATTATCCGCAAATTAATAATTTATTCAGTAAGAAATACGTACAATCTTATAAGAAATAAAATCTCTGTGTAAATGGCAAAGCTAACACAAAGAGAAAACAGGACATATATAGCCTTTTTTTGATAACTTCAACGTTGTGCAATTCATAAAAAAAATTTACATAAAATATCAGGATGAAGATTTATAAAAATATCCCGTTAAAAAAGTATAATACTTTCGGTCTTGATTACACGGCTGAATGTCTGATTCATATTAATACTGAAAAGGAAGCTTCTTCTCTTTTCAATGGATCTACTGACTGGAAAAAACCTCTTCTGATTTTAGGGAGTGGAAGCAATATTCTTTTTATCGATGATTTCAAAGGGACAATACTATATCCTGAACTGGAAGGAATTAAAATTGAAGAGCAAAAACAGAACAAAGAAAGTATCATCATTTCAGCAGGTGCAGGTGTCATTTGGGATGATCTGGTTGAGTGGGCGGTAATTAAAGGGTTTGGTGGGTTGGAAAATCTATCTCTTATTCCCGGAAAGGTTGGCGCTACCCCTGTACAAAACATTGGTGCCTATGGTGTTGAGATTAAAGACCTGATCGTAAAAGTCAAAACGATTAATTTAAATGATGGTTCGATGCGGATCTTCACCAATGAAGAATGTGAATTTGGATACAGGAATAGTATTTTTAAAAATAGTGAAAAAAGTAAGTATTTGGTAACCAGGGTTTATTACAGACTGGCAATTAATCCATTGGTAAATCTTTGCTATGTGTCACTGAAAGAAGAGGTAAATAAACTGGGAAAAGAGACTTTGAAGAATGTCAGAAAGGCGGTAATAAAAATAAGACGTAGCAAATTACCTGATCCTGCTATAATTGGGAATGCCGGCAGTTTTTTCAAGAATCCTGTTGTGAAGAGTTCTGTTGCTGAACGTATTAAAAAAGAATACCCGGATATGCCGCTATTTGAGGATCAGGAAGGATATATAAAACTAGCATCAGGATGGTTTATAGAGCGTTGCGGATGGAAGGGAAAAAGAATAGGAGATGTGGGAGTCCACGAAAAACAGGCATTAGTCCTGGTCAATTATGGAAAAGCTACGGGAAAAGAAATATTTAACCTTTCTCAGGAAATAAAAAAATCTGTTTATGAAAAATTCGGTGTTGATCTGGAAAGAGAAGTAGAGGTAATCGGTATTATTTAAAAATCTTTCTTTTATCAAGTTCTTTCTGATATAATGAAGCATACCTGTTATGCTCGGCCAGAGTTCTTGAAAAGTTATGATACCCTGAAAAATCAGCTTTGGCGGCAAAAAAAATGTAATCGTGTTTCTCGGCGTTCAGAACTGCATCAATTCCATCAATCGTTGCACATCCAATTGGTCCGGGTGGAAAACCGGAATGTTTATAAGTATTGTAAGGAGAGTCAACAAGCAAATATTTTTTTAATACCCTGGTGATAGAGAAATCGTTTAATGCAAATTTTATTGTCGGACATGCCTGCAATGGAATACCTCTCTTTAACCTGTTAAGATATACGCCGGCAATCCGGGGTTTTTCGTCATTTTTAACTACTTCATCATCAATAATTGAAGCAAGGATCGAGACCTCTATAGGATTCAGTCCATTTTCTTTTGCCTTTGACAATCGTTGATCATTCCAGAATAATCTGTACTCTTTCAGCATTTTGTTATAAAGCTCTTTGGCATCGGTATCCCAATAAAACTCGTAAGTATTCGGAATGAATATGGAAATAATATTTTCCTTTTTGAATCCGTTTCCAATATAATTCGAATCATCAGATAGAAATTCAATTATTTGTGATGAGTCAGCTTCAATCTGCTTACCAATTTTACCTGCAATCTCGTTCAGTGTAAGTACATTACTAAATGTTATTCTTACAGGAGATTGTCTGCCCAATCTGAGAAGATTGATTAAACTATTGTAACTCAGGTCTTTGTCGATAACATAACGACCTGGTTTAATCAATGAAGGATAGCGCTTCTTATTAGCCAGCCAATCGAAAATTTTTCTGTTTTTTATTATCAGTTTTGATTCAAGAGTATCCATTACTTGTTCATACGAGGAACCGGTTGGAATGTAGATAACCTGGTTGTTTTTATTTGCCATTATACTTATATCTAACAGGTTCCTGTAAATCAGGATCAAAATTATTATAATCACAATTCCTGTTCCGGCTAAAAAATAAAGTGTTTTTTTCTTTTTCATCGTCTTTCACATTCAATGCAAATTTAAGGATTATGTTGTAAGTAAAAAATAAGGGTCTTGAAGTCTTGAAGTCTTGCAGTCTTATAGTCTTTTACTTTTTACTTTTATCTTTACATTTGCATTGATTATTAAACTAATATCCGATAATAATGTCAACATCAATGATACTGATTCTTATAGTAATAGGGATCATAACCGGGGTAATGGCAGGAATGCTTGGAATAGGCGGTGCAATAATAATGATTCCTGCTCTTGTCTTATTATTGGGAATCAGCCAGCAAACTGCACAGGGAACCAGTCTCGCGGTAATGTTGCCACCTATTGGAATTATAGCTGCTTACAATTATTATAAAGCAGGTCATGTAAATATAGGATTCGCAATTATCCTTGCCATATTTTTCCTGGTTGGTTCATATTTCGGATCAAAACTGGCTTTGACCATACCCCAACCCATATTGAAAAAAATATTCGGGATACTTCTCCTTCTTGTTGCGGCAAAAATGCTTTTCTCCAAATAAAAAGGACATGCCATGGCATGTCCCTGCAATATATATAAACAAATTATTTTCAGAACATCAAACCTAAGCTGAATAAGAATGCATTAGGTCTGTCATCAAGATTATATTTAGTTCCAACCTTATTTTGTATCTGGTTCTGGTACTTTTTAAGACTACCCTCGTACCTTAAGTCAAACGTTAAAAAACTTAACAGATCAAAGCCCAAACCTGCCTGGTATCCGAATGTCATCCTGCTGTAACGGCTTTTATAATCCGGATCACTAATAAGATCTTTTGGAGAATTGATCAGCAAAGAAGCTGCAGGACCTGCATTCAGACGTAGCGGGCCAAGTTTAAAACCAAGCATGACAGGAATATCAAGTTTATTAAAAGTCTGTTTCGCTACAATTGAGGCAGTAGTCTGAACATTTGTTACTGTATATTCATTGGTTCGTGTTGAGAATAACAGCTCCGGTTGAATATAAACTCCGAAAAGGGTAACCCTGACAAAAGCTCCTGCATGAAAACCATATTTTGCTGCAGTCAGCGCATCCACAGTGAATGATGTTGATCCTGAAGAAATTGTTTTAATTGTTGGCATCGACAATGAAGTAGTACTTACACCAGCTTTCAGGCCAAATTTAATCTGGGAGAATGCCGGAATTGAAACAAGAACTACAAATAGTATTACAATAAATTTTTTCATGATTTTGAATTTTAAGTTTACATTATCTGATAGTTAGTAATTATCTGACTAAAGAACTGAATATACTATAACGCTTATCGACACGAAAAGGTTGTACCTGACAAGTTCTTTTTGTTAGTTTAAATTGATTAAACGTAAGTAAACATTAATTATTTTGATGAAGTTAAGTAAATTGTAATAAATAATTACCTTAGACAGATCAACGTTTAGACAAATTAAACAAAATACAAACCGCTTAATAAGCTTAAAAATCTTTCAAGATGAAGTCAATTATTTTTACGATTCAGATAGTTTTACTTCTGGGAGTAATGCCAAAAATCCAGGCACAGGAAAAACAGGAACAGAAACTGCATATAATAATTATCGGAGCTCATCCCGATGATGCTGATGGTGTAGGAGGAACAGCTTATAAATGGACCAGGATGGGACATGATGTTTTAATGGTTTCCCTTACAAACGGGGATGCCGGACATCAATCAATAAAGGCTCAGGAACTGGCAAAAATACGTCGTGAAGAAGCAAGAAAGGCCGGCGAAGTTATTGGGATTAAATATATAACACTCGACAATCATGACGGACAATTAATGCCAACCTATGAAAACAGATTACAGGTCATAAAAATAATCAGAGAGCAAAAAGCTGATATTGTCATCTTTCCCCGCCCTTATGATTATCATCCGGATCATAGATATACCGGTGTTTTGGTTCTTGATGCAGCGTATATGGTTACTGTTCCCACAATTCTACCGGAGGTTCCTTTTCTTAAGAAAAATCCCATGTTCCTGTTCATGAGCGATGAATTTATTCATCCTGAAGCTTTTAAAGCCGACATTGCCATAGATATCGATGATGTAATTGAAAAGAAAATGGACATGTATCATCAGCATAAATCCCAGATGTACGAGTGGTTACCATTCAACATGGGTATCCTTGATCAGGTTCCTGCCTCTGATGCCGATCGTAGAAAATGGCTTGGTGAAACAAGAAAAGCAGGGTCTGATGCCGCGCCTTACCGCGAAAAACTTATTGAACTTTACGGTCAGCAAAGAGGCTCTAAAATAAAATATTGTGAAGCTTTTGAAGATTCTGGATATGGTGCAAAGCTGACCAAAGAAAACTTAACCCACTACTTTCCTTTCCTGAAAAAACAATAAATCAATTGGGAATACGATATGGCATGATATTTGAATTGTATTCAATAAATTATATGCCATGAAAAAGCTATTCATTGTAATTATTTCTCTGATATTATTGTCATCTTGCTCAACTACCAAAGAGGTAAAATCAGCCAGGGCTGAACTTCGTAAAGAAAAGAATCTTATTGAGCAGGGTCAGGTTAAGAATGCTGTTGAAACCAGAAGGTATATTATAAAACTTAACCGGCTATATTTTTCTTATGGAGGAATGACCGATCTTATTCCAAGAGCTAATTTCATAATTATTGACGGGGAAAAAGCCATTATAAGTACAGCGTATTTGGGCAGACAATATGATATAAAGCCAATTGCCGGAATAAATATGCGAGGAAAAGCTGATGATTATGCACTTACTAACAACATTACAAAGGGATCGTTTGACATTAAAATGAAAGTAAACAATGGAGGAAGTAATGCATTTGATATTTATCTGAGTATCAGTAAAAGTGGTTATTGCACTGTTTCAGTCTCAAGTCTCAAAATAGATAATATAAGATACGCCGGTTATCTGGTACCAATACCGGGTGTTACAATTATATCTGAGGAAGGCAATAAGATTTAAGAGTGCCTAAAGTGCCTAAAGTGCCTAGAGTGCCTAGAGTGCCTAGAGTGACTAAAGTGACTAAAGTGACTAAAGTGGCTAGAGCGCCTGGAGTGCCTGCAGAACTTAAATCTATGGTCAATCTTTTGAATTTAATTTTTTTCAACTTTAGGCACTTTAAACTTTAGTTCACTCCAAACTTCCTACTGATATTCCAGATACTGGCTATTCTGGCTTAATTCCAGGAAATCATCTCCTTCTTCACGATATCCATATTCAAAACAATAATGGAATTTATACCCTTGTGATGTTTCAATCACATGGGTAAAAAAGCTGAAGTTATATCCAAGGGCAAAAAGTGCATCTTTATGAACTCTTACTTTACCATCAGAATACAAGTCTGCAAGGATTCTTCTGTTCTTTCTCAACAAGCCGTGAACATTTCGTACGAAATTATTTGAATCACGGTTCTGTCTGTTATTATAGTTATTCCGGCACTGGTCAGAACAGAATTTTTTATCGGTACGGCCTCTTAAGGTATCACCGCAATCGAGACATTTCTTTTCCACAGCACTAATGTTTTGATAAAGATATAAAAAATACAAATGATGTCTATTAATTTGATTTAGATATACAAAAACGCTTTCAAACGGATGCAAACGACTATAAATGATTAACAAACGTATATAAATGATTACTAACCGGAACAGTATCAGAGCATGACTTAAGTTTGCTAAGAAATTTAATATTAATCACATTTAAAACTTAAAATCATGAATTCATTAGCAAACAGAGTCACCCTGATCGGGAATCTTGGACAGGATCCTGAAACAAAGACAACCGAAACCGGAAAGAAATTAACTCATTTCACTCTTGCCACCAAAGACGGATACAAGAATGCTGAGGGTCAAAGAGTAAACGAAACTACATGGCACAACATTGTTGCCTGGAACGGGCTGGCAGATATTGCCGGAAAATACCTGAAAAAAGGTAAAGAGGTAGCAGTTGAAGGTAGGATTGTGTATCGAACCTATGAGGACAAAAAAGGTATCACAAAGTACATCACTGAGATTGTACTCAATGATCTTATACTGCTCAGATCAGGTAAGGACAAGGATCAGGATCAGAATCAGGAACAGGAACAGGAAAAAGAAGAAGAAGTAAAAGGCTGATATTGCCACTGTGAATAAATATGATGCTGCATTTCAGGCAGGGACATGCCAACGCATGTCCCTGCTTTTTTTTTACTCCGTAATAAGTATCCCAAGGATTAAAAATCAAGCAGGTCTACATTAGTTTTGTAATCTCCAAGCAGATGCTCAGCAAAATAATACCACATAAGCCTGTCGAAATATGGTATATCATTCCCATAAGCATGTCGCTGACCAGGTAACATCATGAAATCAAATCGCTTATTTGCCTTAATTAATGCATCAACCACCCTTAGTGTATTCCCCGGATGGACATTATTATCTATGTCTCCGGTTACAAGTAATAAGTACCCTTTAAGATTTTTGGCTATCTCCTGGTTCTTCTCAACAACCGCTTTAAATGAAATGTCAACCTCTTGCTTTTTATTCAGACTGTCTTTCATTTCGCCCTTTTTAACTATCTTCTTTTCAGTTTCTTTGACACCATTATGAGTTTCTCCCCACCACTGATTATAAATATTATTATCATGATTCCCGGACGAAGAGACTGCAACTTTGTAAAAATCAGGATATGAGAGGATTGCAGCAGTTGACATGAATCCACCACCTGAATGACCATAAATTCCTACCCTGTTGATATCGATATATTTATACATATCTGCAAGTTGTTCAATACCATATTTATCGTCGGCAAGAGGGTAATCTCTGAGATCATTATAGCCATAAGTGTGATAATAATTATTTCTCACCGGACTTCCTCCTCTGTGACCAAAATTTACTACTATAAAACCAAGTTGTGCGAGAGCCACATTCTTACCGCCTGTTACCGTAAACGAATACTGGACGGATTCGGTCTGAGGCCCCGGGTAAACATAAGAGATAACAGGATATTTCCTTGTGGAGTCAAAATTAAAAGGCTTATACATAACACCATACAAGTCCGTGACACCATCTTTTGCTTTAACAACAATTGTTTCCGGCATCTTCCATCCTGATTTGAAGAGTTGTGAAAGATCAGCCTTTTCGAGATTCAAAATTATATTTCCGCTATTATCACGCAGGACAGCTTCAGGAATTTTATCAACAGTCGAATAAGTATCAACAAAATATTTGTTTGACTTTGACATTATGAAAGAATGGCTTGCCGCTTCCCTGGTTATGAGAGTCATCGCTCCCTTGTCAATAGAAGCTTTATATTTCATGCTATAATATGGATGTACGCCATCCTCTTTTCCAAAGGCTTCAAAATATAGCATTCTGTCCAAAGTATCTATCCTTTCAATCCTGCCGGTTACAAAATATCCGTTAGTGATCTGGTTTTTAAGTTTTCCTTTCCCGTCATAAAGATAAAGCTGACCCCAGCCGGTTCTTTCTGACCACCAGATTATATCATCACCTTCATTAATTACAGATAACCTGGTATATTCATTATTAAAATAGGGCCATGTATCCTCGCTGAAGAGAACTGAGAGAGCTCCGGTTTCTGCATTCACAAGGCAAACATCAAGGTTTTTGAGTGGTCTGTCCTTTCTGATAAGGATTATCTTGTCAGATTCTTTTTGAGAGGACCAGGCAACATTTATTGTCTGATCTTTCCACTTCTTAAGATCTACATCAGTACGTTTTTTTGTTGCGACATCAAAAATTATTAACTCCGTTTGTGGTACAAATTGTTCTCCCGGCATTGAATACCTGTAAGTTTCAAGTTTAGGACGTGGCTGTGCAAGTACATCAATTACGAACAGATCTTTTACTTTCCTCTCGTCCTGCCTTTCAACGTATAGTTTTTTGGAATTCTTAAACCATTCAACATTTGACCTTACCTTTTTATTTTTTGTTGTATCCTCTGAATTTGATGCATAGCTATAATACCGTTCACCATCCGTAGTAAGCTGTATTTCAATGCTATCCTTGTCTTTTGTTTTCATCAGATACAGGTTGTAATTTTTAGCGTAAGCTATCCAGGTACTGTCAGATGAGTATATTGCCCACAAAGGTTTCTTTTTTTCCTTCCATAATGTATCCTTAATTACCAGTTTCCGGGTTGCAATATCAAAGAAGAATTTCATTGAATCGACAACAAAGGTAAATTTTGTTGTACTCTTTTTTTCAAATTTTATATCCTTAAGAGGAAGGTCAAGATCATTATATGGATGATGGGTAAGCTTTCGTAATTCGGCCGCCATATATTTACTCCCGAACATTGCTTGTTTTGATTTTGTTGCGGCATTTACATAGAAATAGTTCTTTCCGGCAGAAGTTTTAAAGGAATACCAGAATATATCCGATTCCTCAATCCAGTTTGCATTTACTGTCAGATCTCCGTATTTTGGAGTGAGGTTCTCGGCCCTGAATTTTTCAGCTGCCTTAAAATCTGCTTTCTGTGCAGTTAAGAAGTGTGAGAGCGCTAAAAGGATGAGAATAAACCATAAATGTTTCATAAATTATAGTGTTTCGATTAATATTTTTGGGTTGGGTAATATTATTAAAAATTTCCTATGATTATTCAGTCCCGATCATTTTGAATATTCTCTTCCTGCCTTAAGAGCCTTCAGATTGGCTTCAATAATCTGATCACCCTTCCTGCCAAAGAGTTTTATTACCGCATTTTCCAGACTTTCATAAGGCATTTCGATAAATGGCGATGCCGCGCCCAGAATTACCATATTACCCGATCGTGCTGATCCTGATTGTTTGGCTATTTCATCTGCATCAATTATAATATGATTTTTTATTTTTTTTATCTCTTTCAGGATCTCATCCAAAGGTGGATAGTCAGGTATATTAATAAATGGGTTTGAGTTGGTAACCAGCCAGCCGTTTCCAGAAAGCCAGGGCAGATATCTGAGTGATTCCATCGGTTCGACTGAAATAATAAGATCTGCCTTACCGTAAGGAATCAGGTCGGATGAAACAGGTTTATCAGAAAGCCTGAGGTGCGACTGAACATCTCCGCCTCGCTGGCTCATTCCATGGACTTCAGATTGTTTCAGGAACAGATCATTCGCTATTGCAGCAAGTCCTATTGTTGCAGCGATAGATAGAATTCCCTGTCCTCCTACTCCGGATAATATAATGTCGTTTTTCATCATTTAGCTTATAGAGTTATTCATTTGAGTTTTCTGATCTCTTTCTTTTTGCAGCTGTCTGAATACATTCACGCGAAGCAATAATTACTGATACTCCTTTATATTCAAATTCTTCTTTCAATATCCCAACATTTTCTGTATGATTCTTGCGTAGAGGGACAATGACTTTTATGTGCTCACGACTAACTCCAATACCTTCACATATCTGCTCCAGCCTGCCTGTCGCCTGTGATTTTTGTCCACCTGTCATACCGGTAGTTGAATTATCAGATATAATGATTGTTACCAGGGAGTTTTTAACAACGGCATCGAGTAATCCGGTCATCCCCGAGTGTGTAAAAGTTGAATCACCTATAACGGCTATTGATGGGAATAACCCCGCATCGGAGGCTCCTATAGCCATGGTAACTGATGCCCCCATATCCACACACGAATTAATTGCACTATATGGAGGTAATGCTGCAAGAGTATAACAACCAATATCGGAAAATACATGTCCCTGTCCGTATGGCTTTACAGCTTCAATTAAAGAATTAAACATGTCAATATGCCCGCATCCATTACAAAAGGAAGGTGGTCTCATTTTGACCAGCGATGGAACATCTTGTCCATAACTCACTGGAAGTCCAATGGCTTTTGCTACAATTGCAGGATTTAATTCGCCATCCCGTGGAACAGTTCCATCGAGTCTTCCAAAGACTTTAATGCCCTCATCCAATATCCCTCTTATGGCTTCTTCAATTACCGGCGCTCCTTCCTCAAGAATAAGAATTTCTTTACATCTTCCGGTTATATCCTTAATCAGATCTTTTGGAAAAGGGTACGCCGAAATTTTAAGTACAGGAAAATCATTTAGAGATTCACCAAGGTTTTCTAATAAATAGTTATATGCAATACCACATGTAATTATTCCCAATTCCCTTTTTCTCCCATCTTTAAAATTGTTATATTTTGAAATCCGGTTTTCATATCTTAGTGATTCATATAACGATAGCAGAACTTTAAACTTTTTTCTGGCAATTGCCGGTAGAAGTACAAATTGCATTGGATCGTCGGGCAGGGAAAGTATTTTCTCAGGGATGGTCGCCTTCTGATTAATACTGGCTCTTGAATGAGCGAGACGTGTAGTTATTCTAAGAAGAACAGGAAGCTTATATTTTTCCGAGACTTCAAAAGCATCAAAAACCATGTTGTAAGCTTCCTGCTGGTTCGAAGGTTCGAAGCAAGGTACAAAAGCAAACCTTCCATAAAATCTTGAATCCTGTTCATTCTGGGAGGAATGCATTGACGGATCATCGGCTGAAACTATAATCAAACCTCCGTTAACTCCGGTAATGGCTGAATTAATAAAACTATCAGCAGCTACATTAAGACCAACATGTTTCATTGCAACCATTGCCCTTTTACCGGCATAGCACATTCCGAGCGCTGCCTCCATGGCGGTTTTCTCATTCGATGACCATTGTCTGTGAACATTGCGGTCAGAAGCATCTTTAGAGGACTGAATAAACTCCATGATCTCGGTTGAGGGAGTACCGGGATAGGCGTACATTCCGCTTAATCCCGCATCTAAGGCTGCCTGTGCTATAGCCTCATCACCCAGTAATAAAAGTTTTTTCATATTTTTATAATAATAATCTTATGTAATAAAGTTAACGAGTTATTTGGAAAATAGCCAATTGTTAATAATCATAGAATAGTTATAAATTTGTTGTCGCAAATATTGAAATATTTTCCAAGCTTTAAAATGATGAATAAGTTTAATCTTACAAAAGTTGTTGATATCTGTTGATAGTTCAAGTTAAAATATTGTTAAATGTTTCCCCGTTACATTCAATAATGTTTATTTTGCATCGCGGTTCGATTTAATAATTTAATACAAAGGCTCTAATTGAACAAAATTTATTATACAACGGTGCTTTTTGTTCTCTCTGTTTCTGCCGTTCTGGGACAAACAATTGAAAAGGAAAAGTATGTACAGGTAAGCGGCATAATTACTGATGAGTATTACAAGCCGGTCCCTGGTGTTGCTGTTGTATCTAAAAAACTCAGGAAAGGAGCTATTAGTGAAAGATCAGGAATTTATTCTATTACAAGTACTCCGGGGGATACTATTTTCTTCAGAGCTTTAGGTTTCAAAAGATATCATACAATAATTCCTGAAACATTCGAAGAAAGACATTGTGAGGTTGATATAGCTTTAGAAGCTGATACAATTCAAATAAAAGAAGTGAATGTAATGCCATGGAAAAATTACAGCGATTTTATTAAAGATGTAACCAGGGTACGGCCTGTTGATCCGATTATAGAAAACATGAATGATAATATAGCATCTATTTATGTGGCAATAGCAAATCAGAGTAATGCAAAGGTTTCTCCCGAAGCTGGTTACAGATATTTTATGGAGCAGAATTTTGGCGCCATGGCAACAAGGGGACAATATCCGATAAACAACCTTTTAAATCCATTTGCCTGGTCGAAATTCATTAAAGGTATAAAAAACGGGCTATTTAAAAATCAAAAGTTTAATAAACCTGTGAATGCCAAGGTCAGAAAAAAAATAAAAAAGTAGGGACGTTGCATGCGTAGGGACGTTGCATTTGTAGGGACGTTGCATTAAAATGCTGGTTTACTCAGTAAATTTTTAAAAACAAATTCATTAACCGATTTCCTTGGTCTTCTAATTTCATCCCTCTTTAATAATTCGGGAGTAAGATTTGAACCATCTCCCAGATATCCCACAGCCATCATTGCAACTGGCTCAACATCATCACCCAGTTTGAAATACTCTTTTACCTTTTCAATTGAATAACCTGCCATCTGATGAACATAAACATCAAAAGACAGTGCTTGTAACAGTAGATTTGTTACAGCCATACCAGTATCGTGAAAAGCATGTCTGTTTGGCTTACCGCTATGGGAGAATTTTGTTCGTGCCATACTTATTGCGATACCATAAGCATTCTTAACCCACACCTTATTTCCATCTGAAAGAAATCCTATATAATCATTGAACACCTCTTTGTCCTCTTGAGTTGTGTAAACGAATAGCCAGGGCTGTTCATTATTGCATGAAGGAGCATGCCCGGCGGCTTCGAACATTGCTTTCAATTTAAATTCTTCAACCGGAGTTGAAGAAAATGCGTAAGGGCTCCATCTTTCCTGAATGATCTCGAGAATTAATTCTTTTTTCATACTATAGAATTTAGATTGATTTATTATCGAATAAATTTAATAATTAATAAATTCGCAAGGTATGAGAAATAATAAAGGTAAACTGACAGGTATTCTTGGTACGCTAATAATTCATCTTATTGCCGGAATAATATTTTTGTCTTTACAATTGAGGTCATTAGAGAAGAAAATTGCGTCAGAATATCAAGTTGAACTTGCACCTCAGGCAGAACTTGTTGCAAAAAAGGAAAAGATTATTGAAGTACCGGCAACAACCGTGGAAAAGATTCTCAAGGGTGATGAAGAGATGCTCAATATAGCCAGAAATCTTTCAAGCAAACCGGCTGAAAAGATAAATGCTGCTGATTATATTGATAAAGTCAAAGAAGAGCTTATAAAAAGCGGAAAACTGGGGGTTGATAATTATATAGATGAACAAAAAAAAATAGAAGAATCCGGCGGGGACGAAAATCTTACTTTTAAGAAGGATACTATTGTTGAGAAAATGAAAGAGAAACCCGGCTCATCGCGGGAAATGGCTGCAAATTTCAAGGGCCCTACAAGAATATATTACGACCTCTTTGGTCGTAATCATCGCTATCTGCCAATTCCGATCTATAAATGTGAGGGATCAGGCAAAGTTGTTCTTTCAATAGAAGTTGACCAGAATGGAGTTGTCCAAAAGGCTCAAATTGTTGATAGAGAAAGTACTGCATCAGATCCATGTCTGATTGAGACTGCTATAAATACGGCTTTATTATCCAGGTTTAATCCGGATGCAAATTCTCCGAGGATCCAGATTGGTATGCTGACTTATCTATTTGTGGCACAGTAAACAGGAGTGAGGTGTGAGGTGTGAGGTGTGAGGTGTGAGGTGTGAGGAGTGAGGTGTGAGGTGTGAGGAGTGAGGTGTGAGGAGTGAGGTGTGAGGTGTGAGGTGTGAGGTGTGAGGCATGAGGAGTGAGGTGTGAGGCATGAGGAGTGAGGTGTGAGGCATGAGGAGTGAGGTGTGAGACATGAGGCGTGGGGGCCTGTCTATAATAACAGATTTCCCGAGGTGTAATTGTACGGTTTTATCAGATCAGGTGTATTCCGGTCTGATGACCTGGAATTTATCAATGGACTAATAGTATGAGCCATAAGGATTTCAGAAGGACAAGGAGTAAGTAAGCTAAGAGCATCTTCTTGTGAGATTGAGTTATCGATCCATCTGGATTCTGAAGTTTTTTTAAGGATGACAGGCATTCTCTTTCCTGAGTTATGGATACCGGCCATAAGGTCATTAGCTTCAGTTGTAACAATAGAGAAAGTATTAAAAACTTCACCGGTATCATTTTCAATCCATTCATCATAGATTCCCGCGATCGATAATACTTCATTTTCAGAATGATATATATACCACGGAAATTTTTCATTCCCTATATGTTGCCATTCAAAGAAGCCCTTAACAGGAATGATGCATCTTTTTGACCTGAAAGAAGAAGAAAACGATGGTTTCGTATCAATACTTTCTGATCTGGCATTAAAGGTTTTATACCTTATTATATTTGCCTGATCAATATTTTTAGTCCAAGCCGGAATCAATCCCCATTTTAAGAGTTGGATTCTGGAAGGTTGTTCAGAACAGATAGCTGGAAGCGATGGCAGGCCAAAAGCATGATAATAATAACCAGGTCTGTATTTGTCAGGGTCTATTAAGGTGGCTCCGTATCTGTTTTCCAGCTCTTCCTTAATAATGTTTACATTTACAGTAAAACACATGATTACCTGATAGAGTATTCAGATAAAGTAGTCTTCAGAGGTATTGGTACTGAATAGCTGAAAAGATCATTGTCGGGCCATGGTTCTATTTTTAATATTGCTTTGTTCATCATGCCACTGATATAAGAGTATATTTCAGGGCCATTCCATGTGCTTGAATTGAATAGAACAACCCATGATATTCCATCAGATTGCCGTTTCATCATACCTGCGCTACCGGGAAAGGAACCGGTTCTCCACCATGTACCATCTAAAATTGTAGCCTTCCATCCCACCGGAGCAAATCCATTATCATTATCTGTCATAAACCTGATACTTTGATCGTTAAGAATATCAGGACGAGATTTAAAACCATCAACTGCCAGCAATAACCGCATAAGGTCAGGTGCAGTTGCAACCCAGGCTCCGGCTCCACCAAGAGTTCTTATATCGTTCCCTCCATAACTTGGTGTTACCAACTCGCCGGTACCATATATCGAAGGTTTCAATACTACATCGGAAGGTTCATAATAAGTAACCTCGAAGGGAGCTTTCTCCGAAGGAAGGTTTCCGGCAATTTTCATATCATAAATGCCAAGAGGTTCAAGAATTGTCTTCTGGCAAAAATCCTCATAAGACTTACCTGCAACTTTTTCTATAATAAGACCTAAGATACTGTAACCAAGATTGGAATAAGCCTTCCCTTTTCCAGGAGTATAATAAAGTCTTTTATCAAGAGCAAACCTGACAATAGTTTTTGTATCTACTGGTGGTTTTATTCCCATTTGTTGGGCTACCATCAATGGCATAAACATCTGATCCCCATAACGTTGAGTCCATCCCGCTTCATGACTTAGGAGTTCTGCAATGTTGATATTGTAAACTCTCTTGTCTTTTGGGTCACTGAAATAAGGGTCATTAAGAATTCCGGATGAACCAAATACACTGTCGGTAAGAGATAACTTTCCCTCTTCCCGGAGTTTCATTATACCAACGGCCGTAACAAGTTTTGAAATACTTGCTATTCTGAATTGACTATAAGGTTGAGTTTCAGTCTTAGAAGCAGTATCGGCATAACCAAATCCTCGTGCGAAAACAAGTTTACCATCTTTTGCAATAGCTATTGAAGCGCCTGCAATTGACCACTTTCTCAAAAAAGAATTTACAATCCTCTCAACACCAGAAAACTCTTGTCCTGAAGAGATGCCATTTGTTAATCTGATATTAGTGGGTATTAGTTTATCAACAAGGACATAACTGTTTTCCTTAGCCCCGGGATTAGAACTCACAAATAATAACAAGACTGTAACCAATAATATTTTAATTTTTCGCACCGACATCCATTCCATTTTCACCAGACAAAATTAAAAAGTATTTTATTTCACTCATCAAGATTACATAAAAATAACTATTTTGGTTAATAAATCAGGTTAATATTAACGATTTTATCATATTAAAGGTATTAAAACGCAGATTATCAGCTTATATTATAATAAAGTAAGTTTTATGGCATACGATTTGAATCAATATACAAACGCAATATTATCATAAATATGCATAATCTGGTAATGTTTATCTAAAAAAAAGAATCAAAAAATTAACTTTGTATTCTATGTTGTTAAGGAGGCTATAAGATATGCGTATTCTTTTTGCGTTAACACTACTTTTTATTTCAGGAAGCGTGTTCTCTCAGGTTGAAAAAACCGTTAATGAATATTACGATACTACCGATTACGTACCATCATTTTATAGTGGCGCCATAGATTACAACCTTATGATTGCCGCCTCAAGAGGGTACACGGAGGAAATTAACCGGCTCATAATGAAAGGCGCTGATATATTTTCAGAAACAGATCAGGGGGTCACTCCTCTCATTTTTGCCATTTCCGGTAACCAGACAATAATCGCTAAAATGCTTATTGATTACGGTTCAGATCCAAATAAGCTCACTTTGAGAAATGAAACTCCGCTTATTATAGCAGTAAAAAACGAAAATTCTGAGATTACGGAAGCTCTTTTAAGAGCAGGAGCAGATGTTGATTTCACAGACAGATATGATGCAACTGCCCTTCATTACGCAGCTGTCAATGATTACCGTCAGATTGCCGACTTGCTCCTTTATTATGACGCATCCATAGACAAAAAAACAGTAGAAGGATCTACTCCTCTTTTTGCCTCAGTATGGGCAGGGAATGCTGCTATTGCCGATCTGCTGATTCAGAATGGCGCCAATATGGAGGCAATAGATAATGAAGGATTCACTCCTTTTCTGATGGCAGCTCTTAACGGAGATACCTTAATAATGAAACTTCTCTTTAAGAAAGACGTTGACATTTATACAGTAAATAATTCGAAACATAATGCACTTGCACTTACAATAATTGCTGATAAAAGTGATGCTGCAAAATACCTGCTCAGAATCGGGAATAAATGGAATAACCGGGGAAGTCGTACGGTAAGTCCATATAGCGTTGCATCCAAATACAGAAGAAAAGAAATGCTTAAGATTCTTAATGATAATAAGATACCGGGAAATATAAAATATGAGATCGATCAGGTAGATATAATGGCATCCACAAGGTTTTTTCTGCATGATATTTATACCGGAGCCAGTTTGTCATTCAAGGAACCTTATCTGAATGGAGGTATTATAGTAGGATTAGATACTAAATTATGGTATACAAGGGTTTTGCTTAAACAAACTGAAAATATGCTCTATCAGTACATGGATAAAGGTTCGGTTGTTTACGCTGGATTGTTTAAAGACTTTGCTCTCACCGACTATGCATTCAAAGCCAATTTTGAAATTTCAACATCATTATCAGCAGGTTACACATTTGGAAATGTGCTAAAAGGGACTCTCCATGTACCTCAGAATAAATTCGTTTTTATTCCGGCTATTGCATTAAAATGGACAAATAAGGATCTTTCTTTTTCAATCGGTGCAGATTATTTGAAATCTGATTTTTATCATATCGGACCTGTATGGGTCAGAATAGGAGCTTCATATAATTT
>JANYIW010000235.1 GCA_025358645.1 Bacteroidales bacterium
GTTAAACAATTTCCCATTTAAAACGAATATCAGTTCCCTGATTTTTATTATCTCATTTTTAATATCTGCAACTATTGTTCTTTCAACAGCATTTCTCTATGCTTATAAAGCTTCTAATATTAATCCTGTTGAAGCGTTGAAACATGAGTGATACTGGATATAAAGGAGTAAAAACTAATTTTTAGAAAATCTGATCACATAAATTTAGACGATTGTAATAGAATTTATGCCAAAATTTCCCCACTATAAACAACTCGATTCGATGGATTGCGGCCCATCCTGCCTTCGTATGATTGCAAAATTCTACGGGGAAAATTATACTTTGCAAGCACTCCGAGCAAGAGCTTTCATTACAAAATCCGGTGTTTCAATGCTTGGTATCAGCGATGCCGCCGAGAGTATCGGGTTCCGTACCCGCGGTTACCGCCTAACCTGGGAACAGCTCCGCGATGATGTACCTCTTCCATGCATCGTACACTGGAACCAACGGCACTTTGTGGTGGTCTACGAAATCAGTAAACGGAGAAGGATATGGGCAGGGATTAAAGACAAAAGACAAAAGGAAAAAGACAAAA
This sequence comes from Bacteroidales bacterium, assembly GCA_025358645.1. Classification (GTDB taxonomy): domain Bacteria; phylum Bacteroidota; class Bacteroidia; order Bacteroidales; family VadinHA17; genus LD21. Next base: position 576 of record JANYIW010000235.1, read on the forward strand.
GTAAATCAGGCAAAGACTTGCACGACCTGCATGACTTGCAAGACCAGTATGACCTGCAAGACTCAAAATATATAGTTCATGTTGCAGACCCTGCCTCTGGGTTACTTAAATACACTGAAACTGAGTTTTTAAAATGCTGGTACAGTACTAAAAACGAGGGGGTTCAGGAAGGTACTGCATTGCTGCTGGAACCTACTCCTGATTTCTACCGGCAGGAGGGAGAAGAGAAAGGGAAACTCAAATTCCTCTACCTGCTTGGTTATATAAGGCCTTACAGCAAATACATTTTGCAACTAATGCTGGGGATGCTTACGGCAAGTATCATTAGTCTTATTTTTCCGTTCCTTACCCAGTCGCTGGTGGATACCGGTATTGGAAATGGGAATATGGCATTCGTTGTAATGGTTCTTGTTGCACAATTGATACTTAGCCTGAGCCAGACTGCAAATGGACTCCTAAGAAGCTGGATAAACCTTCACGTTACCAGCAGGGTAAGCATTTCTCTTATCTCCGATTTTCTAATTAAGCTGATGAAGCTTCCTATTTCATTTTTCGATGTGAAGCTCATTGGCGATATAATGCAGCGCATAGGTGATCATAACCGTATAAGATCATTCCTTACCGATTCACTGATAAACATCATTTTTGCTGTCGTTACTCTGGTTATGTACACAATAATAATGGCTACATATAACATTGGTATCCTGGTCATCTTTTTTCTTGGCAGTTTTTTATATATAGGATGGGTTACCCTCTTTTTAAAACGAAGGAGGGAGCTTGATTATAAACGTTTCCAGCAGAGCGCAGCCAACCAGAGCAATATTGTTCAATTGATCACTGGCATGCAGGAGATTAAACTTAATGGCTGCGAAAAACAAAAACGGTGGGAATGGGAAAGGATTCAGATAAAACTTTTTAAGGTGAGCCTCAAAAGTATGATGCTTAACCAGAACCAGCAGCTTGGCGCAGCTCTCATTAACCAGACAAAAGACATATTTATCTCCTTCCTCTCTGCCCGGGCAGTTATTACCGGCGAGATGACCCTCGGGATGATGATGGCTGTGCAATATATTATTGGTCAATTAAATGCCCCGATCCAGCAATTCATCGGCTTCACCCAGGCAGCACAGGATGCCCGCATAAGCCTCGAGCGTCTTGGCGAGATACACGATAGAGAAGATGAAGAAAAACCCGAAGATGATAAGATAAGAGATATTCCACAGGATAAGGATATAGAAATAAGGAATGTCCTCTTCCAGTACGAAGGACCACATTCCGAAAAAGTGCTGAATAACATAACTCTTCTTATCCCTGCAAAAAAGATAACCGCTATTGTCGGGATAAGCGGCAGCGGCAAAACAACTCTGATAAAACTACTTCTTGGTTTTTATAATCCGATAAAAGGAGATATACTTCTCGGGGGTACGCAGTTAACACGTTTCAGCCAGTCGGAATGGAGAAAAAGGTGCGGTGTAGTTATGCAGGAGGGATTTATCTTTTCAGATACTATTGCAGGGAACATCGGCCTTGTTGATGAGATACCCGATAAAATAAAAATTGACAGGGCAACAGAGACAGCAAACATTAAGGAATTTGTTGAGAGTTTGCCACTTGGTTATAATACAAGGATTGGTAATGATGGGCATGGTCTC
>JANYIW010000169.1 GCA_025358645.1 Bacteroidales bacterium
GAAGCGAGTAAGATTTATCTAATTTATGTGCGCTCTGTTCTCGCCTACGGTTCCGGACTGGTCCATTTGGTCCTTACGGGTATTTATATTGGGTATTCCTTTCTGTTCAGTCAGTAATTTGAATAAGCTTTTCCCAACATGAAAGGTCCATCCTTCTTTACAATCGTTATAACATTCCAATTCCGGTACTAAACCAATGTGAGTAAAACTGATCAGTGTTGATCCCTTTTCAGCAGAAATTTCCCAATTTACCCTCGTTCCTATCCATTCTTTTTTGTCTTTAATCCAATGCAGGTAACAGTCGGTCACCAACCAAACTATTTTCTTATTGGGAACAACTTCAACTATTTTAAAGGTTACTGATGTTTCTGAGAAACGAACTGTAAATACATCGTTTAAATTACGTGAACTCCCGGTAATATCTGTAGCCCACCATTCTGAAACACGGCTAATGGCATCAAATGCTTCTTCAGCTGTGACGTTTGCCCCGATATGGCAATTATAATTTTGCTCATTCATTTGAGTATTTTTTTATAAGTTCAAATCTGAGGTTTGTATAATCTCTTCATTTGTATCTGCCGGGTTAAGAAATGAACAATAAATAAACAAAATGCAAGGGGCCATGTTCATCAAAAGGAGAAATTTTAATCTATCCGGATAAGTTCGAAACAATAAGCATTGCCAGCATCCTGTTTTAAATACTATAATTTCACATCATAGTGTTGAGATGTCTTATCATATCTGGAAAGTAATTTTTGGGCTTTTTCAGGAACAACAGCATTTTCATAATGCACGCCTGCAAAATTTTTAACTGAGTCCAGTGAGTCAAACCACATGATTGTTATAAACTCCGTCTCATCTCCTGTTTGTCGTCTTAATAATTGTATGCCCTTATATCCGCTGATTTTCCGGTTTGAAATCCCGATAAAAACCTCCTCTTTGAGAAGTGCTTCATAAGCGTCAGCATTTTCAAAGGTCGTATATCCATGCCAGATTCTGCTTATCATATTGTAAATTATTCAGAGTTATTATCATAATGCGGTGGAACTTGTCCAGTCGTTTTGGGTCCATGTATCATCGCAGCAATATGCATAGTAATATGAGGTAAAACAGCAGCCAATGGATTCATTGTAAGAAGATAAGCCAAACTCAGAACTCCATTGCCAATGTTGGGCCATATTACTTTTTTCCCGCGAAATTCAGGGTATCCCAAGTGATATGCAGTAGTTGCAAAAAAGCTTGCAATAAGTCCAAGGAAAATAAACCCGACTTTCCCATACCAGCTATTCAATAAAGTAGTTTCATCAACAGCCAGTTTTACAGCAAGTATAGGAAGAACAGATAATAAAAGTGCATCAATCAGTCCATAGGTCAGACCTGGCCAGAGAATATCAGTTAAAAGAGCAAAACCTTTTTGTCTTTCTGAAGATGGTTGAGAAAGTACATTCTTAACTACAAAACCGGCAGCTAAAACAGCTCCAACAAGGCCCCAGCCCCAGTTATGCAAAACAATTTCCCTGATACTTATGCTGTTCGAAACTATAAATGCATAAAACAAAGCTGCAATGATTGGAATATAGAACACTAAATAGATATTCCGCAATAATTTAAGCCTTCCGGCAAATACAGCAGCTATAGTGAATCCAATAAATGAAGCAAGCAAGATCCAAAGAATCGCTGAGGTCATAGATTTAATTTTTTTGGTTAGTAATTATTCAAATTTATAAAATGGGAATATAAAATTTAAATATTTCATAAACTTTATTTAAATGAATTCAAATTGGTCGAAGTATTATCAGACTACTTTTATAGTGCGGAAAGAATAGGGACTGTGTATAACTGTTTGTATCAGTGAAAGCAAGTAGCAAGTAGCGCGTTTCAGGTAAAATCAGCATTCATTTTCCTCTGCAGGTGACCTCTTTCGTTCCTTTTGTATAGCACCAGAACGGAATCGTTGCTGAGAAAGATTTGTATGTCTTTTTTAATTTGAGGACCTGTTCAAGTCGCTCAATAAATGATTGAATGGTCAATGCTTCTTTTAGCGACCCCTGTTTGCCGGGTGACAGGTAGCTTTTGTAAGAATATTTACCGGAATCAATGCATTCGGTAATATATGTGAAGCCTCCGGTGTTCTTCCCCCATCCGCGTATTGAATCACATGCAGGGATAGCTGCAAGCGAACTACTGTGAATCAAATGATAAATATCCGAAGCAATTCCCTGTTCAATTGGCAATTTTGAACTAAAAAAAGTTCTTTTTCCCAGGTTCATCTCATCATATTCCTTGGCATAGTTTGTAATTTCCCCATGCAATAATCCTGAATCATCCTTCCATACGTCGATCACCTGGCCAATATTCCATAAGCGGTAATGAAAACTTGTTTTCTGCAGTGATACAGGCTCAAGTTTTAAATCGAACGCAAGTGCGTCTGTATACTTTTTCCAGAAATCAGGTAAAGGCATTACCATCTGAATAACAGGTTTTAAGGAATTAAT
>JANYIW010000259.1 GCA_025358645.1 Bacteroidales bacterium
AGCCAGGGCTCTTGGGTTACCCGAAGGCGACTTAAGTACAATGGATGAATAAGCGTAAATATTAATTCATTTATAAACCAATTATCCCTGATTCATTTTATTTCATTATGTTTATATACCTGATTCAAGAGCCCCTCTTGAACATGTTATTATTGAGTAATTTCTAAAACAGGATTAAACAGATGAGAACCAGATTAATCGTTATCTCCATCCTTCTTAATATGGAGAAAGATCCCTATTTTGCCACACTCGATATTTGTGGATATAATTATGGAACATCCAGCTATACAAGCGATCATAAGCGTATGCCTGAAAGGATCATCGTAAGTACAGAATCATTCCCTCTTGAAGCATTTGACTATTGGATGGGAGTAAAAGATAACCCATGGGTCATAGGTGACTTTGTATGGACAAGCTTTGATTATCTTGGTGAAGCAAGCATAGGCTGGTTAGGTTACCCTCACGATAGAAGTTTTTTCCCCTGGACTCATGCTTTCTGCGGTGATATTGATATTTGTGGTTTCAAAAGACCCCAGTCATATTATCGTGATGTTCTCTGGGAAAAAAGTAATCAGGTGTCAATATTTGTGAAACCACCTGTAACCTCATTTCCGCTGAATCCGAAGAAAGCAAGCTGGAGCAAGTGGGAATGGCAGGATGTGGTTGCAAACTGGAACTGGGAAGGATATGAAGGCAAAAAGATGAGTATTGAAGTTCTGACGGAATCGAATCATCTCAGATCATGATAAGATCACTTTAGGAAGTAGTTGGCCATGTTTTGCATATCCCGGAATCCTGATAACCATTTTTTATCCGGATTGTGCGATTAAACTATTAAAATTAGAGAATTGAAGATAAAAATCAGCCAATTTATTCAGAACTACTGGATTTTACTTATAATCGTTGCAGTAAAACTGATCCTGCAATATGTACTTGTTAATCCTGTTTATGAATTGCACCGCGATGAATTTCTTCATCTTGACCAGGCTAAACATCTGGCATTTGGTTTTATCTCAGTGCCACCGTTCACATCGTTGATCTCAAAAATAATATTTCTTCTTGGGGGTGATATATTCTGGATCCGCTTTTTTCCAGGTTTGTTTGGCGCTCTTACTATCGTATTTTCATGGCTTATTGTTGAGGCAGCAGGAGGTAAGATTACTTCGAAGATAATGGTTTCATTAGCTTTGCTGTTTTCAGTTCTGATTCGTCTTAATATTTTATTTCAGCCAAATTCTTTTGATATTCTGGTATGGACAATTATATTCTATCTGCTGGTAAAATATGTAAATTCTGGTAACAATAAATGGCTCTGGTATTTAGCTGTAATAGTGGCTTTCGGGTTATATAATAAATACACTGTTGCTTTTCTTATTGCGGGCTTATTAGCCGGATTGCTGCTCACAGCTCAGAGGAAAATATTTTCAGAATTATCATTCTGGAAGGTTCTGTTGCTTACTGTATTATTGTTTCTGCCAAACCTGATATGGCAGATTCATAATCATTTTCCCCTAATTGCACATATGAAAGTATTAAAAGCGAATCAGCTTGATAATAATTCTTCGTCAGGTTTTATCAGGGGTCAGATCATGTTCTTCTTTGGTTCAATCCCTCTTACTTTGTGTGCCTTGTCTGCATTTGCTTTTTACAAACCATTCAAACCCTACAGGTTTATAGGTATTTGTTTTATTATGGTTATGACCCTTTTTGCCTTTTTAAAAGCAAAAGACTACTATGCCATAGGTTTGTATCCTGTCATTTTTGCTTTTGGAGGAGTATTTATTGAGCGAGTATTATCATTACGGTGGAAACTGGTTGTGCTACCTTCTTTAATTATTTTTAATCTCAGTGTATTTCTATTAGTAGCTAAGCTCGTCTTTCCGGTTCTGACTCCTCAGCAAATTGCGCAGAACAGGGAAAAGTTCGAAAAATTTGGAATGTTACGATGGGAGGATGGAAAGAACCATATTTTGCCCCAGGATTTTGCTGATATGATTGGCTGGCGCGAAATGGCTGGAAAAGCTTTAGCAGCTTACAACATGATTCCTTCCGGTGAGATTGAAAACACTTTGGTTTTCTGTGATAACTATGGTCAGACCGGGGCACTAAACTATTATAACCGCGGAAAAATGAAGGAAGCTTATTC
>JANYIW010000276.1 GCA_025358645.1 Bacteroidales bacterium
CTCAGGTAAATTTAGAATGTTATGGACTTGATTTAAGAAACTATAACACAAATATCTTTAAGGAAACAGGACGGATAAATCTAGCCTGGTTAATAGAATTTTATAAAGCTTACCCTGTCAAAGACAAATTTTTTACGGGATACTTTGACGAGTTAGCAGGCACTGATAAATTGAGAGAGCAAATTATAGCAGGTAAAACTGAAAAAGAGATACACGATAGCTGGGAGCCTGGGCTTTCACAATATAAGATTTTAAGAGGGAAATATTTGTTGTATGATTAGTGAATTAACTATTGCTTAAAACTTAAGGTGATATATTTGATACTTTAGAACACGTATAATACAAATTGACAAAATATGAAAACAAATAAAATTAAGATGTTTCTGGTACTTGCAATGAGTCTGGTACTAACAAACAGTTTTAGTCAATATAATTCTGTTATTAAAACCGGAGCTGATCAAACCGGCGAGTATCTTTCTTATCTGAAGGGAAAGAATGTTGCAATGGCTATTAACCAAAGTTCAATAATCGGCAACCAGTTAAGCCTCGATAGTTTGATTTCCCTTGGTATAAAAGTGGTTATCGGTTTTAATCCGGAACATGGTTTCAGGGGAGGAAACAACTATAGTACAATAGATGAAAAAACTGGCATCCCTATCAAATCTTTATATAGGAAAGGTACAAATAAGCCTACACCGGAAGATTTAAAAGGAGTAGATGTAATGATTTTTGATATGCAGGATGTAGGTACCCGCTTTTATACTTATTCATCCACATTACATTATGTTATGGAGGCATGCGCTGAGAATAATGTTGAACTGATAGTATTAGACCGGCCTAATCCTAATGACTCATATGTTGATGGGCCAATTCTGGAAGAAAAATTTAAGTCATTTGTCGGGTTAGACCCAGTGCCAATTGTACATGGAATGACATTTGGAGAATATGCTGAAATGCTTAACGGTGAAGGATGGCTGGAAAACAAAGTAAAATGTAAGTTGAAAGTTATAAAGATGTTGAACTATATGCACGGGAAACAATATATCCTGCCTTTACCGCCTTCTCCAAACTTAAATACTCAGCAGTCTATATTATTATATCCTTCATTATGCTTGTTTGAAGGAACTGTTATCAGTCAGGGACGTGGTACATATTTCCCATTTCAGGTATTGGGAAATCCGGAGTTAAAATATAAATACTCATTCTCGTTTAAACCTGTTTCAATAATCGGAATGAGTGTTAACCCACCTCTACTGGATAAAGATTGTTTTGGACTGGATCTACAGGAATATAATACAAATGTTTTTAAAGAGACTGGACGCATTAATTTAAGCTGGTTAATAGAATTTTACAGTGATTACCCAAACAAAGATGAATTTTTTAAGAAAGATAAGTTTGACAGTTTAGCTGGCACCAACAAATTAAGAGAGCAAATAATCGCGGGTAACACAGAAAAAGAAATTCGTGATAGCTGGGAGCCAGGACTTTCACAATACAAGGCCATACGCGTGAAATATTTGATATATAATTGATTAAAAACAATTAAAAAAACTATAAATGGATACAAAAGCTCATCAGGAAGCTGAGAACTTCCTTAGGAATGAAACACAATTTCATCTTGGCATGTTGCCAACAGAGCAATCAAATAGTAAAACTAATGGTCTTGACCTGAAGTTTGCTGAAAATACTGCATCGGGAGTTAAGATGTTGTTATCAGTCGATCGTGATATTTATACGCTGGCTCAAAAAATATTTAGCGGTAAAGAATATAAGACAATGGTAGAAGCTGGAATAAAAGCAGTTTCTAAAGGCAAAAAGATTGTCTTTTCCGGTTGTGGAGCCACCGGGCGATTGAGTATCCTGCTTGAATCTATTTGGCGGTGTTTTTTTAGAGATATACATCAGAGATATCCGGCAATTTACAACAAAACAAAAAAGTACGAAAACTCTGTATTCAGTATCATGACGGGTGGAGACTATGCTCTTATCCGTGCTGTTGAATATTTTGAGGACTATGAGGCATTTGGAAGGCAGCAGGCTAAGGAAATGAATATTAACATTGGTGATGTTTTGATAGCAATCACTGAAGGAGGCGAGACATCATCAGTACTTGGAACCGTTGCCGAAGCAGCAGATCGTGGCGCAAAAGTTTTCCTTGTATTCAATAATCCTGCAGATATTCTGGCTAAGCATATAGAGCGATCAAGATTAGCTATTGAAGATCCCCGGGTTACTGTTGTAGACCTCTATTGTGGGCCAATGGCTATCGCGGGTTCAACAAGAATGCAGGCAACTACTTCGGAGCAGTTAATTGTGGGGGCAGTTCTGGAGTCAATACTGAGTACCCTTTTCATTCAGGAACTCTCTGACAACGAAATAAAAATACTGAATATACGAGATATAGATTATGCTGAATCATTCAATAAGCTTCTTGATGAGCTTCTTCTGAACACGAACACAGAAACCATAGCAGACTATATTAAAATGGAAAAAAGTATTTATCAGGAAAATGGACTTGTTACCTATTTTGGAAAAGAATTCCTGCTGGATATATTCACTGATTCAACTGAGCGTGCACCTACTTTCATGTTACCCCCATTTAAAAAAGATGATGACCCGGTATCTCCTCCTTCGTGGGCTTTTATTAAGAATCCGCTTCTTCCGACTCCGGAAACATGGAATTATGTTCTGGGTCGTCAACCAAGATGCCTGGATTGGGACAGTAATCTTTACAGGCAGATGGGAGTTCCTGACTACCTGGCATCTGCACCACCAATTCTTGATAAAGAACAAATTGTAAAATTTCATATTGGAAATGAAGAAGATAATTCTCGTTTGTCGAGAAAACCGAACATTGCGATTAGTATACTTGGACAGAGAGATATAGAAAGTCCTTTATACAACGATTACATAACTTCTTTTAAGCATATTACATCTAAGTATCAACAAACGTCTTCTTTGATAATTGGAAAATGTGAGGTGGCTTCAGAATATACGATTCTCTGTTCGCCTGTACCTTCAATTCTGAACCTGATGGAACGTTTGGCCGTAAAACTTGTATTAAATACAATTTCTACAGGAACAATGGTCGTGATGGGAAGAGTATCAGGTAACTGGATGACCTGGGTCGATGTCACAAATAAGAAACTTAAAGATAGAGGAATCCGGTTGATTTCGGACATCTGTGGTTTAAGCTATCATGATGCCTGTTATGCACTTCATGAAACCATAGAAGAGCTTAAAACAATAAACCAGACTAGTAATGAGAAGTTCTCTCCTGTGCAATTCACTATTCAAAAATATAAACGAAAGTAAAGTATAAAATTATCTCAAAATTTCACATCAATTATAACTCTGAGAATTTTATAAAAAATGATTTTCAGAGTTCAATAAAACTTATGCTCATATGACACCACTATTGATAATCAGTATCTTCATTATCTATACTGTCCTGCTGTTTGCAATCACCTGGATAACATCGCGGAAAGCCGACAGCCAGTCTTTCTTCATTGGTAATAAAGCATCTCCGTGGTTTGTTGTTGCATATGGCATGATAGGCGCTTCACTCTCTGGAGTTACATTTATGTCTCTTCCAGGTTGGGTAAAAGATACTCAGTTCAGTTATATGGTAGTTGTATTAGGCTACCTGTTTGGTTATTTTGTAATTGCACTGGTCTTACTTCCTCTTTATTACAGGTTAAAACTGACGTCTATCTATTCATATCTTGAACAACGATTTGGTTTTTGGTCGTATAAAACCGGTGCCGGTTTTTTCATATTATCACGAACACTGGGAGCGTCATTGCGTATGTTTCTGGTAATTAACGTTCTGCAGATTTTTGTTTTTGATGCCTGGAATATTCCATTCTGGGTAAATGTTCTTGTTTTCATAATTCTAATCATTCTGTATACTCTGAAAGGAGGAATAAAGACAATAATCTGGACAGATACTCTTCAAACCACTTTTATGTTGCTTGCTCTTGTACTCTCGGTTATTTACATTGCCAGAGATTTGGATATATCACTTATAAAGCTGGTTTCAACTGTAAAAGAGAGTTCGGCTTCGAAAATGTTTATAACCGACTGGCATCATGAAAGATTCTTTATAAAACAGTTCTTCAGTGGTATGTTTATCACAATTGTCATGACTGGACTTGATCAGGAAATGATGCAGAAAAACCTCAGTTGCCGAAATATTAAGGAAGCACAGAAAAACATGTTCACATTCAGTGGTATACTGGTCTTTGTTAATCTGTTGTTTCTTTTTCTGGGAGCCCTGTTGCTGATTTATGTTCAAACTAAAGGCGTGGTCGTGGCATCAAGTGATGACCTGTTTCCAACCATCGCAATTAAATACCTGGGACCATTAGCAGGAGTAGTGTTTCTGGTCGGCCTTATTTCGGCAGCTTTCCCCAGTGCAGATGGCGCTCTGACCTCTCTTACAACATCAGTGAGTATTGATTTTCTGGGACTTGATCGCAGAAAAGGGATTACTGAACGTACTAAGACAAGGATAAGGTATGTGGTACATTTATCAATAGCATTTGTGTTTTTTGTCTGTGTATTGATTTTCAGCAAATTAAATGACAAAGCAGTAATAGATAAAATTTTCACGATTGCAGGTTATACTTACGGACCCTTGCTGGGGCTTTATTCTTTCGGCCTGTTTACAAGTAGAAAAGTAAATGACAAACTAACTCCATTTATAGCCATAAGTTCACCGGTAACATGTTACATCCTGAGTGCGAATTCCGAAGTTCTATTTAACGGTTACAAATTTGGATTTGAGTTGCTTTTACTTAACGGTTTTCTTACGTTTGCCTTGTTATACATATTCAGTAGAAAAGGAGAAAAGGATTCTCAATAAATCATAACATGCTTTCCGGAAATTATAAATTACTCCACGATCGGCTTACTGATTCTATTGATAAGAAAAGGATTTTTCATGATCCGCTTCATACCCTGGCCTATGGTACCGATGCAAGTTTTTACAGGCTGATACCAAAGATGGTTATCAGGGCAAATGATGAGAATGAAGTTTCGCAGATACTGAAAGTTTGCTCTGAAATGTCAATACCGGTAACTTTCCGGGCCGCGGGAACAAGTCTTTCCGGACAGGCAATCTCTGATTCTGTTTTAGTGATTGCCGGAAATAACTGGAAAAACTTCAATATCACCGAAAACGGATCTGAAATAAGCCTCCAGCCGGGGATAACCGGGGGACGTGCTAATTCGTTACTTGCCAGGTATGGCAGGAAAATCGGACCCGATCCTGCATCGATAAATTCTGCAATGATAGGCGGGATTGCTGCTAATAATGCCAGCGGAATGTGTTGCGGAACAGCTGAAAATTCATATAAAACTGTTGCTGGAATACGAATAATATTTGCTGACGGGAAACTTCTTGATACAAGGGATCCCTCAAGTAAAGTTGCATTCCTCAAAACTCATTCAAAACTTCTCTCTGACTTAACTGCTCTCGGCAAATCGGCGAAGGAGAATACACCTCTTGCAGACAGAATAAGGAAGAAGTACAAAATGAAGAACACTACAGGTTACAGCCTTAATGCTCTTATTGACTATTCTGATCCCTTCGATATAATTGAACATCTGATGATTGGGTCAGAGGGTACATTGGGATTCATATCGGAAATTAATTA
>JANYIW010000171.1 GCA_025358645.1 Bacteroidales bacterium
ATGGCTTCATTTTATTCACCTGCCAATATTGGTAATCCTCGTTTTTTAAGATTGGTTGTTGATGCAGAGACAGGGGCATACGGTTTGATAAATGAAGGGTTCAGAGGAATGGGAATAAAAAAGGAGATGCAATATAATTTCTCAGTATCTGCCAGAGAATCAGAGAGCTCAAATCTCAAAATGAAAATTGACCTGATAAATTCAAAAGGAGATACTCTGGGTGGCGCCGAACTAAACGGATTCTCCGGAGAGTGGAAGAAGTACACTATATCTTTCAAGTCAACACAGACAGAACCTAAAGCACTGCTGCGGATCCTCTTTACAGGAAAAGGAACAATCGATCTGGATATGGTTTCACTCTTCCCGGCCGATACATGGAAGTCGAGACCTAATGGTTTACGTAAAGACCTTGTTCAGATGATAGCAGATCTTAAACCGGGTTTCGTGCGTTTTCCGGGCGGGTGTATAGTAGAAGGCAGAGACCTTACAAACAGGTATCAATGGAAAAATACAGTTGGCCCTGTGGAAGACAGGAAGCTGATTCTGAACCGCTGGAATTCAGAGATGCAGGATCATCTTACTCCTGATTATTTTCAAACCTTCGGACTGGGATTTTTTGAATATTTTCAGTTAGCTGAAGATCTTGGAGCCGAACCACTTCCTATTCTTAACTGTGGCATGTCATGTCAGTTTAATGCAGGAGAGATCGTGCCTCTTAATGAACTCGACCCGTATATTCAGGATGCATTGGATCTGATTGAATTTGCCAACGGAAATATTGCAACAAAATGGGGTAAGCTCAGAGAATCAATGGGTCATCCCGCACCATTCAATCTTAAATTTATCGGAATAGGAAATGAACAGTGGGAGGAACAATATATTGATCGTTATAAAATATTTGAAAAAATTCTGAAATCACATCACCCTGAGATCAAAATTGTTTCCGGATCAGGGCCATCATCTTCGGGGAAATATTTTGACCTGGCATGGAGTGAATTAAAAAAATTAAGTCCTGACCTTATTGATGAACATTACTATATGCCACCCGAATGGTTCTTTAAAAATGCAGGCCGCTATGATAATTATGACAGAAAAGGAATTAAAGTCTTTGCTGGCGAATATGCTGCCCACTGGAAAGATGCAAAAGAATCAGAATCCCGTAATTCATGGTACAGTGCTCTGGCTGAAGCTGCTTTTATGACAGGACTTGAAAGGAATGCTGACGTTGTCAACATGGCCTCCTATGCGCCTTTACTCGCTCATGTTGAAGCATGGCAATGGCGTCCGGACCTTATCTGGTTCGATAACCTGAATTCGATCGGGACTCCGAATTATTATGTACAGAAAATCTTTTCAAATTATAAGGGTACTCAGGTCATTCCTGTGCTTTGTAATGGCAGTAGCCTTGTGGGACAAGATAGTCTTTACTCTAGTGCGACAATTGATAAAAATTCAGGTAAAGTATACATCAAACTGGTAAACATCTCATCTGAAGTAAGATCTGTAAGACTGAACCTTCAGGGTTTATCGTTCAGTAAAGATTGTTTGTTGGAAACGTTGAAATCGGCGGACCGTTATAGTTATAACTCTATTTCAAACCCCAGACTCATCTATCCGGTAACAAAAACATTGGCTATGACAGGTAAAAAGATTAATATTGCTGTTGATCCGATTTCGGTGAATGTTTTTATACTGAATTATAAAAAATAAGATATGGAGTTCTTTCAGACCCTTTTCGATTGGTATATGGCCAATCTGAATTATTTTACTATTGCCCTTCTTATGGCGATTGAAAGCACTTTTCTCCCCTTACCTTCAGAGATTGTGATTCCATTTGCAGCTTACAAGGCAGGACAGGGTGATCTGAATGTTTTTTTGGTAGTTATTGCAGGTACCATCGGGGCTCTTTCCGGTTCATTGATTAATTATACTCTGGCGTATTATCTTGGACGGCCCATTGTATACAAATTTGCAGGTTCAAAACTGGGGAAGATATTCCTATTATCAGAAGAAAGAGTTATGCACGCGGAAGAATATTTTATAAGGAATGGAAAAACATCCACATTTATTGGTCGTTTGGTTCCTGGTATCCGTCACCTTATATCAATACCTGCAGGTTTAGCCAAAATGAGTCTCCGGGATTTTATGCTTTACACTTTTATTGGTGCGGGAATCTGGAATGTTATATTGGCTTTTATAGGTTATTATTTGTATGCTGTCAGAGAGCAGATATTCCCGTATGTAGGACATATTCTTCTTGGAATAGGTATGATATTTGTTGTTTACCTCATAATCAAGGCCAGAAAAAAAAAGGAATAAATCCTGAATTCGTACGGTTCTTAAACAGCTTCAGCGATTATTCAGCAACACTATTTTGAACGCAGGTTTTTAGCAGTTTCATAAAGCGCTCTGTCGTCATCCGTTACAGGATTGATACTCAGGAAATGGGGCGTGGGTCTGGTCTTCTCATCAACGTGAATAAATGTAACAAATCCATCCACCAACGGTTTATCATCTCCATTCTTCTCGACATGAACATAAGATGTAAGGCTTGAATTACCTGTAAAAACAACTTTTGACGAAAACTTCAGAACATCACCCGATTTGGCAGGTTTTGTGAAGAACATCCCATGGATCTTAAGGCAAACAATGTTCTGTGGGTTCAGTATTGATGCTGCTGCAATAAAGCCTGATTCTACAAACCATTCAGCTGTACGGCCGGCAAAGAGTGTCCCGTGGTGGTTAAGATCTTCACTCTTGACCAGTCTCATCGTCACCATACATGAAGGACAAATAAATTTTGATTCCATTTGAGTTTTTCCCAAATGTACTGATAATCAAAGAGAGCAAACGATGACTTGTGTCAGGTAAGAGAATCTCGCCGGACTATTCCCGGCGAAAAGGCAGGAAGACATACTGCAATATACTCTGCTCCTCCTTCAAAAGGAGTACTATATCTTACCCACTCGTCTTTAGCGGTCATAATTCCCTGTCCTGCCGATACTTCGAATTCTTCATTCCTTGTGGTAATCCTGAGTTTTCCTTTCAAAACAACAGTATATTCATTGAATTTTGGACTCTGACCGGGTTCCTCCCAACCTTCCGGGCTTGTCATATGGGCTATACTTACTTCAGAGGTTTTACTGTTGACGTGCCCGAAAAATTCTTTGATGATTTTTCCCTTGGTACCGGCAGCTTTTATTATTGACGGTGCGTTAATGAATTGTGCCATAGAGATATAAGTTATTTATTATCAATCTTCAAGATAACCAAATTTACCATTATTATAATCTTCGTAAGCCGGTTTTATTTCTGCTTCTGTATTCATTACAAAAGGTCAGTATTGACTCAATGGATTTATACTGTTTTTCCAAAGGATAACAATAATTCGTTATTAATTCAATTAATCAGCGCGTTGAGTCTGAGCCATTTTTCTGCGAGTAAAGGCCATGTTTCTGCAGCAACTTTTCCGGGTCTCAGTCCGTATCCGTGTCCTCCGGTGGCTAACATATGCATTTCAACAGGAAGTTTTGCATTCCTGAGAGCCCCTGCCATTACGAGAGCGCTATTTCCGTAGGGGTCATCTGCTGTCTGGAATATAAAGACAGGTGGCACTTCTTTGCTTAACTCCAATTCAGGAGTAAGAGAGAGGTTCGCACCCTGGTCAAGGTAGGCGGGATAAATCAACATAGTGAAGGAGGGTCTGCAGGATAAACTATCTGCTTTATCAATGGGATGGTAGGTTTTTTTATTAAAAAGTGTGCTTGCCCTTGCGCTGAGACTGCCTCCTGCAGAGAAACCCATTACCCCGATCTTCTCTGGATTAATATTCCATTTCTGTGAGTTTCCTCTGATAATTCTTATAGCACGCTGAACATCCTGCAGAGCACCTTCTTTTTTATCAGGTATCCTGTATTGGAGAACAAACGCTGTAAATCCCAGTTTGTTGAGCCAGGCTGCTATCTCGGTTCCCTCCAGATCATAAGCTAGTATACTGTATCCTCCGCCCGGACAAACGATTACAGCTGATTCGTTTTTAGTAATGGGATCGGGCAGATAAACTTCAATTCCCGGATTTGTTACTTCAGAATACCTGAAAACATTGCCCTTTTTAGATGTATCAATTGAAGGAGGAAGCTTTTCTTTTAGTTCTCCAGGTACTCTCCCGGGCCAGAGATAAATAAGCTCCTTCTTTTGAGAATAGACGTTTATTGATAAAAGTAATAAAATGAGAAAAGCAGAAAGATTTTTCATAGGTCAATATTTAATTAACTATTTCAGCATTATCGAATTTCTGTGATTGAATATGAACACGGCCGCTCCTGACCTTTTTTGCTCCTTTACTCCCAAAGAATCCCCAGCCACCACTGCCCAGAAGAAACCCAAGGGCATATAGTCCACCATTATTATTTTGAGCATACATTGTTATCTTATCATTAAACAGCATCCCTATAAAATCGAAAGGAGCTATAAATCCATGCCATAAACCTCCCAAAAAGCCATAAGTGTGTCCTGTCAGGCATAGTTTAACAGCCTCATTATTAGCACATCCTGCAAGAAGGATAATTAGTGATAGAAAAACCATGATCATCAGGTTTCTTTGAGAAATGAAAGTTTTCATTTTATTCCAGATTAAGTTAAGTAATTCCTTTCGTACAATAAACAATTTAATTCAAAAATCTTCCGGATGTTGACTTGATATATTTTTTATTCCTGAATCTTAGCGCAGACCAGTCTTTATCAATTGAAACTATCCGGATACTATGAAGACCTGAATCATTAAGTAACTTCCATCCATGGTCGCGGTCGATGTCGGAACTGTATTTTTTTGAAGTTTTTTTCGGAAAGCAGAACCATAAGACGCCATCAGCCATCAGGTTATGAATAGGCATTGGAGAAAGCTGCTCAACTTCTATTACACTTTTGACAAATATTATTATGAATTCATAAGGGTAACGGGGATCTATTTTCTGGTCAATTGTAACATCTTTAAGTTCCGAAGAAATTGAATTTATGAATGTCTCTTCTGCATTTATGATTGAAATCCTTTGCTGTCCTTTGTAATTAAGTTTATCTGTTAGATTTTTCATTTCATCTTTTGGATTTGAATGCTAATTTAACAAATAATTGATAAATAAGTTAAAAGATATTATCTTTGCGGTATCAACGAATGGGGTGCCTTATAATTACGGGCTGAGATCAAACCCTTAAACCTGATCCGGATAATGCCGGCGGAGGGAAAAGAGTGTATTCAAAAAATCAGTCATCCATAACTACCTCATTTTCTTGATATTGAAATTGTTTTAATTGATAGAACTATGAGGAGACTTATTTGCTTTTTAATGTTTATCGTGTTTTATCCGGCATCACAAGCAATTGTTTTTCAGGATAATAACTCAGTGATAAGGGGGAAAGTGACCGATATAGCCGGATCTCCTCTACCAGGTGCAGGAATTACCATTGAAAGCACCTTACTTGGAGTGTATACAAATTCAGAAGGGAACTATTCCCTTCCTGTTCTGAAAGATGGACTTTATATTCTCCACTTCTCTTTTCTCGGATATGAGTCATTTACAAAGGAAGTCAGACTAAAAGGTGATACTGTTCTGAATATTACCCTTTTGGCAAAATCATTTATGACAGAGGAGGTTTTTGTAAATGCAACGAGGGCAGGAGAGCACACACCATTGGCGTATTCGACCGTTACACGGGAGGACATATCAAAGAATAATTTTGCCCAGGATTTGCCATACCTGTTAAATTACACTCCTTCATTAGTCGTATCGTCAGATGCAGGAACCGGTGTGGGCTATACAAACATCAATATACGGGGAACTGATGTAAAACGGATTAATGTAACAATTGACGGAGTACCGGTTAACGATGCAGAATCGCACGGTGTCTGGTGGGTTGATCTGCCAGATCTGGCATCCTCTGCCGATAATATTCAGATTCAACGCGGTGTCGGGACTTCAACAAATGGAGCTGGTGCTTTCGGCGCCACAATTAATTTTCAGACTACAAATCTTAATCGGGAACCCTACGCGGAGTACAATTCATCTTATGGTTCATTCAACACTTCAAAAAACACTCTGAATTTTGGCACCGGGTTAATTAATAAAAAGTTTGCAATTGATGCGCGGGTATCAAAAATATGGTCTGACGGATATATCGACAGAGCTTTCAGTGATTTAAAATCATTTTATATCTCAGGAACCCTGTATGGGGAAACCAGTATTTTAAAACTAATGATTTTCTCGGGAGTGGAACACACCTATCAGGCGTGGTTAGGGGTTCCCAAAGATTCATTAAAAACACACCGGACATTCAACCCGTATAATTATAATAATGAAACAGATAACTACTGGCAGGATAATTTCCAGCTTCATTATTCAAAAGCAATAAATATTAATCTGCATGCGAATATCGCTTTGCATTATACCAGGGGCAAAGGATACTACGAAAACCTTATTCAAAACTCAAATTTCAGTTCATTTAACTTACCCAATGCAATTTATAATACTGATACGATTACCAGCTCTGATTTTAAAACGCAAAAATGGCTGAAAAATGATTTTTATGGTATTACTTACTCACTAAGTTACACTAAGAATAAGATTACCGCTGTATTTGGAGGCGGATGGAATCAATATACAGGAAATCATTTCGGTGATATAATATGGGCTAAAATAGTTACTTTTAATAGTGATAAATATCGATGGTACCAGGGAACAGGTGATAAAAAAGATTTAAATACATTTTTAAAGATCAATTATTCATTAACAGACAGATTAAACTTATATGCTGATTTTCAGTTCCGGAATATCAATTATTCAATTGCAGGCTTTGACGACAATCTTAAAGACGTAACACAGAATCATAAATATATCTTTTTTAATCCCAAAGGCGGGCTCGTGTACATTTTTGGCGGGAAACAAAAAGTCTATGCTTCATTTGGAATTTCCCGAAGAGAACCCGATCGAAGTAATTTCACCGATGCAGACCCGGGGAAAACACCGGTGCCAGAAAAATTATTTGATTGGGAAGCAGGTTACCAATTTAATTCCTCAGGATTTATGCTAAGAGGGAACTTATACTATATGAATTATCTCGATCAGTTGATTTTAACCGGTGAAATCAATAATGTTGGCGCCACGATATTAACAAATGTGTCAAAAAGTTACAGGCAAGGGGTTGAGATTGAAACCGGGATCCGGATACTTAAAAATTTAAACTGGTACGGTAACATAACTATCAGCAGGAATATTATTCCTGTTTTTACAGACTATACAGATAATTGGGATACATTAGTTCAGGATAAAGAAACGCTAAAAAATAAAACAATCTCTTTCTCTCCATCGATAATTGCAGCTTCAGTTTTAGATTATTACCCGTTTAAGAATTTTCATTTGAGTATGAATAACAAATATGTCGGTAAACAATACATTGATAACACACAAAACGAGGAAAGAATGTTAAATGCATATATGGTTCAAAATCTAACATTCATGTATACGATTGAAAGTAAGAAATTTAAAGAACTTACATGCCAGTTTGTATTAAATAATTTATTTGATAAGAAATACGAAACTAATGCATGGGTATATAAATATAATGAAGGAGGATCCCAGCATATAATGGATGGATATTTTCCGCAGGCTGGTATAAATTATATGTTTAAAATAGGATTAAAATTCTGATAATAAATAATTTAATATAATTGTGTCTGACTGGGTTTCAAATAATTACATAGAAATATTTGGTGCAGTTACCGGGATAATTTATGTCTTTTTAGAAATAAGGCAAACTATCTGGTTATGGCCTGTTGGGATAATCACATCAGCTGTTTATATCTGGGTATTCTTCACAAGCAAAATTTATGCTGATATGAGCCTGCA
>JANYIW010000283.1 GCA_025358645.1 Bacteroidales bacterium
CCTGAGGTAAATCATATCACGGTAACAATTGCCGCAATAAAATGAACCCCCTGAACCTGTTATCAGATAAACAATTTTCATACTATATTTTATTTTTCTCCGAATGCCATCAACCGCCCGTCTTCAGTAAGAATGAAAAACTTACCCTTAATTACGGCAGGCGAGCTGCTGATCGGAGTGCCTGCATTGAAACTCCACAGTTTTTTCCCATCCGCTAATCCCAGAATATAAACAAATCCATCCATACCGGTAAAGAGAATTTTTGTTGATGTTAATACTGCAGATCCGATTATTTTTCCGTTCGTACGGTATTTCCATAACAGCTTTCCATCGGAAGAGTTGTAGCAATAGAGATATTTATCTTCGCTACCGATTACAACTGAATTATTTCCTATTGCAGGAATACCGAGTATTGAGCCGGATTCATCACCTCCCGGAATCTTCCATACAATTTTTTTTGTCTTAATATTCAGACAATATTTTGTGCCGTCATAATCACCAAAATAGGCCAGATCGCCAACCAGGGCAGGGGAGGATGCAATATAGACTCCTATATTAATAGTATCTTTTTGTTTACCCTTCAGTGGATCTACAATTCTTATCATGCCGTCGCATCCACCGAAAACGATTTTCCCATTTAATATTGCAGGCGTACCGTTTATATAGTTCTCAGTTTCGACCTTCCACAGTGATTTCCCTGTTTCGGGATCAACACAATGCAAAAAATAATCATAGCTTCCGATGACAATACCTGATTTATTACCGGCAATCCATACATTTGCAGAACCTGCAATCTGGTTTTCAGTGGTATAGGACCAGATTAATTTACCGGTAACCTTGTCAACTGCTCTCAGTATTCCATCGCTTGAACCAAAAATTACTTTTTTACCAAACACCATAGGAGCAGCATCCAGTGAAGCGTCTGACTCATATTTCCATTTGACCCTGCTATCAGTATTTACAGCAATCAGTGTCCCTTTATCATTGCCAAAATAAACGGTGCCATCACTTATCACAGGTGATGATTTTGTTCTTACGCCTGTTTTTATACTCCATAAAAGCTTTGGAGAAGCCGGAAGTTCAAATACAACCTTGCCTGATAAATCTGCATTCCCTCTGAATAATGGCCATTCTGTTTCAGTTGTCTGACCTGAAGCTGCTAGTAAGATGAAAAAGTGGAGTATTCCTATAAAGATGAATCTCATACAGCTCCTTATATCTCGTTTTACCCCCTTTCTTATTTCCCCCAAGGGGGAAATGACCTCCATCTTGGGTTGTCTCCTTCCCCTGTGGGGGAAGGTTGGGAAGGGGGTCATTACGGGTAGACAGATCATCTAACTTCTTACTTAAATTTACTTAATGCACCTGTCGGACAAATATCAATAACCTCATTACTTTTCGATTTAAGTATATTATTAAAATCTTCTGTAATTGGTTCAGAGATAATACTGCCAAACCCTCTGTTAACAAAACAGAGACCTGGTTCCTCTTTCGTATATTCACAGAGCCTTACACAGAGACCGCATTTTATACATTTCGCATTCTCAAATATCAGTCCGGTATTAATATTTATTTTCTTTTGTATAGGCGAGTTTACAAGTTTGCCACCTTGATCTTTAACAGAAAATTCATCGGCAATATCACGGAGTCTGCAATCATCCATAGCCCTGCAATCGCAATGCATACAGCTTTCAGATTCGCTGACAGCTGGCTCTGTATCAACTATTTCCCTAAATCGTGTTACTTCTTTTCCGCACTCTTTTAACCATTCCTGCAATTCAGCTGCATCAAGTTTGCCAATGTGAGATGTAAAGCGTTTGGGTTTCTTCAGAGGTAAGTTATTTTGATTTTGCAAAATATTCTCTTGCAGGATTTGTTGTGAAATAAATATTTGCATATTTCTTATTGAAACAGGAGTATCAACTTTCTTCCGGCGACATGCATTTTCACAATATCCGGCACAGTTGGTACACATTAATGGGGCTGATTGAAGCTGTGCAATTGAAAGGTTAACAGCCTCTTCAAAATTCTTTGCACTTAAAAGCCTGTTCATAAGAGGAATGTTGTATCCTCCCGGGCATACAACTTTACATGGAGCTTCACACTCAGCCCGGTGCTCAGAAAGCAGAAGTTCAACAGATTTACGCCTAAGGGAGATAACCTCTTCTGATGAACTGTCAATGTCCATTCCATTCTGAGCTAATGCTGAACATGAAGGCAAAAAGCTTCCTGATATTTTATCCTTCACCATACAAACCATACACGATGAATAATGAGGAAGCCCATCACTATGACACAGGGTAGAGATCTTAATTCCTGCACCTCTGGCAACGTCCAGAATAGTATATCCGTCCGGGACTTCATAATCGGTATTATTTATCTTCAGCTTAACCATTTATATTAATAATTTCAATTGCCTTTTCAGGACAAACAATTCTACAGTTATCACATTTTGTGCATATTAACTGGTCTATCTCATGCTTTTGATATGGTGTGAAAGGTATAGCCTTTACCGGACAATCCTGTGAACATTTTGTACAACCTGTACATTTGTCATTTACACTATATTTTAGTAAATCCCTGCATTTGTTAGCTCTGCATATACCCCTTGTATGTTCTTCATATTCTTCCCTGAAATATTTCAGTCCGGTGAGAACAGGATTGGGGGCGCTCTTACCGAGTCCGCATAAACTGCCATTTTTTACCGTAATGCAGAGGTTTTCAAGTTCATCTATATTTTTTAGAGTTGCTTTACCTTCAGACAATCCTGTTATGATATTAAGCATCTGCTTTGTGCCAATTCTGCAAAAGGTACATTTTCCACACGATTGTTTATGAGTGAATGTAAGAAAGTATTTCGCCATATCCACCATACAATCTGTGTTGTCAAGTACAACCATGCCTCCGGAACCCATCATCGCACCTAACTTTATAAGCTCTTCATAATCAATGGATGTATCAGCTTTACTTGCAGGAATACAACCACCGGAAGGTCCCCCTATCTGAACTGCTTTAAATGTATTCCCATCGGCTACACCATCACCTATTTTTTCTACTATTTCCCGGATTGTTATACCCATTGGAACTTCAATAAGACCGCCTTTGGAAATCTTTCCGGCCAGGGCAAATACCTTTGTACCCTTGCTCTTTTCTGTTCCGATGGCTCTGAATGGAGCTGCTCCGTTTGTAATAATCCAGGGGACTAATGAAAGGGTCTCAACATTATTTACAAGCGTCGGCTGGTCCCTGAAACCTTTTACAACAGGGTAGGGAGGTCTCAGATGCGGAGTGCCGCGTTTCCCTTCGAGTGAGGATATCAATGCGGTTTCCTCACCGCAAACAAATGCTCCGGCTCCTTCAAAGATTTTAATATTAAATGAGAAAGCGCTGCCAAAGATCCTGGCACCGAGAACTCCATTATTATAACATAATTTAAGCGCCATTCTGATCCTGGCTACAGCCAACGGGTACTCTGCCCTTATATAGAAAATCCCTTCATTTGCGCCTGTTGCATAACCTGCAATCAACATCCCCTCAATAACCCTGAATGGAAATGATTCGAGAAGCATTCTGTCCATAAAAGCTCCCGGGTCTCCTTCATCACCATTGCAGACAACATATTTTGTCTCTCCTGTTGCCTTCAGTGAAATTTCCCATTTTTTACCGGTAGGGAATCCGGCGCCACCTCTTCCTCTTAATCCGCTCTCAGTAATGATTCTGATAATTGATTCCTGATCAGCTTCCTTAATGCATTTTTGAAGTGCTTCAAAACCACCTGATAAACAATACTCTTCGTACGATTCAGGGGAAAGAATGCCACTGTTTTTTGTGGCAATATGTACCTGATAATTCAGGAAGTTGTTAAGATATTTTTCTCTCAATTCCCCGGAAATATTTATCTGTCCAAATAGCTTATCTTCCGAGAGGAAAGTATCGACAATGTCATTAAGGTTGTATCTGATTCTTTTCTTTAAAGTCCCTGGCCTGATATGTTTAAGAAGTATCTCTTCAACCTGGGGTTTGCTTACTTTTGTATATCTTGAATGAAGGTTGTCTTTTGTAACTATCTCCATCAAAGGTGTCTGGTTACATACTCCGACACAGCCAACAGGCTTCAACCTGATATTGAGATTATATTTTTTCCTGATATCATCTATTTCAGATAGTATCTCCTTACTTCCTCCTGCAACACAACATGAACCAATGCCAATCCTGATTTCTGCATCAAAATCTTCCTGGATATCTGGTTCAGGCAAATCTATGTTTTGATTACCTGAATTCATAAAATCCAGGATTATCTCATCAACCTGAGTAGGCTTAACATGACCATAAGTTTTATCATCAATCTGGACAACAGGTGCAAGTGTGCAACAACCCAGACAAGCCACTTCTTCAATCGAAAACAGATCATCCGGTGATACATTCCTGATATTATCAATTTTAAGTACCCGTTTAAATGCATCGGATATCAACGGGCTTCCCTTAACGTGGCATGCTGTTCCCGCACAAATTTTTATAGTGTGTTTACCAACCGGAAGATGTCTGAACTGAGAATAAAAAGTTGAAACCCCGGAGATTTGCTCAGGTGTTATATCAGTTACATTACAAATATATTTTAGCGCTTCTGATGGCAACCAGTTAAGTCTTTTCTGTACCTCCTGAAGTATCAGGATAACTTTCTCAGGTTCTCTACCAGTCAACTGAATAACTTTATCGACAACAGAAGTGATATCCCCGGCTGAAGTCTGCTCACAATTGCAGCTATTTGTCAATATTTTAATCTTATCAGTATTCAATTTTTCGAAATGCAAAAAAGATTTTTCTTTCCCCGTATATAAATTTTCTTATCGGAGAATGCCGGTGTGCAATCTGCACTTTCTCCAAGAGGTGATTCAGCTATTAGTTTGAAGGAAGATGCTGCCTTTACAGTATGCATAACACCGTTTCTATCAAGCAGATAAACCATGTCATCTGCTATTATAGGTGAAGCATAGAACTGGTTCTGAAAATAGTGTGTCCATAGTGTATCACCTTTTCCGGCATTGTAACAGGCAACATCGCCGTTTCCTGTTGAGACGAATAAAAACTGATCAGTTGCAACGGGACTTGAAACATCGGGAGTATAGGTGTTGTCTTCCCAGACAACCGAAACTCCATTACCCGGCTTAATTGCTACAAGTTTAGCATAATCAGTTACAGCGTAGGCCATTGTGCTGTTTACTGCTACCGATGGGGCTACATCTCCGCTCATGCATTCAATTTCCCAAAGCATTTTACCTGTCATAGGATCATAACCGCTGACGGAAGGGTTTCCGTTTATTATAAGCTCAGATTTTCCTGCATAATAGGCTATAACAGGCGAAGACCATACTGCACGGCCGTTTCTTAGTGTTTCCCATTTCTGATCACCTGTTTCCAGCTCAATTCCAATAAGCGATATTTTTACATTACTGTCGAATTGAAGAAGCAGGAGATCTTTATAAATCAACAATGAAGATGAGTAACCATAGCTGCTTGCAGGAACACCAATATTTTTTGCCCATTTCTTTTTTCCATCCATATCGAAACAAACCAGGTTCCCATTTGCAAAAATCGCACATACCACTTTTCCATCTGTTGCTACCGTTGATACAGCAAGTCCTGCCTCCGGATCAGTCTTAGGTAATACTGCAGGTTCTCCCGATATATTAGAAGCAGCTCCTGTCCAAAGTATTTTTCCTGATTTTTTATCGATACAATATACTTCACATACTCTTTCCTGTGCCCCGGTTACAAAAATCTTATCTCCCCATATAACCGGAGAACTTTTACCTTTTTTTGGGATCTCAATTTTCCATCCTATATTTTTCCCGGTAGTAGCATCCCATTCTGTTGGGTAGCCTGACCCCCCGGCTATTCCGCGACTATCCTGACCCCGGAAAAACGGCCAGTTTGTTTTATCTGGTTTGGGTGCTTTTTCATTGCTACTTTCCTCTTTAATTGATGACCCCGGTGTTTTTCCAGATATATCCGGAAGATCAGCACGCAGAAAAAAAGATGAAGCAATTGCAGTTATAAAAATAACTATCACTCCTGAAATCAGGTATTTTCTGTTTTTTGAACGATTTAATGAAGAATCAGGTTTTGCATCTGACAGGACAGGATTACGTTTCTCATTTTCTGTGATAAGCCGTTGACAGAAAATGAAGATAATGACCCCTGCAATCAGTAGGTAGGAACCTGTTTCGACCTGCCATCTTGAACTGAAATAGGCTTTCCTTGCCATCAGATCCATAGCCCTTACCTGTTCTGCCTTTGCGGCGCTTGATGGATCTTTGTCATATTGCTCTTTTAACGACAGTAATACCGGATTATCTAAAGGATTTACAATTTTCAACTGCACCAGACTGAAGATCATTGTCATTGCAATTATAAGAGCAAATCCTCCGGAGATCTGACCGACAACTTTTAGAATACTGATATCTTTTTCAGTAAATTTAATATTCATTTCAAGCCTTCACTTTAATTGGACAAAATTTAAAACACCTCCCGCAGCTATAACACTTCCCCTGATGGGGTTTATAGCCTGTTCTCTTGCTTCTTATAGTAAGTGATATCATTCCTATCCCAAACGATATACCCAGGAATGCACCAGCCCAGGGTGAACCATTTTTGAATCGGCCTATTATTAATTCTTCTTCCGAAAATAATTCTGATTCCGTTTTTCCTGATTCTTTAAATGCCACCACACTTTTAGAGTCAGATTCAATTCCTGATTTTTTCTCTATCCTGATCTCTCTTGCAAGTCTTACTGTATTATTTGCACCGGACAGGGAAGGAGCGAGGTTGTAAAGTAAAATAGTACCTGTTATTGCAAATAATGGAACAAGTAGAAAGTAGAGAATAAACCGGTTCCTTGACTTTTCCGGCTCCTCTGTCTTTTGTTCGGTATTGGATGGAATTATCGCATCATAAGGGCAAACCTCTTCACAGAGTCTGCAATTCGTACATTCAGCAGGGGTTATTGTAAGATGTTTTCCTGCAAACCTTGAAAATATATTAAGAAGAACACCATAGGGGCAAAGGAACCTGCAATAGGGTCTGTTTACAAATATTCCTGCTAAAAGTAATAATGCACCAAAGATAATCATTGTGTAAGGTGCATCAAGTCTGAAAATACCAACGAATGGATCATACCTGCAAATTAGAAACTGACTATTGGTGGATGCGAAAAGTATCGCGATCCCTAAATAAATGAAGGGTACACATGCCAGAAATACTTCGACAGCTTTTGTAAGTTTAACCGGTCTTAGGCCTGTGAGTTCCTGAATGGCGCCAAGAGGACAAACTCCGGCACAGAATACACGACCATAAGCAAGTGCGAATAAAAGAGGAATTATAAAGAACAACAGCGCTGTCAGAGGAATTGAATATCCTGTATTAAAAAGCGCGAGTGATACATTCTGAACTGACCCTACCGAACAGATACAACCATGTCTGTAAAAACCAAAATAAGCAAGAGAAAATACTGACATCCAGATCAAACCACGCCGGGAACGTTTTTTTAATGCCAGCCATGTTGTTATTGCTAAAGCACCTGTCAAGACTAAAACATCAATGTATTGCCAGATTGGAGCTCTCGAAGCCGGCATCTGGTTTGTTGGATAAACATGCCCGGATTCAAATTCAGGTCTTGGAAATCTGTCCTGGGCAAATAGTACTATGTGCCAGAATAACAGCAAAATAAAAATAATATATGGTAAGGCTTTCTTCATTAATGCGTTTCGCTTTTTACCTTTTATCCTTTGGCATATATGCAATGTTACCAGGAACCCTTGATATCGCATTCGACGGGCATGTACGGGCAATTGAACATTCATTACAGTTAACACACCTGTCGTGTCTTATCTGCATATAAAGCGATCCGTTTCCAAAGTCGCCGCATCCCTTGACACATTTTGCACAACCATCACATAAGACTTCATTAATTTTGTATTCAAAATATGGTTCCTCAACAAATTTTCGCGTGATTGCGGCAGTCGGACATAACTGGTTTTCTGCGCCGGTGCTGATTGTCTTTACTCCCTGACGCAGGTAACCTCCGCAAAGGTCACAATAACCACACATCCGGTAAGCATGAACACATTTTGATGCCGAAGGTGTAAGAACGCAGTTCGTTTTACACTGCCCACACTGGGTGCATTTAAAAGGATCTATCTGCCATACATAACCTGCCGGTGAAGTCTTTTTAATAAGTAATACAGGGACAATAACCAATGGTAATGCTACAATCAGCTTACCTGCAGTTTTTACAAAGTCCCTCCGTGACTGATATTTATTCTTGATAATCTTCATGCGTACTGCAATTAATATTTATTACAGTCTGTTTTTCCGTTACAAATTCCTTTCCCGGCACAGGTTGAACAATCATTTGCACCTGAAATCTTTTTCCCCAGAGAAATGGCAATTATGGCAATCAAGATCAGGAGAATGTATCGTCCCAGTTTCTTTAATAATTCATTTCTGGTCATATTAATAATCGTTTATCGTTTTACCGTACTACACTCACATTCTCACATCAAAAGTCCCCCCTTGGGGGGATTTAGGGGGTTTTTCTGTTAAATACATAAAGTTTGGAGTCAGCCGGATTCGCAGCATAAATTGTTATACCATCAGCAGATGCCAGGTCTAATGGAATTGACTTTATAAAGTTATTTTTTGAATTGACAAACTCAACAAATTCTCCTTTTTTGTTAAGAATCTTGATCCTGTTAATTCCTTTTTCTGCAGTTACAAATCCTCCAGGAACGAGTATGAAATGAGGAGGAGCACAACAACCGCAGAACCTTCCGGGATCTGTGCCGGCTTCACCAAAATAGCTTTTGAGAACCCCATCGATAGTACGTGTTTCAACCCGGTGGTGGCCTGTATTTGCTACGAATAGGTTATTATTATTATCCAGAGCCACATCAAAATATGGGCTTGGGATTACAAACTGTTTATCATTCTGACCAATCATTTTTTTAACCTCACCACCTTTGTCAAGAATGAAAACAATCTTATTTCCTGCATCAGCGAAGGCAACATATTTTCCGTTTGAGCTTACAGAAGTAATTATGCAGCTGTCCTCAAACGGCCCCCATTCATTTAATATTTTGCCGGTTGGACTCATTACAAGTATCTGTTCCATTGTTGATGCAAAAATGGTATCCCCGAAGTTCGAAAGCGCTGTCACCGGTGAAGGAGTCTTAATCTTCCAGATAAGATTCAGACCTTTATCATAGCATGCTACAAAAGAATCACCACCAAGATAAATTTCTCCTGCAGGGCTTACTGTTACAGCCTTGAGAGAACCTTCATTCACCTTGAATTCATTTGAAATTTTCCAGGCATCAGGTATTAACTGAACTTCTCCGGTTTTAATCTCATTTTTTACCGAACCAGATGGCTTAGCAGTATCAAAAATTATATACCCAATAAAGACGAGTATAATTAACACGGATAAAATGGTTACGACTTTCTTATTCATTTTCAGGTCATTTTCCAATATTCAAACAAAGTAAATTTCTGGCATCCCTCATTATGAGGTATTTACCTGCAATTGCCATAGGTCCCCAGGCTTCAATTCCCTTTATAACTTTATGGCTTGCAATTAGTGTGACTTTATTTTCCTGTATTCTATAAAAGTAAAGTTTTCCATCATCATCAAGAAGATATAATTTATCTCCGCTTACAATATATGGTCCAAGTCCGCGACCAAATCTGTTTTCTTTACCGCTTGACCAGACAGCAGTTAAAAGATCGGATTTTTTATAGCAGACCAATTGTTTCTTCAACGCTCCGGCATTCTCGGGTAATACGCTCCATATAAAATTTCCTGTGATTATGGGTGTTTGCTGATCGCTTGCCAGCCCATTCGTAGCTTTATGTTGTTCGCTGACAGTTGCTGAATATCCTGATCCGGTTGCACTTATTACGATCCGGGCACCACCGGCGCCATAACTTCCAAAGACGGCAATTTCGTTATTCCCAAGGAAAAGGGGAGATGCTGCAGTGGTTGCAGGACTCCAGTCAGTTGTGGTCCACATTAGCTTTCCAATATCCATTTTTTCAGAAGAAACACCACAAACTCCACCAACAGCGTTATAAACATACATTCGTTTCCCATGAATCAGCATTGGTATAATTGAACTGTGCGACATCCTGAGGGAGTCACGGTTAGGCGTTTGCCATAATATTCTGCCTGATGCACAATCTACACCAATCATCAGGGCTTTCCCTCCCGGAGCAATAACAGCTACATCATTGTCGATCAATGGACATTGACCTGTATAAAAATCAGGTGTTATTCTTCCTTTTTCCGTTCCCGGAATACCAAACTCTTTTTCAAGATCAATTGACCACAACATTTTACCTGTGATGGGATCAACACACATAACGTGCGACCGTGGACCTATTGTAACCAGATATTTATCTGTTACTGCAGGAATGGTTCGTGAATATCCGTGATTTCTTTTCAGATCAACGTAGTACCAGCGTCTCCATAACTCAATCCCAGATGAAAGGGAAAAACATCTAAGAACATCAGCTTTTTTTCTTTCATTATAATCGAGAAGGTAAACTCTTCCTTTATGCACCGCCGGGCCGGCATATCCTTCACCCAGGGTAGTTCGCCAGACAATGGCAGGTCCGGAAGTATCCCACGTTTCGGCAAGTTTTGTTGTATCCTTACTGATATTATCCAGATCAGTTCCCCTGAACCTGGGCCAGTCGCCGTCGACAATTGCATCAATCCCGGACAGAGTGTCAAAATACTGACCGATGATAACTGTATCCGACTTTGCTTCCATCTTAGGGCGGTTATCCATGCCGGGGATCCTTTCAATCAGATCCAATGGCTGACCTTTCAGCAACCACCAGAATAAAATAAATGCAAACACCGAAACAACTACAACGACTATAAATATTCTTTTCCTTACTTGTAATAACATTGTCTTCTGCCAAACATTCTGATAACGCCTTTTTTTCAAAGAAATTGCAATATATGAAAACCGGATTCAATAAGTTTAAGGAATTGATATTTTATACCCGATAATAAGATAAATTAAGAATTTTTAACAGCATTCCTGTTTAACAGCAATAAGAGTTTATTATGTATCAGAAATGAAGATTGAGACCCCTCCGAAAAGGGAGTTTATTTTGATTTTTAGCTTTTTTTACCCTTAACCCTAAAGGGGAAAAGCTAAAAATCAAAAACTTACAAAAGTCCCCTTTAGGGGTCCCGATAGCTATCGGGATAGGGGTAAAATGACTTATCAGAGTGGACTCGAGATTAAGATCTTGAAACATGATTTTTGTCAGTTGAATATTATTTAATAAATAATAGATTTACATATCATTTATTCAGTTAATACTAATATTTACTTAAATAATTTACTTTTTCTATCACAAATTATATCAAATTGAATAATGCTTAATAAAATATTATTAGCTTTGTATCCTGAGTTTTAAAAATATCAATTAGTACTAAATTATTAATCAAAATTATATGTGTGGAATTGTAGGCGTTTTTGATCTGAAAGTCAATCATACTGAGTTAAGGGCAACCGTTCTTAAAATGTCTAAGAAGGTAAGGCATCGCGGTCCAGACTGGTCGGGAATATTCTATTGTGAAAAGGCTATACTTGCTCATGAGAGGTTATCGATAGTTGATCCTCAGTCAGGTAAACAACCATTGTACAGCAAAGATTGCAATCTCATACTTGCAGTGAACGGTGAGATTTATAATCATCAGGAAATAAGAAAACGCTATGAAAACTCTTACGAATTTCAGACCCATTCCGATTGTGAAGTTATCCTGCCTCTTTATCGGGATAAAGGTCCGGCTTTTATTGAAGAATTAAATGGAATTTTCGCTTTCGCATTATATGACAGGGTGAAAGATTGCTATTTCATTGCCCGCGATCATATTGGTATTGTGCCTCTGTATGTTGGCTGGGATTCATTTGGGAACTTTTTTGTAGCCTCAGAACTCAAAGCTTTAGAAGGGGTATGCAATAAGATACAGGAGTTTTTGCCGGGACATTACCTCTACAGCAAGGAAGGTGTTATGAAAAAATGGTACAAACGCGACTGGATGGATTACTCTGCAGTCAAAGACAATTCTACAAGTATTGAGGATCTTAAATTAGCGCTTGAAGCAGCTGTTCATCGTCAGTTAATGTCTGATGTTCCTTATGGGGTTTTGCTTTCCGGCGGTCTTGATTCATCAGTCATTTCAGCTATAGCCAAGAAATTTGCCCCAAAAAGAATTGAATCGCAGGACAAAAGCGAAGCCTGGTGGCCCCAGTTACACTCTTTTGCCGTCGGATTGGATGGGTCGCCCGATCTTGCTGCTGCCCGAAAAGTGGCTGATCATATCGGAACAATCCATCACGAAATTAACTTTACAGTGCAGGAAGGTCTGGATGCCCTGAGAGATGTTATTTATCACATTGAAACATACGATGTTACAACGATCAGGGCGTCTACTCCAATGTACCTTCTTGCAAGAGTCATAAAATCAATGGGAGTAAAGATGGTACTCTCAGGTGAAGGCGCTGATGAGATTTTTGGAGGTTATCTGTATTTCCATAAAGCTCCTGATCCAAAAGCTTTTCATGAAGAGACTGTAAGGAAAATAAGCAAATTACATTTATATGACTGCCTGAGAGCCAACAAATCTCTTGCAGCATGGGGAGTGGAAGGGCGTGTTCCTTTTCTGGATAAAGAATTTATGGATGTTGCAATGCGTCTGAACCCGCAGGACAAGATGATAAACAAGGATCGTATGGAAAAATGGATTCTGAGAAAAGCCTTTGAAGACTATCTGCCTGCCAGTGTGGCCTGGAGACAAAAAGAACAGTTTTCCGATGGAGTAGGGTATAACTGGATTGATTCCTTAAGGGCGATAACTTCAAAAGAGGTTACTGACGAACAGCTTGCAAATTCAAGATACCGTTTTCCAATTAATCCTCCAATGTCGAAGGAAGAGTATTACTACAGGTGCATTTTTACAGAGCATTTCCCTTCTGATTCGGCGGCAGCCTGTGTTCCGTCTGTTCCTTCTGTTGCATGCAGTACGCCGGAAGCTATTGCATGGGATGCATCATTTAAAAACATGATTGATCCCTCAGGCAGAGCAGTAAAAAGCGTACATATTGATTCATATAAGTGAATTTACCCCCCAACCCCCCCAAATGGCATTTGGGGGAAGCCAATTTGCTTCTCGATAAATTATTCTAATTTTAGCCCATTCAGAACTGAGAAATCTTATACTCCAATATTTCAATAAGTGTGAATGAATGATATCTGATTTTCAACATCTTATAGCAACTGACAGGATACTGTCCCTGAAGAATAAGACAATGTCATCTGAGAGGTATCTTTCAATCGAACAAGCCAAAATAATCACCCGGGTATATCAACAAAATGAGGGTCTCGCGGTTATTTTAAAGCGTTCTGAAGCGTTGGCTAAATCGCTCTCAGAAATGCCGATAGCTATCGATCCTGAAGAGTTTATCGTTGGCAATCGTACCCCGGAAAATAGGGCAGGAGTAGTGTTTCCGGAAGCCGGCATTAACTGGCTGGTAAATGAAATTGAGAGTTTGCCTTCAAGACCACAGGATCCTTTTAAAGTAAGATCAGACGATATCGCTTATTTCATTGAAAAGATCGAACCTTACTGGCGTGGAAAAACGCTGGAAGATGATATTTACAGATCTTTTGGGAAAGAAATATCAGCAATTGAAAAAGTAGTAAAAATCAATCAGAAAGATCACGCTCAGGGACATATATGCCCGAAGGTTGAAGATTGGCTCAAATTTGGTCCGGCAGGTTTGTTAAGAATAGTAAATGAAAAACTGGCGCTTGCTTCAGATAACCGGAAGGTATTTTATAAAAGTGTATGTACTACCCTTGAAGCTGGCTGCAGATTTATCCTCCGTTATGGGGCACTGGCTTCAGAGATGTCCAATAATCAGAAAGATGAATCATTAAGAACAAACCTTCATGAAATTGCAGATATCTGCATAAAACTGTCATCTAATCCTCCGGGAACATTCCGGGAGGCTTTGCAGTCGGTCTGGTTTCTGTTTGTAATCCTTCACATGGAGTCAAATGCCTCTTCATTCTCGCCGGGACGAATGGATCAATATTTGTACTCTTTTTATAAAAATGATCTTGAATATAGTATAATCGATGATGATAAAGCCTTAGAGTTACTGGATGCTTTATTTATTAAGTTCAATCAGATTGTTTATATGCGGAATGCACACAGTGCAAAGTATTTTGCAGGCTTTCCAATCGGTTTTAATGTGACTATAGGAGGACAAAAGAAAAATGGAGATGATGCCACAAATGAATTGTCATTTCTGATTCTTAAATCCCAGGATCATATCAGGCTGCCACAACCGAATCTGACAGCCCGGCTTCATAAACATTCTTCTGATGAGTTTATTAGTGAATGTAGCCGGGTAATAGGACTGGGCAATGGTATGCCTCAGATCGTAAATGATGAAAGTATTATACCTGCTTTGAATTCCATTGGTATAGATCACATCGATTGTTTGGATTACGCGTTGGTCGGTTGCGTGGAACTAAGCACTCAGGGCAATTATCTTGGCTGGAGCGATGCCGCAATGTTCAACCTGGTGAAAGTACTGGAACTTACTCTTAACGATGGAAGGTGTATGATTTCCGATAAACAGATTTGTTTAAAATCAGGTTTGCTGGATAGTTATGCTGACTATTTTTCGTTTGAAAATGCATTCAGAAAACAAATTGATTTTTTTGTTGATAAGATGATTCTGGCTTGCGAGGCAGTTGAAAAATGCCATCAATCACATCTGCCATCACCATTCCTGTCATGCGTAGTTGATGATTGCATTGCAAATGGAACAGATATAACAGCAGGAGGTGCAAAATATAATCTTTCGGGTATCCAGGCAATTCAGGTAGCAAATATTGCTGATAGTTTAGCTGTCCTTAAAAAACTTGTGTTTGATGACAAGGTTGTTAAAAGTGAGACAATGCTGGATGCTTTGAGAAACAATTTTGCAGGTAACGAACCACTCAGGCAACTTTGCATAAACCGTGTAGCCAAATACGGTAATGATATTGCATGGGTCGATGAGATAGGAGCGGAATGGGTTACATACTTCGCAGCTAAGATTAAACAATACAGGAATTTCAGGGGAGGTAAATACCATACGGGGCTGTACACAGTATCAGCACATGTGCCTATGGGACAGAATGTTGCAGCAACTCCTGATGGCAGGTTTGCCCAGACTCCTCTCGCAGATGGAGGAATGTCGCCGATGAACGGACGCGATAAACTGGGACCTACGGCAGTTTTGAATTCAGTCAGCCGCATACCTTCTCATCTTGCAACCAACGGGACTCTCCTTAATATGAAATTTCTTCCTTCATTTTTTAGTAATAAGCCCGACAGGGAGAAATTTACTTCACTGCTTAAAACTTTTATATGTCTTCCTGTTAATCACGTCCAGTTCAATGTAGTAACTTCCGATGAATTGATACGAGCGCAATCTGATCCCGAGTCTTACAGGGGACTTACTATCAGGGTGGCCGGGTATACAGCTTATTTTACTGAATTAGCAGAAGATTTGCAGGATGAGATCATTAAACGGACTACACATGGTGAACGCAACTGAAACCGAAGGGACTATATTCAAAATAAAGAGGTTTTCAGTCCATGATGGCCCGGGGATACGTACTTCTGTATTTCTAAAAGGATGCCAGCTTAACTGTATCTGGTGCCATAGTCCGGAGGGAATAAGTTCAGACATTTCAATCTGGTATGACAGTAGTCTTTGTATAGCCTGTGGCAAATGTGTCCAGGCTTGTCCTGAGAGCGCTTTAGAACTTTCAAATGATGCTGAACCATATATTAATATCAACCGGAGATTATGTGGGGTAACTGGCGAATGTGTCAGGACATGTCCTACCGGAGCAATCCAGTTTACCGGATCACTAACCCGATTATCTGATATTATGAATGAAATTGAAAAAGACATTCTGTATTACCGGGTGTCAGGAGGAGGTGTCACATTGACCGGAGGTGAACCTCTTTATCAACCTGATTTTTCAATGGAGATTCTGAACGCCTGCAGGAAAAAGAATATTCATACCGCAATTGAGACCTGTCTGTTTTGCGATAGAGAAACAATTACGGCAATCTTACAATATGTGGATCTGTTTATTGTAGATTTGAAGATCTCTGACATTACTCAGCATATACGCTATACAGGCAAATCCAATAAAATTATCAAAGAAAACTTTCGGTATTTAGCTGAATCAGGCAAATCTATTCTGGTGCGGATCCCCATGATAAATAACATTACTGATACAGAAGATAATAAGAACGATATAATCAGTTTTGTAAATAAAGTTGACAGGGAAATTCCAGTTGAATATATCAGTTTTAATCCGCTTGCTGAAAATAATTATAAAAGATTGGGAATCCCTTTTTTACTTAAATTAAAAATAATCAGATATTTAACAAGCCATTAAGTTCGTTTGTGTAATTCTTACTTCATACTTTTGCACCCTCACACATTTAAGTTTTTATAATCTTGTACATGACTAATATTAAACAAAATAGTTCCATAAACTGTTAATGTATATTAGAAAAAATATCATGATACAAACAGTACTTCATAAGGCAGCAACCCGGGGTGATGCAAACCATGGATGGCTTCACAGCAGACATACTTTCAGTTTTGCTGATTACTACGATCCTGCCAGGATGAATTTTGGTGCCTTGAGGGTTCTTAATGATGACTATGTTGAAGCAGGAATGGGTTTTGGAACACACCCTCACAATAATATGGAAATCATTTCAATTCCGCTTGAAGGGGATCTTGAACACAAAGACAATATGGGTACCATATCGGTTATCAGAAAAGGCGATATTCAGGTTATGAGTGCTGGTACAGGTATAACTCACAGTGAATATAATAAGAATAAGGATAAGCCTGTAAAATTCCTTCAGATATGGGTTATCCCAGACAAAAAGAATGTCACGCCCCGTTATGACCAGATAACTCTTAATATGAGTGATCGTCATAACACACTTCAGCAGATACTATCTCCTTCCGCTGATGATGCCGGTGTCTGGATCCATCAGGATTCATGGTTTCATCTCGGACAATTTGACAAGGGTTTTTCGATCAATTATACCTTTAAAAAAAAGGATAATGGGGTGTATGTTTTTGTCCTGAAAGGAGATGTCACAATAGGGGAAATTGCTCTTCGCGAAAGGGATGGACTCGGGATTTGGAATATAGATAAAATTAATCTCAAAGCAGATTCTCAGGATGCGGAAGTGTTATTGATGGAAGTACCTATGAATCTCTCGTTTTAACCAGATTAGAACGGAATTGTCTGAAATTGAAATCTGGATGTATTACATCTGAATATCTCATATATCCAATGTCATTGAATTCCAGGCCGGACGGTCATACTTGTCTCAAACTGTAGTCTTTTCTTGCTCGATTTACCAAACTTCATTGTACCGCCATAACCTGAGAGGGTAGTTAGGGAGGAAGACCTGAAAAATATTTTGCATCAGATCTTTATCAATATTTTTCCCTTTAAAGACTTCTTGAATTCACTTCACTTAAAAAACAAATTATTGTTCTAACATGTTAGAACAATCATTATCTTTGCATAAAGATATTTTAATATGGAAACGACAATAGTGAAAATAGGTAATTCAAAAGGGCTTATAATTCCTAAGAAGCTTCTATCCGCTTTTGGAGAGGCAAAGCAGGTTGATATTCAGGCGAAAGATGGCGGATTGATAATAACACCCTTAGCAGAGCATAAATCAAGGAGTAACTGGGAACAGCAGTTTTACGATGCCATTGCCAAAGGGATAATACCGGAGAATGATTTAATTGATGTTGAAAATGATTTTGATAAAAAGGAATGGACATGGTAAAAAGGTTTGAAGTTTGGAATATTGAGCTTAACCCAGCGAAAGGTTCAGAAATCAATAAAAAGCGTCCATGCCTGGTAGTTTCACCAAATGAAACAAATAAATTTCTGAATACTGTAGTAATCGTACCCATGACACGCACAATTAAACCATATCCTACAAGACTTAATTGCCATTTTAAGGGCAAAGACGGACAGCTCGTCGTTGATCAAATAAGATGTGTGGATAAAACAAGATTGATTGAAAAATTAGGTACAATGGACGTAAGTACATGTAAAGATATTAGTACGCTCATTATAGAAACTTTTAAGTATCAATAAAAGAACCCCATTTGTTCTCACGTAAATCGCAACTAATATATAACGCATTACGCCCCTCTTTGCGAAGCATAACAACCTATTTCTTGAAGATCTTTCCAAAAAACATTTTCATATCATTCCATGAATCTCTGTCAGCCTCAGCATTATATTCAATAGGCATATTGAATTTTTTGCCTGTTTCTGTTGAAGCCGGATTAGTAAACGCGTGAGTTGCATTTGCATAGATCTTTAACGTATTGTCAGCTCCGATTGAATCCAGCTTGTGCTTTAAACTCTCTGCATCTTTCTGAGATACAAACTTATCACTCGATCCATGACAAATCAGGACTTTAGCTTTTAATAATTTCTTATCAACCGGCACTCCGCCTAATCCTCCATGAAAACTTACAACTCCTTTTAAATCAGCTCCGAGTTTGGCATAGTTAAGCGCCACAAATCCTCCAAAGCAATAGCCAATTGCAGCCACATTTTCCTGATCAGTCTGTGAATATTCTTTCAGCTTCTTCAGAGCTCCATCTAACCGGCTTTTTCCCAATTTAGGATCTTTATAAAACGGTGTTGTAAAAGCCTGGGCTTCAGTCGGGTTTAATGCAATCTTTCCGTCGCCGAACAAATCTGTTGCCATTGCTATATAACCCAGCTCTGCCAATTTTCGTGCACGCATTTTAGTATAGTCATTCAATCCCCACCATTCCGGAACAACCAGTATAGCAGGCCGCTTCCCTTTAATATTATCATCATAAGCAATAAATCCTTTAAATGTAATACCATCGGCAGTGTAGGTTACGATTTCCTCTTTGATATTCGATGGCAGGCTTGTTGATTGACCAATGGAAGAGATACTAATCATGATTGTACAAATTAGGATAGCTTTAGAATAAGATTCTTTTTTCATCTTTCTTAATTTTAAAATTGAAATAATATAAATCAGTGAAACAAAAGTTAATTGAAAAAGTTCTGTGCCTGCTTATTATTTATATTATATAGTGTTTGTTGGGGGTTTATTGAACATTTTGCGTATACTAATTGTTATATATAAACTCAATAATAAATAAGTCCATGAACAGTTCCCAATTTGTATTAGCATCAAGACCTATTGGTTTGCCTTCTTCACAGAATTTCAGACTTGAAAAGATTTCGCTTGGCGATTTAAAAGAAAACGAAGTGCTTTTAAAATCATGGTATATATCAGTTGATCCATATATGCGGGGTCGGATGAATAGTGTAAAGTCTTATGCTGCATCCTTTGAGGTTGATGAGCCAATCAAAGGAGCTATAGTGGCAAAGGTCATCGAGAGCAAAAGTAAGTCTGTTCTTGCCGGAGATATCGTCACAGGTATGCTACCCTGGGCAACTTATGCAATTGAAAAGGTTGAAAACCTCCGCAAGATTGACATTCAGAAAGTCCCGCCAGGCTACTACCTTGGTGTTCTCGGAATGCCGGGGATTACTGCCTATTTTGGTATGATGGAAATATGTAAACCTCAAAAGGGAGATACTGTTGTAATATCGGGAGCAGCTGGTGCAGTAGGGATTGTAGCCGGACAGATTGCAAAAATTCAGGGATGCAGAGTTATCGGGATAGCCGGCAGTGATGAAAAATGCAAATTATTAAAAGAACAATTCGGATTTGATGAAACAATTAACTATAAAACATCCAAATCAATAAGAAAGGAAATTGCAGCATTATGCCCTGAAGGTGTTGATGCTTATTATGACAATGTGGGAGGAGAAATCACGGGAGGAGTAGTTGCCAATCTTGATTTTCATGCAAGAATCGCTCTGTGCGGACAGATATCACAATACAACAATTCAAAACCTGCTTTAGAATACTCAATTTTACCACATCTTCTGACCAGAAGCGTTCTGTTACAGGGGTTTATAGTAAGTAATTACAGCGAACGATTCGGAGAAGCCATTACGCATCTGAGTAAATGGCTTAAGGACGGAAAACTTAAATACACAGAAACTATTATTGAAGGTTTCGATAAACTACCTGAAGCTTTCATTGGCCTGTTCAGTGGCAAAAATCAGGGGAAAATGCTGATAAAGACTGAATAACTTCATTCAGTACAAATTTGTTGCTGAATCAGGGTTTTATATATTTCCCCGGTAAAGTTTTACTTCGGCGAGATGCTCCTTTCTATCGTCAACTAATTGAATAAACTTATCATGAATCTCAGCCCCATCAAGTAATATAGTTAGTTTGTTATTGTCTTCATGCAGTTGGGTTAAAGTAATCCGGTATATTGTTTCCCTGTATCTGTAATGAATTTTAAAAGTAACCCAATCAGTAGGAATGCAGGGTTCAATAAATAATTTGTCAGTTTCAAGCCTTAAGCCGAGCACCGATTCCACAATCAGCCGATACATCCAGCCGGACGATCCTGTGTACCATGTCCATCCACCGCGGCCAATATGGGGCGATAAGGCATAGACATCGGCAGCAATTACATAAGGTTCAACTTTATATCTTGCAACTTCTTCAGGAGATTTAGCATGATTAATTGGGTTTATCATTGTTAATATTTCCCATGCTTTTTTGCTGTCACCCAATTTTGAAAATGCCATTGCCGTCCAGATAGCTGCATGTGTATACTGACCTCCATTTTCCCTTACTCCCGGAACATATCCCTTAATATAGCCCGGATTCAAAGTTGATTTATCAAAAGGAGGGTCCAGTAATTGAACTAATGAATGGTCATACCGGACAAGTTTTTTATTCACAGACTCCATAGCTTTCCTTGAGCGATCAGTATCGCCTGCTCCTGAAAGCACTGACCAGCTTTGAGAGATAGAATCAATCTGGCATTCATCGTTGCTTGCCGATCCAAGTGGTAACCCATTGTCGAAATATGCACGTCGGTACCATTCTCCATCCCATCCGTTTTTTTCAATATTCTGTTGTATTGTTGTAGCTGCATTACTACAGATGTTGACAAATTCAAAGTCATTTCTTGCCTGTGCAACTTTTATAAATTGAGTTAGAACTTCAAAAAGGAAAAAGCCAAGCCAAACGCTTTCCCCTTTGCCCTGGTTGCCAACCATATTCATACCATCATTCCAGTCGCAGGTACCAATGAGTGGGAGCCCATGATCGCCAAATCTAAGCCCATGAATAATAGAGCGTTTGCAATGTTCGTATAAAGTACTTTTTTCTTCCGACCGGTTTGGAAGATCGTAATACGAATCGTCTTCCGGGTTCACAACCCGTCCTTCAAGAAAATTAATGGTTTCATCAAGCACACCTGTATCTCCTATCCCAATTACATAGCGACATGCCGCTAATGGTAACCAAAGGTAATCGTCTGAGCAATGCGTGCGAACACCTCTTCCGACTGGAGGATGCCACCAGTGCTGGACATCTCCTTCCGGAAATTGCCGGCTTGCAGAAAGGAGAAGATGCTCGCGCAGGAGATTTGGTGTGGTATGAATTAAGGCCATTACATCCTGCAACTGGTCACGGAACCCGAACGCTCCTCCTGACTGATAATATCCACTGCGCGCCCAAACCCTGCACGCCAGCGTTTGATATAAAAGCCATCCGTTTGCAAGAACATTTATTGACAGATCGGGTGTTTCTATCTGCACCGCACCAAGAGTATGGTGCCAATATTGCCAGACTGATTCCAGCGCAGCATAAGCAGGACCTGATCCCCTGAAACGATGTATAAGCTTGTTTGCATCTTCCATATTCTGTCCGGTGCCAAGACGGAATATTATTTCACGTCCCTGTCCTGATGCAACTTCAACTGTGACCTGAATTGCTGCGCAAGGATCAATAGCTACTCCGTTTTTTCCTGAAAGTCGCGAACGTAACATTGCAGCTGGATTTTTCAATGTACCATTGCGTCCTATAAATTCTGTACGGTCGCAGGTAATGGAGCTTGAGGTATCGTCAGTCTGAAGAAAAGCTACCCGTTTAGCAAAATCAGTATTATATGGATTTGTTGCAAATATAACGCTGCTGTTTAAGTCAGCACTGGTATTAACATGCATGGCAGATTTGTGCCGCAAATCGCCCAATACCCATTCTACATAACTTATAACTGATAATCTGCATGATCGACCAGATTCGTTCCTCACTTTTAATACCGAAAATTTTATCGAAGCATCTATAGCAACATAAACCCAAAGTTCGGTAACTATTCCTCTTTCATTGTGTTCGAATACACTATAGCCGAATCCATGCCGACAGAGGTATAATTTTGATTCGCTATCGGTTAAAGGTGTTGGCGACCAGAAGTGACCGGTCTCTTCATCACGAATATACATCACTTCTCCGCTCGAATCGCTAACAGGATCATTATGCCATGGTGTGAGCCGATACTCGTGGGAATTTTCAGCCCATGTATATGCCATTCCATTCTCAGAAATTACAGTTCCGAATCCCTTGTTTGCCAAAACATTTACCCATGGTGCCGGTGCCAGGACATCTTTCGATGTTGTAATTACATATTCGCGTCCGTCCGGCGTAAATCCGCCAATCCCGTTATAAAAAATCAGGTCTTGCCTGGGTGATACCATTTCTGGCTGAGGATTAGGTCTATAGGTACGGGTTGGTTTGAAATATGAAACTGATAATTCTCCAAAGCTACGCTGTTTAATTTGATTTGCCAGAGCTCCGCGGGTATCGCTAATAATAGCACGGGCAACTGTTTGGAAAAGAATTCGGTCCTCATTAGATATCTGGTCTGCGGAGCGTACAAATATTCCTCCAGGCCGGTCAATATTGTTAGCTTCAATTCCTGCAGCGATCAATCCAATTATTTGTTCCTGGAGCAACTGACGGTAGCCTGCACGATCTTCATTCCAGATTACGAGATCGACAGCTAATCCTTTAAGTCTCCAATATGCATGAGCCTGAACAAGCTGACGCACCAGATTAATGTTAGCCGGATCTTCAATTTGTAAAAGCACAATCGGTAAATCGCCTGAAATGGAATACCCCCACAAACCGGATTGTCCACGACGGTTTTTTATAAGGATTGCAGGTTCTGCCCGCAATGACGAATTGGCATAAATGATAGAACTGGCGAGCCGGCTATATAACTGAGCATCCGATTCGCTCGCATTAATTTGTCGCAATACAACCTGGCTGTGTGTCCATGCAAGTTCAAAAACGCGGTTTGCAATTTGCTTATCCTGGTATTTTTCTACAAGTTTTAATGCTCCTTCGCGGGATTCACTTATTCCTGTAACTATATCAATTGTAACAGATTCTTCGGGTTCTATAACTATTTGATATTGAATTGCAACAATTGGATCCAGCACTGAGCCCTGGCTTCCTGAGAGGGATTTGAAATTTGTCATTGCAGAAGGAGAGACAAGAGTGTTTCCACGGCCAATAAACTGCATGCGGTCTGTTTCAAAGGTAATATCTCTGATTTCTGCTCCATGAACTGCCATGAGATGAAACATCCATGGCGAATGTTCGTCTACTGACCTGGGTCGTCGGGTGCATAGGATTGCCTGTCGCGGGTAGATAATTTCTGTCTGCACAAAAAGATTACTGAATGCAGGATGCGCCAAATCAGCTCCATTTGGCGCCAGTACAACCTCAGCATAACTTGTAATATCAATAAACCTGTTTGTGCGGGTGCGGTTTGTCAACTGGACTCTCCGTAATTCAATGTCGTCTTCCGGGGAGACTACAATTATCGTATGTGTGTCAATATCGAAATCGCGACGACGAAATTCTGCACGTCCTTTTGAAAATATAGCTTCATATTTTTCTGGTCGCTGAAGAGTAGGTTGATATGTAGCTGACCAGAAATTACCATTTTCAGCATCTCGTATATAACAAAATGCTCCCCAATTGTCGCGGGTACTGTCCTCCCGCCAACGAGTCACAGCAAGATCCTTCCAACGACTATACCCACCGCCGGCATTTGTAATCATCACCCTGTACCTGCCCTCATTTGATAATAAATTGACTTCCGGAAATGGCGTATCAGGTGTGTTAAACACACGAAGAGGCGCCTCCTGGTTATTAGCCAAAGAACGAACATTTGTAACACCGGAAGTATGTGAAAAGAATGTTGTG
The DNA here is from genome assembly GCA_025358645.1 of Bacteroidales bacterium. Classification (GTDB taxonomy): domain Bacteria; phylum Bacteroidota; class Bacteroidia; order Bacteroidales; family VadinHA17; genus LD21. Next base: position 24,347 of record JANYIW010000283.1, read on the forward strand.
GCCTTTGGTATCTTTTCCTGAAGCAACAATAAGGTTGCCTGAAACAAAGGATAAGACTCAAACCTCTTTTGCATCGGGCGATCCAATAAAATATGAGCCAGCGAAAGAAAACTCATTCCTTCATGATGTGCCATGAAAGACCTTACTATAGCCTTCGACTGCCCTCTTGGTAAGCGTACGGATGTATAATCTATAGCCTCATAGAAACCAAATTTTCCCATAAACCCTTCATTAGCAAGACGCTCAAGATTAGAACATGCTTCCTCCGGCATAACCATCAAGGCAAGTACTGATGCATAGGGCGCTATAACCAAATCTTCAGAAAGTCCTCTTTTAAGCCCAAGACCGGGCACTCCAAATGCACGATACTGATAATTTTGCCGGATATCAACACTATTATATCCCGATTCCGAAATTCCCCATGGAACTCTCCTTAGTTTGCCATATTCTATTTGTCTGTTAACTGCTGATTTGCAAGTCTGATAAAGTAAACTATTTTCATATTCAGGCATAACGATCAGAGGCATAAGATACTCGAACATTGAACCACTCCATGAAAGAAGAACAGGTTCACCATTGATCGTTGTAAGAAGACGTCCAAGTGCAAACCAACTTTCCTGAGGTACCTGGTCCTGTGCAATAGCCACAAAACTCGCTAATCTTGCCTCAGATGCCAATAAATCATAATAACTTGAATCGCGTCGCCGCTCTTCAACATTATACCCTACAGTTTGCAGATGCCGCGACTTATCGTAAAGAAAACCATATTCCATGTTTGCAAATTCTCCTGATTTCCGGACTAGTGAATCGATGAGTTCAATCCTTTCTTTTGCATTATCAATAGCTTTTATGAAAAGACTTTTGGCATCATTATTAATTTCCCGAACCTCAGTATTAGCGATTTCGCGTAATGTTGGAATAGCATTAATATCCGGATATTTGTCCAATATTTCAGTAGAAACCGGATCTAAAATCCATGGAGTCAGATATGTTAATTCATCAAATGCACCTTTAACTTGCCGTGAAAGATTAATTACCCATCCTCTGTATTGTGTATCAGTATCGGTAGTCAGGGAATTTACAATTTCAGCAGAAGAAGCTGAAAGTTTTTCCAGACATTTACGCATACATACAAGCTTAACCGGGTATTCATTCAAAATTACATTCAAATATTTTTGGAATTGAACAATCTGGACAGAGATTGAATTTCCTGACTGCTTTATAATAATTTGTAATGTATCATTAATCCCTTCAAACAGGCGTGGTCCAAGTATTTTTTGATCAGGCAGTGTAAGAAGGCCCTGTTGCAGGGTCAACAGGTGACCGGCAAGGTTTCCGCTGTCAACAGATGAAATATAAAGTGGTCTCAGAGGTTTCAAAGATTGAGTATCGTACCAGTTAAAAAAATGGCCCTGGTATCTTTCCAATGAATTCATTGTGTTAAAAGCATTCGATGTTCGTTCAAGCAGCTCGCCGGTAAAAATGTAACCAAAATCATAAGCTGCCAGATTAGCAAGAAGTGAAATACCAATATTAGTAGGCGATGTTCTGTGTGCTATCACTGAAATGGGATGCTCCTGAAAGTTGTCAGGTGGTAACCAGTTATCATCAGTACCAACAAAAGTTTCAAAAAAGGACCACGTTTTACGCGATAATTCTCTCAGAAAGCGATATTGTTTATCAGTAAGTTTTGCTACATGAGGGTGAAGAGGCCTGCTGATCCACCAGGCAATAACCGGAAAGACAAACCATAATCCTATTATTGGCCAAACCATTAAAAGTCTTAACGGGAAAAAAATCAAAAGACATGTTGCAGAAAGGATTGCAACAGTGGGAGATATCCATATAGTCCTAAAGGAATCAATTAGTTTAAACCAGCTATGGTTTTCAACTTTAGTTCTGGTAGTCCATTCGAGAAGCCGTTTTTTTGAAATTATCAATCTCCAGCATGTGTGCGATATTGCAACCAAACTATAAAATGCTTCATAAGGAAGGCTAATAAGAATAAATGTAACCTGAAGTAATTGCCTGACAACGGATTCTCCGGCTGCTTTCAGATGTTGGCTCGGGTGAACTTCCTCGGGTTTTTTAATTAAATAGACAGTCGAAATGATTAATGAAGGAATCAAAACTATTCCGATCACAACCAGAGTCCAGAACCAGGATGATGATAAGATAGTCCATCCCAATAATAAAAGTAATGTCAGGCTTGAAGGAATAAGGCTACGCCTGAGGTTATCCAAAATTTTCCACCACGATAGGAGAGATAAAGGATTTTTCCGTGATCC
>JANYIW010000353.1 GCA_025358645.1 Bacteroidales bacterium
GACCGACGGGCGAAGCCCGGCGGTCTTGTCTTCTGCTTTCCCGCGCAGCTATCACATTGACTTTATGCTCATACCACTGGACGCCGAACCAAAAACGCTGACTGCCAACGACCACCGACCTGCCTATACCAATAATCCCAACAGTGTCAGGAGTAACAGAGATATTCTGATTTTCTCCATTCCTGATGAGATTAAGAACTACCGGTTGCTGTTTATGACTATACAGATATCGTTGAAATTCATCATAATATGTAAATTTAACGTCGTCGATACCAGTAAGCTTGTCTTTAGGAAGGACACCTGCTATTTTTGCAGGAGTATTCTTCCCAACACTTTCTATCACATAGGGGCCAAAGGGTATCCTGGTATCAATCTGACCTTTGCCCTTGAGCAATTTTGGAACATATTCCGCAGGTATTTCAACATTAAGTGGGGCACCATCACGCTCAATCTGAATAGTTTTACGATTATTCAGAACAATATCGGAAATCAGTTCATGGAAGTTTTCAACATGCTTATTATCAATAGTAATGATCTTGTCTCCGTTCCTTAAGCCAATGGCATATCCTACTGAGTCGGTTACGATTCCGTATTTAACATTAGCTGTTGGCAGATAGGTTTCACCCCAGGCAAAAAGTACAAAAATAAAAATAAGCATTGCTGAAATAAAATTGAAGATAACTCCTCCTGTCATAATCAAAAGTCTTTGCCATGAGGTTTTGGACCTGAATTCCCATGGTTGCGGGGGCAGTTTCATTTGCTCTTTATCCATAGATTCATCGATCATACCTGAAATCTTGACATAACCTCCGAGAGGAAGCCATCCTATGCCATATTCAGTTTCACCTTTTTTGAATTTGAAGAGTGAAAACCAGGGATCGAAGAAAAGAAAGAATTTTTCAACTCTGGTTTTGAATAATTTTGCCATTGTAAAATGTCCAAATTCATGTATTACCACAAGAATTGAAAGGCTCATTATAAATTGCAGGATTTTGATAAGTATTGTCATTTTTCTTTTTGGAGTTTATTAATAAAACTTAGAGCCATATTCCTGGCATCGCTATCCGTAACCTCAAGTAAATCTAGGTCCGGAGATTCGGAGAAAAAGCTATTTTCCATTGTATATTCCACAATATCCGGCATTTGCGTAAAACTGACCTTTTCTTCAAGAAAGGCATTAACTGCCATTTCATTGGCAGCGTTTAAAATACATGGCATATTACCACCCTTTTTGATTGCCTCATACGCGAGAGCAAGGTTACGGAATTTTTTTGTATCAGGCTCAGCAAATGTGAGGGTACTGGTTTCATTCAGATTTAGACGGGGCAGATCTGATTGCAGTCTGTCGGGATAGGATAATGCATACAGGATAGGAACACGCATATCAGGAACGCCAAGCTGAGCTTTAACCGATCCGTCTGCAAAATGTACGAGCGAATGAATAATAGACTGCTGGTGAACAATTACGGAAATCTGATCGGGGGTAAGGCCAAAAAGCCATTTAGCTTCGATCACTTCAAGTCCTTTATTCATCAGCGAAGCAGAATCTATGGTAACTTTGCATCCCATATTCCAGTTTGGATGTTTCAGGGCATCACATGGTTTTACTTTCTTTAGCATTTCCTGAGACATGTTAAGAAAGGGTCCTCCTGATGCTGTCAAAGTAATCTTTTCAATTGGATTCCCCGACTCACCTGCGAGGCATTGAAAAATTGCAGAATGTTCGGAATCTACAGGGATAATAATGCTTCCTGAGTCGCTGACCAGCTTCCCAATTATTTCCCCTGCCACTACAAGGGTTTCCTTATTTGCGAGTGCAATTTTTTTACCGGCTTTAATTGCTGCTATCGTTGGACGAACCCCTGAATAACCCACAATTGCAGCAATGACAACATCAACAGATGATAATTCAACCACCTGTTCTACAGCTTCATTTCCCGAATAGACTTTTATATTTGTATATTGAAGGCTGTCCTTTAATAAATGATAATGATCGGAGTTCGCAATGACAACTGAATCAGGCTGAAACTTGTGAGCCTGTTCAATCAGCAGATCAATATTATTTCCTGCAACCAGGACTTCCACCTGAAATCTGTCGGGATACTTTGAAATGATATCCAGAGCCTGAGTGCCAATAGATCCAGTTGATCCTAATAATGCAATTCTTTCCGGCATGCTGAATCTCCTGACTTTTTAGAATAAAATATGTTTCTCAGGATCCAGCGGGCTTCCTTTGTACCAGATCTCAAGGTGAAGATGAGGTCCGGAGGTGTATAGTTCGCCGGAGTCTCCAACAACAGAAATGGCATCACCTGCACGAACAAG
>JANYIW010000366.1 GCA_025358645.1 Bacteroidales bacterium
CCCTCTACTCCTTATTGCCTCTTCTATAATCGGATTGACTTTCCTGCTTCTGATCGATAATGTTTACATATATACTGATCGGAAGAAAACAGTAATCCTTCATAGCGGTCAGACATTTATAAGCGCACTTATTATAGTTTCCTTTATTTCTGGAATTGTTCTTCCTTTTGTTTTTATGGCAATAATTAAGTTAGCATTAGTATTTTACAGGCTGCTTATTAATAAGAAAAACTCTTACTTTACTCTCAGGTTCCTTCGAATAGTATTTTTAGCTGTACCTGGATTGAGTCTCATTTTACATAATTCTAATCCTGACATTTCTATTATTATTATATTTTTGATTGGTGAGCTTCTCGACCGGGTTTTATTTTATATAGATTTTAATCCACTTAATATAAATACACTAATCGACGAACAATTAAATTCAGATATAAATGAAAAGAAAAGAGGTTAATAGTTCCCGTATGCCTGTTTACAGGGATGCAGGTTTTGAACTTTATGATGCAAAAACTACAGCTGAAGCTTTCAAAAAAGAAACAGAACATTCAAGGGAACCTGATATCTATATTTATTCCCGTTATCGCAACCCTACCGTTGTATCTGCCGAAGAGGAAATAATGAAACTAGAAAGTTGTGAATGGGCCCTCTTAACTCAGTCGGGGATGTCGGCCATTGATACAGCTCTTTCAATTTTTCAGCATGGAAAGGATACCAGACCATGGCTGTTCTTTACAGAAATCTATGGCGGTACAATATCATTTATTGAGTCAGTGCTCAAATCCCGCCGAGGACTTGATATTCAGTATTTCACTCCTGACAATGGTAAGTATGATCCTGACAAATTGGAAAAAACTATTTCAGTTTTGAGACCTGAGTTCGTTTATATTGAATCTATCTCAAACCCGATGCTGATAGTTGCTGATGTTACAGAACTTGCCAGAATAGCAAAAAAACATGGATCGAAGGTTATTATTGACAATACATTTGCAACACCCTGGCTTTATAAACCGTTGGACCAAGGTGTTGATATTGTAATTCACAGTGCAACAAAATATTTTTCAGGTCATGGTAATCTGACTGCCGGCGTGATCTGCGGAAATGACAGAAAGATTATGCAATCTGCTATCGAGTACAGAAAATTTGTCGGGCACATGCTCTCTCCCGATGATGCATACAGATTGCAGACACAGATGCAGTCATTTGAACTCCGGTTCTCGCGTCAATGCAGTAACGCTTTAAAGCTGGCGGAATACCTTAATAAAGTCCCTCTTATTAAAAAAGTGTGGTTTCCGGGATTGAAAAGCCATTCCACTCATAATATCGCTGAAAAGCTTTTTAGCGGGAAGGGATTTGGAGCAATGATCACATTTGATTTTGTTGGAAAAAATGAAACTGAGAAAAGGGGACGGAGAGATAAATTCATTAAACTGGTGTCAGAAAAAATAAAACTGATTCCAACATTAGGCGACCCGCATACAATATTGATGCCTGTTGAAGCAGTGTGGCCAACTAAATATCCGGAACCGGGCATGATCAGGTTATCGGTTGGTTTTGAAGAGTATGCTGAGCTGGAAGGAACAGTGGGGACTGCTATAAAATCTTTATAGGCTATAGAAATTTTATTAATAGGTTTATTGCCAGTTTATTGGCTCGATGCCGTGCGCTGTAAGATAATTATTGCATCTGCTAAAATGTTTGTTCCCGAAGAAACCACGAGAGGCTGAAAGAGGAGAGGGGTGAACTGATTCTAACACGAGGTGTTTTGATCTGTCAATAGCTTCACCTTTTTTCTGAGCGTATGCGCCCCACAGGAAAAAAACAATATTCTGTTTTTCAGAATTTAGTTTACTTATAACACTATCCGTAAACTGCTCCCACCCCTTTTTTTGATGCGATCCAGCCTGATGTGCCCTGACAGTCAGTGTTGCATTCAGTAACAAAACACCCTGAGAAGCCCACCGCTCCAGATTACCGTCTGTTGGTCTTTTAATGCCAATATCCGATTCAATTTCTTTGAAGATGTTAATTAAGCTGGGAGGAATATCAACGCCTTTTCTAACTGAAAAACAGAGGCCATGTGCCTGTCCCGGACCATGATAAGGATCCTGTCCGATTATTACGACCTTTACATTCTGAAAAGGACAAAGATTGAAAGAATTAAAAATCAGGCTTCCCGGAGGATAGATTGTATTGGCCTTATATTCTTCTTTTACAAATTCTGCAAGTCTGAGAAAGTATTCCTTTCCAAATTCCTCCTGAAGTTTTGACTTCCATGTAGGGTCAATCTTAACATCCATGATTTATATAAATGATTTTTGTGAAACGATGCTTATCGTCTGCTAAAGTAGTTAAATAAACAAATTGATGATAAGATGACATGCTGGCTTGTATTAATCTTAACTTTACAATAAAAATGGCAACAGAGACAGAACGCAAGTTTCTTGTGAAAAGTGAATTCAGGCATCTGGCTGTCAAAGAGATAAAAATAATTCAATCTTATCTTTCAATAGATCCTGATAAAACCATCAGACTCCGGATAGCTGATGACAAGGCATTTCTTACTGTAAAATCCAGACCTCAGAAGAATTCAATAACCAGAAGTGAATGGGAAGTTGAGATTCCTGTCAGAGATGCCACGGAAATGATGAATATTTGTCTGCCGGGAAGAGTAGTTAAGTCACGGTATCTTGTACCTTCAGGAAAGCATACTTATGAGATTGACGTTTTTCACGAAAAGAATGAAGGTCTCATTGTTGCTGAAATAGAACTTCATTCGGAAGATGAATATTTTGAAAAACCACCCTGGCTGGGAGATGAGGTAACAGGAAAACCACAATATTATAATGCTAACCTGATAAAGTAAGTATCTGTAGAAAACAATTTCGGATAAACACTAATTCAAATCAGTAATAATTCGTTGTAATACCACTGAAAAGGGATATCCGGCTTCTCTTGTAGCGGCGACATATCCGCCATCGGGTGAAATACAAGGGTTTCCATTTATATCTATTACAAATACATTATCATTACTGTCAGTCCTGACATCAACTCTGGCATACCCTTTTAAATCAAATAGATTCCAGCAAGAGAGCGCTGCTTTTCTCAGGTTTGATACCAATTGATCGTTAAGCTTATTCCCCGGAAACTCTCTTACAGTATTTATATATTCAAAACTTTCCATTTCCCATTTAGCTTTAAAATCAATGATCTTCGGTCTGTTGGCATCATAGTTTATGAATACTATCTCTGCAGGAGGTAACACTTCCGGACCATCTTTCCCTGCTAATACGCTAATATTAAATTCCCTGCCATCAATAAAATCTTCAATAAACCAGTGTGAATCATCAAGTCCTTTAAGCTTTTCCTCAAAGCCTGGTTTGCATTCGAATACTGACTTATCGGTAATTCCGAGAGAACCATCTTCCCAAATTGGTTTGACAATATATTTTCTTCCGGGTTTAAGTAAATTTATTTGTGAAGGAAGGTATGATTGAGGATTATTGATACCTGCATTTTTCATAGTTTTACTGCAGATAGTTTTATTACTTGTCAGAAATATTGCTTCAAGTGAATTCCCTGAGTAGGGGATGGAATTTAAATTAAGCAATGCCGGCACAAAGTAAATCAGTTCCCCTTTGTTATTTATCGACTCGACAAGGTTAAAAACAAAATCAGGCTTTTCTTTTACCAATTCTGCAATCTCAGACATAAATTGCGCTGTGATACCTTTTCTATATACTGATATTCCAAGCTCCAACAAGTGTTGTTCAATATGAGCAACCTGATCAAGCACATCGAGTTCGTCAGCCAATGCACCTTGCTGGGGTTCATTATAGATAATACAACATCTCCTCATAATTCTTCCGCTCTATGCTAAAACAAATACATTTATCCTGCTACGCTTTGATCCTCCTGATAGCCGCTTTCATAATCATCTCCATCAATGTCTGGTATTCAATACCATACATTCGTGCTAGAATTGGCAGGTCGGAATGAACAGGGTTTAAACCGGCTAAAGGATTTGCTTCGATGAAACATATCTTTCCGTTACGATCGGCTTTTAGATCTACTCTGCCGGCATCGACTGCATCCAATGCCTTCCAGGCGCCGAGAGCGACTGATTTGCATTCGTCGGTTATATCCGCATCAAGAGGTTTGTATGTACAATAATTCTGATAATTCTCCTTTACCTCAACGGAATATGGCAGATTATTGATTGTCATTACTTCCATCCCGCCAATTGCTTGAGCTTCATCACCATATCCAACTATTCCTACAGTGAATTCCCTCCCTGGTAAATACTCTTCAACAAGTGCCGGTTGCCGGAATTCCAAAAGAATCCATTCGACCATCTTTAAAAGTTCTGCCGGGGTATTAACCAGGCTTTTTTCGGTAATTCCTTTACCCGTTCCTTCAGATACCGGTTTAACAAAGAGAGGATATTTAAGATTGCATTTATCCATATCTTTTAAATCAGTAATCAGACACCCGGGACTTACAGGAACTCCGGAAGCTGCTGCCACCATTTTTGCCAGGTGCTTATTAAGAGATAAACCCATTATTACCGGGCCACTGAATACATAAGGTATTTTATACTGGTCGAGAATAGCAGGAACTACCGATTCTCTGCCATCGCCATATAATCCCTCGGCTATATTAAAAACAATGTCCCATTTTTTCCCTGCAGAAAGGGCTTCAATCAACTGAAAAACATTGCCTATTGCCTCTGTTTCATAACCCATCAGCTTCAATGCATTTTCAAGCGCATCGACTGTTTCCTGCTTGTCAAATTCGGCAGTTTCATCCATGGAGTATCCACGGTCATTATACCATGACCGCAGATCATACGTTAATCCAACTTTCATCTATAAGCTCTATTTTTCAGGATATTCACATAACATACCTTTGTAGTTACGAAGTACTATCCGTTCCTCATTATGTTCAACAACAAAATTTGGAAGCAACGGAATTTTTCCTCCACCACCGGGAGCGTCTACAACAAAAGTAGGAACTGCATAACCACTTGTGAAGCCTATGAGACCTTTTATTATTTCAAGGCCTTTTTTGACAGTAGTTCTGAAGTGTCCTGATCCTGGTATTAAATCACATTGATAAAGATAATAGGGTCTTACCCTGATCTTTAACAACTTATGCATTAGTTCCTTCATTGTAGGAACATTATCATTTATACCTTTTAAAAGCACTGTCTGACTTCCAAGAGGAAAACCTCCATCGGCCAGTTTGTTACAGGCTTTTGCACATTCATCCGTTATCTCATCAGGATGCGAAAAGTGCAGACTGATAAAAAGCGGGTGATATTTTTTTAGAACATTTATCAAATTGTCGGTAATTCGCTGGGGAAGTACCACAGGAACTCTTGTTCCGATTCGGATTATTTCAACATGCTCAATATTCCGGATATTGGAGAGGATGTAATCGAGAGTCTCATCATTTAAAGTCAGTGGATCGCCACCGCTGATAAGGACATCCCTGACTTCTTTATGAGTGGCTATATAATTAAATGCCTTTTCATAATCCTGTCTTCCAAGTTTATCAAGTCTGCCAACAGAATGTGAACGGGTACAATATCTGCAATAATTTGAACAGACCTGGGTAACTGTAAATAAAACCCTGTCGGGATACCTATGAACAATTCCTTTAACCGGAGAAAATGATTTTTCGTGAAGAGGATCAGATTGTTCGCTACTTGTTTCCAGTAATTCTTCAACAACAGGAATCACATTGCGACGCAAAGGATTCGATGGTTTGCTGTTGTAAATCAATGAAGCAAAATAGGGAGTGATTCTGAGTGGAAGACGGCCTTTAAGGTTATTAAGAGCCATAATCTCCTTTTCGGATAATTTCATGATTTTCTTTAGGTCTTCGATGCTGGAGATAGCATTCCGAAGTTGCCATTTCCAATCATTCCAGGAATCGATAGTCGTTAGGGGGAAGTAGCGGTGCATGAACACCGAACTTCGGTTGCTAACTAACGTTGTTGGGATTTCGTTTTGCGAAAAAATCGTGGTTTTCGCGCCAGGCTCTTCATCAGAAGAGCAACCCACAAGGCGACTCTCTCCGTGGAGAGTCGTAGCCTCATTATTGTTAGCGTTCATAACGGATGATGAAAATTTTCACCTTTTTTTTAGTTTGTTTGTTTTAAATTAATACTGTTTATCAAAGTAATTTGTCACGAAAATATATAAACTATAAATACGATGTATCACTGTGGCACCATAAATATTAACACTATTGTCATTTTATTAACAATCGATTTTTTTTGTACAGCTTGCATTAGTTATATAGTATTGATTAATAATACATTATATTATTCCCTGAACAGAAAAAATTTAAAAATAAATTTGGTACTTTTTTGCTATAAATATTTCGAATCATCTTAAAACTTATCCATTAATTTATTTTGAAAGCTGTTTTTATATACATGGAAATTTCAATGACGATTAATTTCAATAATCGTGCCCAATTTTTACTACACTGAAAAGAGATTTTTTTACAACTATCATTTACTTACCAGTAACATTCAAGATCCGGTTTTGTTCGTATTTTATGGACTTAATCAACTTCTTCTCCTGAATCTTTTCGGAATTTTTTAATAACTGCCCTGCTGTGCTTTAAGTCAAGCCGTTTGATTTTTGACGATAAAGTCGGTCTGGTTGGCCTGCGTTGCTTTTGCACTGTAAGAGCTATTGATACAAGATTGTAGAACTTTTCGGTTACAACAGTTTTATTCATTAACTGAGTTCTTTCAGATTGTGATACCATTATAATTTCGCTCTCCTTATTGATCTTGTTCTTTAATTTCCGGAAGATTATTTCTTTTTCCTTTTCTGAAAAGCATGAGGTGACCAGCAGGTTAAACCGCAACTCAACTTTTGAACTTACTTTATTGACATTCTGACCGCCCGGCCCGCTGCTTCGTGAGGTCGAATAGATGAATTCACTTTCGATATTCCGGTTTTTAAGTTCTTCAGGAGCCATAACTTACTAATTTGAACTACAGAAAAAAGAGGGCAACACCGGCAACGCTGACAATCGCACCAAGAATTTCAGGTATTGTAACTTTCTGTTTAAATAATATTACTGCGGGGAGAATTATGAATACCGGAACCAGCGCCATAATGGTGGAAGCAATACCCGCCTCAGTATATTTAATTGCAACCAGTGAAAAAGAAACACCAAGAAACGGTCCAAAGAAGGCTCCCAGACTTGTTAACATCATTCCTGATTTATTGCGAGTTGCATTTATAACACTTCCCCAGCGTGAAAGAATAGTTACCAATATCGTGTATCCGAATATCCCGGCAATTATTCTGATCTGTGTTGCAGCAAAAGGATCATAGCTTTTCATCCCAAACTTACTTAATACGAGACCCAGAGCCTGTCCGACAGCGCCACCGAATGCATAAAGGATTCCTTTTGGTGAAAGTTTTAAAGAGAGCTTTTCCCCTTTGCCCGGCCTGCTGAATATCGCCATAGCTATTCCTGAAAATGTCAGAGTCATCCCGAGATAATGAAACAAAGTCAGTCGTTCTCCAAGAATAAGAAAACTGAAAAAGGCTGTGACAGGAGGGACAAGTGTCATGATCAGCATTGAGAACCTGGAACCTATCATAGTGTAGGATTTGAAGAGGAACAGGTCGCCGAAGACAAATCCAACAAGTCCTGAAAGAGATAACCATATCCAGTTTTCACAGGTGGCATCAATTGGTAATATAAAACCCCGTCGGATAAGAGTGAAAACACTGAGGAAGGCAAACCCAATGATAAGCCTGAGGATATTAACAGCAACTGACCCTATTTTGTTACTGGCGGACTCAAACGCAATCGAAGTAATTGTCCAGAAAAACGCGGTAAGAAGTGCAGCAAATTCCCCCAGGTGGTTATCAAAAAAACTCATTTTAATATTAATATAGACAGTTAACTTTAAATGTCTTTTCGGCCTGTAAAATTATAACTATTTGTCAGGAATTTGTCAGAGATATGCTATTGATAGTAACATCTTGATAATGAAGAAAATTGAAAGTCCGAAGCATTAACACTGTTAACGCTTCGGACCGAATAATCAATTCTCTATTATTTATTCTGCAATTTCAAAGGTATAGTCCCCTGAACCGGCTTGAAGAGTAAGCTTATTATCAAATGTCTTAATATCTTTCAGATAAATGTTCAGAGACAATGCTTTACCGCTCTCGGTAACTTTGTCCTTATTCATAACAGGTAAAATAATTGTTGCTGAAGTATTTGCAGGCACTCTTACCTTTATTATAACTTTCCCAACCTTTCTTTCCCATCCTGAAGCTATTGTCCCATAAGAGCTCTCAAAAGAAGCCCTGGAATAGGTAAGCTTCTCAGATGGATGTGGTTGAATAATTATATGTTTATACCCGGGCCCATTGATTTCAATACCTGCAGATACCCTGTACATCCAATCGCCGATGGCGCCATAGGCATAATGATTGAATGAGTTCATACCCGGATCCTGGAAAGTGCTGTCTGTTTTCTCTCCATCCCAGCGTTCCCATATTGTTGTGGCTCCCATTTTAACAGGGTATAACCACGAAGGATACGATTCCTGAAGCAGCAGGTCATAAGCAACATCAGTATATCCATTTTCGGACAGAACATGGCATAGATAAGGTGTTCCCAGGAATCCTGTTGAAAGGTGGTTATCCCTGCTTTTAATATCATTAGCTAAAAACTGTGCGGCTTTACTGCGAAGATTGTCTGGTAAAAGATTGAATTTAAGGGCTAGTACATAAGACGTCTGAGAATTAGTTCCCACTCTGCCGGCGTTTGTAACATATTCATTTATAAATACTTCTTTAATCTTTCCAAAGAGCTCAGAGTATATTTTAGCATCATCCGCTTTGCCAAGCGTCTTTGCAGCTTCGGCAAGAATACTCGTCGAATATGCATAGAATGCTGTAGCTATAAAATCGTGTTCAGTATACCCATCAGGTTCAGTATGATTATTAACAGGTGGATGATAAAACAACCAGTCACCGTATTTACTACCGTCTTTCCAGATATAGCTGTCGCCTGCTTTTTTCCTTATATATTCTACCCATGCTTTCATACTGGGATACTGATTCACAAGGAAATTTTTATCTCCGTAAACCTGGTACATAGTCCATGGCGCAATGACAGAAACATCACCCCAGCCTGCAGATGGCTGTGCTGTTGCAGATCCCTGTTTATTCAGAATATCGGGAATAACGTCCGGTACCTCGCCACCTTGTTTTTGGTCTGCAGCTATGTCCTTTAACCACTTGGTAAAAAAAGATGATACATCCATATTATATGCAGCTGTCCTGCAGAATGCCTGAGCATCTCCTGTCCAGCCCAGCCGTTCGTCTCTCTGAGGGCAGTCAGTTGGGACATCTACAAAGTTACCCTTTTGACCCCATTGAATGTTATGTTGCAATTGATTGATAAGAGGATTGGAACATTCATAACTTCCTGTAACGGCCATATCTGAATGGATAACTACCCCTGTCAGATTATCTGTGGTAAGTTCACCGGGGAAGCCAGTGACTTCAACATATCTGAATCCCATAAAAGTAAACCTGGGTTCATATATTTCTATTCCTGTTCCGGCAAGTGTATAAATTAACTGACATTTGGCAACACGATAATTTGTTGTATAAAACTCACCAAACTTATCCATTACCTCTGCATGTCGTAATGTTACCACAGTTCCTTTGTTACCGGTAACTTTTAACCTCAGCCATCCGACCATGTTCTGACCCATATCCACAATCAGTTTGCCTTTTGGAGTCCGGAATATTTTAACCGGTTTGATTTCCTGAATTTTTCTAATCGGTGATCCTTCCGAAGCTATAAGGTTGCCATTATTGTAAGTGCCGGTTTTTACAGTTTTCCAGTTTTTATCATCGTAACCTGTAAGGTTCCAGCCTGTCAGTTTTTTCGTTGCATCATAAGTCTCGCCATCATAAATATCATTCATCATGATAGCCCCCTCATTTGAAGCTTTCCATGTCTCATCGCTGATAATCATTGATTCGGTACCGTCGGTATATATGATTTTTAACTGCAAAAGCATTCCAAGTCTTTTGCCATAAATTGCCCAGTTATTGCCCCACCCTAAGGTTCCCCTATACCAGCCGTCACCGAGGACAGCTCCGAGAGCATTATTACCTTTTAATAGTATTTTGGTTACATCATATACCTGATATTGAAGTCTCTTACCATAAGAAGTCCAGCCCGGGGTGAGTACCTGATCACCCACTTTTTTGCCATTCAGTTGTAACTCATAAAAACCATGCGATGTCACATATACTCTGGCACTGGCAATATTCTTGGTTAATAAAAATTCTTTTCTGAAATGAGGGGAAGAGGAATATCTTAGTGTATCACCTTCCATCTCAATCCATTTTGCTTTCCAGTCTGTTAGCGTAAGTAATCCCATTTCCCAATGGGCAGCTGCACTCCATTTTGATTCTTTTCCTCTATTGTCCCATATTTTCACCTGCCAGAAATATCTCTGACCTGATTTGAGATCAGGACCCTTATAAGACTGAAGAATCGATTCGCCAGATTCAATCTTACCTGATTGCCAGACGATTGATGAAAATTTCTCGTCAGTTGCGATCCTTAATAAATATGCAGTTTGCAAGATATTATTTCCTGTTCCGATTATCTTCCAGGAAAACCTGGGCTGTTTATTGTCGGTACCTATCGGATTTACCTTATGATCCACTGTTAAATCTTTAAATGAAGGATCCTGGGCAAAAGTAATTCCGAATAGAGAAAGAAAGATAAGTGCGAGTTTGAATGATTTCATAATTTAAGGGTTATTGATTTTAAACATTAAGATTATCAGGCACCTCGAAAAACTACTTTTTTTGATGCCATTTTCAGTATAAATATAATCAATTTTTAATTATTGAGCGCCTTGGTCAACTACCAGACAGTTTGAACTCATAAGTTCCCGATCCTATTGAGAAGGTCAGGCAGGCTTCATCTATGCGGGCATCCGTAATACCAGGATTCCCAGTTATAAATGCTCCATTTTTCCATACCTTTTTTCCATTTTCTGTAACAATTATATTCTTAAAACCCAAAAGCGGTATACTTACTGTAGCATCACTGTTTGCCGGGATAACTACTCTCAACTGAAATAAATCAGATTTGAATTGCCAGCGCGATTCAATATTACCTGAAGCAGTTTTCAGGGAGGCCTCAACGAAGGATAATCCATCTGGAATATACGGCTTAATATGAATATGTTTATAGCCACTGGTAGTTATTCCATCCGTTGGCGATCGGATGCCAGCGAGGTATTTATAAAAAAATTCATCAACCGATCCAAACATCTGGTGATTATGGGAATTTTTCCCGGACCATTCTTCCAGTAATGTGGTGGCTCCGTTTTCCAGCCAGTACCCATAGCTGGGGTAGGTGGTCTGGGTTGCCACAGTATACGCCAGATCACTACGGCCGGAATGCGCCATCACGTACCACAAGTATTTAGTACCGATTATTCCCGTATTTAAATGCCCTTTATGGGTATTAATGATATCGTCGGTTACTGTTTGAAACACTTTTTCACGATGACTCTCAGGTACAACATCACCTTCCAATGCCAGCAATTGATAAGTTTGATAGGTAGTGTCGGTACCATAAAGATTTGTATTTGGATTAAAAAACTTTTTATTTAATTCATTTTTAATGGTATCCGCGAGTGCCTTATATCTCATGGCATCAGTATTCTGTCCTATAAGAGTTGCAATACGCGACAACAACGATGCATTTTGATAATAATAATAAGTATTAACCATCGGATGATTTGGACAGTCAGATTGTCCGGGGGCACACCACTCTCCAAGAGAAAACCAATATCCTCCGAAATTATTGATAATATAGGGTTCCTTTGGATTAGAATCAGTTTTGGCTAAATTATGCAGATATTCCAGATAACGTTTCATAGATACAAAGTGCTCTTCAAGAATTCTGGTATCATTATAGTACTGATACATCCACCATGGAAGCAGTATATAGGCGCTTCCCCAGGCTATTCCGCCACCATTACCGCCTATAAGGGTTGGTGAAGTGTTAGGTATGCGGCCATTTTCTTCCTGTGCATCACGCATATCATTTAGCCATTTGGTATAAAATGCTGCCATTTGAAAGTCGTGAATGGACGCTTCTGCAATAATCTGACCATCTCCGGTATAGCCACCTTTCTCCCGATGGGGACAGTCGGTCGGAAAACCGTATATATTTCCCATCTGCGACCATACTGTTGCTCTGTGAATTCTGTTCAGGAGGGAGTCGGATGTTACAAACTTCCCGTTGAAGTCAAGCGCGGAACGAACTACACGACCTTCAACCTCCAAAGATTCCGGATTTATATGATTATCCATTGTGACTTCAACGTAACGGCAGCCGGTATAAAAGAAACGGGGCTCATAAACTTCTGTGCCCTTCCCATTGAGTATATAATCAGTCCAGACCATAGAGTGATAATTCTGCTTTATACTAAGATGATCTTCTGTCTGAAGTGGTTTGGGAAAGATAGAATCATTTAGTGTCTCAGCTCCCCTGGCTCGCAAAGTTACGCCTGGCGATCCTTTCACCTGAATTCGCCACCATCCGGCGAAATTTTGCCCCATGTCAAACAGATAAACACCCGGCTCAGGATTTGTTTTGGCTACTGGACGGATAGTTTCAGTAACCTTTATTGGGGGCATGAGTTGCGATTGCAGGACTCCACCAGGGCTATCTGCTATTTTAACCTGTTGCCAGTCTGATGCATCGAAGCCAGCCGATGACCAGCCGACTTTCTCTAACCGGGCATCATAGTCTTCACCGCCATATAAATTATTGAAAGTGATCGGACTGCCTGAGAATTTCCATGAATTGTCTGTGATGATGCTTTTCTGGCTACCATCAGTATACTTAATATTCAGTTGCATTAATAAACGGGGAGTACCTGATATTGAACCGCCGTTTCCCCAACTGTACCGTCCTTCGACTTTTTCCAAACGATAAGCCCCGTTCCCCAGCAATACCCCGGCAACATTTAATCCGTTTTTCAATTGTCTGGTTACATCATAAGTTGCATAAAGGACACGCTTACGGTAATCTGTTATCGCAGGATCCAATACATGATCTCCAACCTTATTTCCGTTAAGGTAGAGTTCATAATAACCTAATCCGGTAACATAGACATATGCATTCTTCACTTGCTTGTTAATTTCAAATTCTTTTCGGAAAAGTGGAGCTTCCAAAGAACTGTCACCTGAGGTTATCCATTGAGATTCCCAATCAGTTGCATTTAATAATCCGGTATGGAAAATAGCAGGGTCACTCCATGAACTCTGCTCCCCATCCTGATTCCAGACGCATACACTCCAATAATATGTTTGGTTGCTTTTAAGTGGAGAGCCTTGATAGTCAATGTTTATTAACTTATCCGAGGGAACCTTTCCTGTATCCCAGAAATTGCCAGTACCATCCTGTAATTCTTCTCTTCTGTCTGCTACTAAGATCCGGTAACCAGATTGGTATATCCCACGACGATTACCGGAAATATTCCAGGAAAATCTGGGTTGCCGGATATCCATCCCCAGAGGATTTTCAATATATTCACATTTTAAATCTGAAACGTTTATTTTCCGGCTGCTGTTACAACTGATAACCATACTCGTTAATAAACAGAGTATGGCGCCAATAAAAAATAATTGTAAATATGTTTTCATATTAATGTTCTTGAGCTCACTTCCTTCGGTTATAACTCTGCCATAAAATCAGTTTTTACTAATAGTTTCGCATGTAGGATCTAATTCGCTGACAGACCTACAATCTTCACCGGCCCCAGAAGCCCTGAGGGCAACAGGGGTGAATTAGTATGGTAGAATACCTGCGTTGTATAGGTTATTTTTTTCGTATTGCCGGGTTGCTGATCTCCAATAAGCCTGTTTACCCAAAGGTTGGTCACTTTTAATTCCAG
>JANYIW010000385.1 GCA_025358645.1 Bacteroidales bacterium
TTCTATTTCCAGGCTGGAACGATGGATCTGGATGATACACCGCCAATACCCGAACAGATACAACAAATACTTGCCAAGAGCGGCGTGGATATGAATAAATTTTATCAGGAAGCACATACTGATAACCTGCAGTCAGGCAGCGGACTGATTTTTGGTGGAGGATTAAGTCTTGAAGCTGGCGGATGTTTAATAATTTTATGTGGAAATTTGTATGCCGGTGTAGGGTTTGATGTATCCCTGAAACATTATACAACCGATTGTCAGGGTAATGAAACCAACAACTCGCAATTCGGTATCGATGGCTGGTATGCGGTGGGTAAGGCGTATGCCGGTGTTCGGGCTAAAATTTATATTGACCTGGGGGTATCGAGCGCAGTTATTTTTGATGCCGGTGCTGGTGCTGTCTTATTTGCTAAACTTCCCAATCCGGAATACTTTGCCGGCTACGTAGGCGGTTACTATGATATTGGAATAGCCAGTGGAAATTTCCATTTTGATTTTGAGTATGGTAAAAAATGCAATCCGGAGGGTAATCCCCTTTCACAACTCAAACTCATTGCAGATATTGACCCCAATAACGACGACAAAGATGTAGAGGTCAATCTTACTCCGCAGATCGGCACCAACATTGAGATTGGGAAATATTTCACACTGGATGAAGATATGGGCGATCATGTGCGTCAGAGAAGCTTCCGCTTTACCAAGAATAATATTGTTGTTACCCTGACAGCAGGGGATGCAACGATCGATATTAAAAAGAACGTTACTGAATCTAAGTTGATGGCCATTTTCCCAACTAAATTTCTGGAAACTAAAACTGATTATGTACTGAATATTACAGCGACACTCGATGAATATATTGATGGCAAATGGGATATAGCACTCAAAAAAGATGGCAAGCAATTTATCGAACCCTACAGCATACCTTTCACTACTGGCAATGGTATAAAGGAACTTAAACTTACCGATGTGAAGTACACTATGCCCTACCAGGGCGAACGCAATTTTTGTTATGCAAGGGTTGCACAGGGACTGATTAGTTGCTGGCAGGCACCTACCTTCAAAATTTTTGACATTGAGCACAAGGATGATCCCGATTCTTATGCGATCTCTTTCCTGGTGCGCTTTGTGCCAGCCGGAGCAGCATCATCAAATGCTAAAATTACTGAGGTCCCGGTTACGCTTAGTGATAATGATTTCCGCTTCGATATCCCGACTGATTTGATGAAAGAAACTATTTATGCGGTACAGTTCATCAGTCAGTGGAAATTCAAAGGCACCACAATGATGATCACAAAGAGCCTTCCTTCACAGGAGCATTCATACAATTCGATGTCGCAATCCATTGCAAGTAACGGAAACCAATTTTTTGAAAATAAGCTTATCAATCAAAGAAGGCTATCGCTGCAACCTTTCCAGCAAAAACTTTTTGAGTTTTATTTCCGGACAAGTAAATATTCCGATTACGCAGAAAAGATGAAAACACTTGAAGTACTGGCAGGTGACTTTAAAGCCCAGGGGGAGAGGGATAAATACGCCCGGACAGTGAACGTTGGCCAGAAAGAACTTGGTAATCCTGACAAACTGAAGGATCTGTTATCTGGTTCATTCATGCGACACGGAAATATAATCAATGCTTATCCACTTTCATTTTGCGTTTATGGAGATGAGCAGTATGATGTCTATGATGTGGCAGAAAATGCAATTGAGAGTAAAAATGCCGGTCAAACATACAATGTCAAGCCTTTACTTGATTTCAAGACAGGCTGTTTTGAAGATTGGGCAAAATCTATCTACGAAAGCCTGGCTTCAACAATACGGGCTGGAGGATTAAATGCCTTGCCCCTGAATACCAAAGGAGTAGAAATATTTACTGATTATAATGCGGCAGCTATGCCACCTCTGACATATAATGAAATGCTTACGGGCATTAATACAAGTATTGCTGCTGCTCCGGCTCTGGAATGTGGCAGCGGTTCCACTGACCCTTTTGTAGCTCAGGCAACTTTTGCCGGTTCGTCAGGATTATCAAATAACACTGTATCTGTTATCTCTAAATCAATAAATCATTCTGTCAGTTATGGAGGATTTCAATCAGTGGCGCCATCTTATGGCTCCCAGACTGTCGCTTTAGCGCCCGACCCCATAGCTCAAAAGTGGTACACATCAAAAAGCCTGACTCTAAATGTTTCCTTCTCATACGGGTCTTTGATGAATGGTGGCGGAAATAACAATAACAATGTAGTTTCTTCTAATGCAGTTATTTCAAACTTGTATGGAAGCAGTCTTAATACCGGTGGCAATAAACAGGCTACCTTCAGTACATTCTACCAGAATATGGGAAATGCATATGATAAAGTAACAAGCATTCAACCTGTTTACGTCAAAGATCCTTGCTTTAAAACAAATTTTAACGGGGTAAAGCGACCGGGAGCACAAAGTGGTAATGAATCAGTTAACATTTCATTTGGCAAGTAGTTACGATTGTAATTTTAAAAATAGAAAAATGAAGCGCTTTTCAATCTTATTCTTTTTCCTGATATTAAGTGCAGTTGTGCTTGCACAAAATAAAAAGGTACAAGCCGTTATTCCTATAGTAAAGGATTCGCTGAAAGTGTCAATAAAGCTTCAGGCACGATTTCAGGGCGACTCCATTGTGTTACGATGGGGGCTTAATAATGCATTTGCATGGCGGAAGCTAAATGATATCGGATATATTATTGAACGGCTGGAATTAGATGTCAATAACAATCCGGAAACAGGTTTCAAAAAATTGAATATTACTCCTATTAAACCCTGGTCCGAAGAGGAATGGAAGCGAAGAAGTGTATCATCCGATAATTATTCCATGGTTGCTTCCAAAGCTTTGTATAGCAAAACTTTTAATGTAACTGCCGGTGATAAAACGAAACCCGGAAATAATACTGACAATACTGTAAATACATTAAGTCAGGCAGCTTCAGGAGAAGAACAACGCTTCATACTAGCAATAATGTCAGGAAGTTTTTCACAGACAGCGGCTAACGGTTTAGGACTTCGTTACACAGATAAGAACGTACGTAAAAATGTAAAATATATATACCGGGTTTTCGCAGCCTCAACTTCACCATTGTTCAGATCTGATACGGCTCTGTTTATTATAGAAACAAAAAAGGAGTTTGTCATTGCTCCCGTTCAGAAATTAGCAGTATATGAGGGTGATAAACTGATTTCATTGCGATGGCACGATGTAGAACATTATGCCGGTTATTATATTGAACGCTCCGGGGACGGAAAAACATTCACCCGGCTTAGTGATAGTCCATACATTCAATTTGCATCTCAGAAGAATTCAAAAGGAGATGAATTCACATACAACGATACAATTCCGGGC
>JANYIW010000034.1 GCA_025358645.1 Bacteroidales bacterium
AGTGACTATTGTTCATAAGGGGAACATCATGAAGTTTACAGAGGGATCTTTCATGAAGTGGGGATATGCTCTGGCCGAAAGAGAATTCGGGAAAGATGTTTTTACATGGTCACAGCATAAACAAATCTCAGAAAAGCAAGGTTTGAAGGTTGCTGATGAGCTTCTGAAAAATGCTGAATTTGAAGGAAAGGTTATAATTAAAGATGTTATTGCAGATGCATTTCTCCAGCAGATCCTTACCCGACCTGCTGAATATTCAGTAATTGCTACATTGAATCTGAACGGCGATTATATCTCTGATGCTCTTGCAGCTATTGTTGGAGGAATAGGGATTGCCCCGGGTGCAAATATTAATTTTGAGAGCGGTCATGCAATATTTGAAGCAACACATGGTACAGCTCCAAAATATGCTGATCAGGATAAAGTTAATCCTGGTTCTGTGATTCTTTCAGGAGCCCTGATGTTTGATTATATGGGATGGACCAAAGTTGCTGAAAGTATTTATTCAGGATTGGAGCGTACTATACAAAGTAAGAAGGTCACTTACGATTTTCACAGGCTGATGGAAAATGCAACCCTGTTGAAAACCTCCGAATTCGCAGATGCAATAATCTCTAATATAATATCTTAAACATTATAAAATCTTATTATTTATGGGAGACAATAATTATTTTGCAAAACTGGAGGAGTCTGTAAGAGCTTCATGTCAGATTGATACTGCCCTTTTTGAAGAATATGAAGTTAAGCGTGGTTTAAGAAACAAAGATGGAACAGGCGTTTTAGTGGGGCTGACAAATATTGGCGACGTTGTAGGATATAAAAAGGAAGATGGAAAGGTGGTTGCTATTCCGGGGAAATTATTGTACAGGGGGATAGATATAGAAGATATAACTAAGGGATTCCAGAAAGAGGATCGTCATGGTTTTGATGAAACTGTATTCCTGTTATTGACCGGACATTTGCCAAGCAAGAAAGAACTTGCTGATTTTTCTGAATATATGGGATCATTAAGAGCCCTTCCTGACGATTTTGTTAAAGATATGATATTATCTATGAAAGGTAAAGATGTCCTTAATATTCTTGCAAGGTCGGTACTTGGACTATACACTCTTGATGAAAACCCGGATAGCATCTCTCTTGATAACATGATTAAACAATCCTTGAATATTATTGCAAAATTTCCGACTATTGTTGCATATTCATACCAGGCGCTCAGGCACCTTTTCAAGGGAAAGACTCTGTCAATCCGTCATCCACAGGCTAACCTGAGTCCGGCTGAAAATTTTCTCTATTTAATTAAAGGTGATTGTAAAGGCTTTACCAAACTTGAAGCCGATCTTCTTGATCTCATGCTTGTTCTTCATGCGGAACATGGAGGAGGTAATAATTCCACTTTTACTATGAGGGTGACCAGTTCGTCTGAAACCGATATTTATTCTTCCGTAACTTCTGCAATTGGTTCATTAAAAGGGCCATTACATGGGGGAGCAAATGTGAGAGTGCTGGAAATGATGGAAGATATGAAAATTCATATAAAAGACTGGACAGATGAGGAAGAAGTAAAAGAGCATCTTCTGAGAATTCTTAATAAAAAGGCTAATGATTTATCAGGTAAGATATATGGAATAGGGCATGCCGTTTATACAATTTCAGATCCCAGAGCTGCAATTTTAAAGGCAAAAGCACGAGAGCTTGCAATTGAAAAAGGTCGTCTTGATGAATTTGAACTTTATGCATTGGTTGAGAGACTCACTCCTGAAGTTTTCAGAGTGTTTAAAGGAGAAAAATCGACTAAGGTGGTATGTATTAATGTTGATTTTTATTCCGGTTTTGTTTATGCCTGTCTTGATATCTCAAAGGAGCTTTATACACCACTTTTTGCAATTGCAAGAGTTTCAGGATGGTGTACGCATCGTATTGAGGAACTGACCTTTTCGGCAAAAAGGATCATCAGGCCTGCATTTAAAAATGTCTACGGCAAACACGAATATATTCCATTAAATGTGAGAAAATAACAAAATGAATGAAACAATTCCCAGGTATGATGTACTTATTGTTGGAGGCGGTGTTGTCGGAACTGCTTTATTCTATACTTTAAGTAAATACACAGACATAAAAAGTATCGGACTAATTGAAAAATATTCCGACTTTGGTCTTGTAAACTCTGCATCTTATAATAACAGCCAGACTCTTCATTTCGGCGACATAGAGACTAACTACTCAATTGATAAAGCCAGAAGTGTGAAGCAGATGGCAGATATGGTAATGAGGTATCTTGAAAATGCAAAACAAGCCGATAACGATCTTAAGCTATTCAGCAAATATTCCAAAATGGTTCTGGCGGTTGGAGCGAGTCAGGTTCAGGAACTGGAAAAGAGATATCCTGCATTCAGTAAGCTTTTTCCAAAATTGAGAATGATAGGTAGAGATGAGATCGGGAAAATAGAACCAAGGGTACTTGAGGGAAGAGATCCGGGGCAGGAAATACTCGCCCTGGCTACAGAAGATGGCTATTCGGTTGATTTTAAAAGACTTTGTCATTCATTTGTAGAGAACGCCCTGAGGAAAAATCCTGCTTTAGATATTCATCTTGATACGAAACTTATAAAGATCTCGAAAAATGAAGATCACTATACCGTTTTAACTGACAAGGGTGAGTTCAGGTCCTCAGTAGTTATGATTGCCGCCGGAGGTCATAGTCTGATGATTGCAAAGTCTCTCGGTTATGGAAAGAACTTAGCCATATTATCAATGGCAGGGAGTTTTTATACAGCTCCAAAAGTGCTTAATGGTAAAGTATATACAATACAGGTACCAAAACTCCCTTTCGCTGCAATACATGGTGATCCTGAGGTGCATAGCGCGCAAATAACCAGGTTCGGTCCGACAGCAAAACCAATATTCCAACTGGAAAGGCATAATATGTCAACCTTCCCGGAGTACTGGAAAACCTTTGGACTGGGATTTAGTCCTATATTTAGCCTTCTTAAAATTATATCTGATAAGGTTCTCTTTAGCTACATTTTTATAAATTTTCTTTATGATTTACCAATTATAGGTAAGCGCCTTTTTATAAGAGAAGTAAGAAAAATAGTACCATTGCTGAAATTAAAAGAACTTCAATATGCCAAAGGGATTGGTGGCACAAGGCCACAGATAGTAAATAATACCACCAGGAAACTTGAAATGGGTGAGGCAAAACTATCAGGAGAAAAAATTATTTTTAATATAACTCCTTCACCAGGCGCTTCAACATGTTTGGGAAATGCTTATGCGGATACTTTTAAGATCATTGAGTTTCTGGATAATAAGTATAAATTCAATAAGGAGGCCTTTGAAAAGGACCTGATGTAGCAAAAAGTTAAAATGATCAGGTTCCTGCATAAACTAACAGGGCCAAACCTGCCAGATAGGCCATGAACATCATAAAAATAAGGACATTAACTGATTTTGAAGCTCCTTTGAATTCTTTCCATATAAACACACCCCACAGCGCGGCAATAAGTGTAGCGCCCTGTCCTAATCCATAAGAAATTGCAAATCCGGCTTTTCCTGAAGCAATAATACTCATTGACATTCCTATATTCCAGATTACGCCTCCCATGACGCCATTAAGGTGGGCCTCAAAACTGCCTTTAGCATAATCTTTAAAAGAGAGAGGATTCCCTTCAAACGGTCGTTTCATTATCAGGTAGTTGAATAGAAAATTGCTGAGAAGGACACCAATTGAAAAAAAGAATATTGCAGTGTAAGGAGTGAGCTTACCTGTTTCAGGCGAAGCAAAACTCGTTACCATTGAACTTGCCACGAAACGGTAGAAAAGAGCCATTAGAATACCTGCTGAAATTGAAAGTGTAATTCCTTTTCCCGAAATTTTCTTTAACGACAGACTATGCTTTTTATAGGCTACAGCATCTATGATTATCGCTATAACAATCAAAGAAACACCACCGAAAAGTAAGTTTGCATTACCTTGCGGTGAATAAACATAATTGATAATAACTCCCAAAGCCAGAGCAATACCAACCCCAACGGGAAATGCGACTGCCATCCCGGCAATTGCCATTGCGGCTACCAGTAAAATGTTGGATGCGTTAAAAATTACGCCTCCAATCATAGCATTTAAAATATTATGTGTTTCCCCTTGTTTTATGTCCTGAACAAAACCACGTCCGCTATCACCCGTGCTCCCGAGAGTAAAACCGAGTAACAGCGAAAACAGCACAATTCCCAGAACATAATCCCAGTAAAACAGTTCAAACCGCCATGATTTACCAGTAAGCTTTTGGGTATTCCCCCACGAACCCCAACAGATCATAGTTATAATACAGAGAATTATTGCCAGCGTATAACTTTGTGGAATAAACATAGTATAAAAGATAAAAGATAAAAGATAAAAGTAAAAAGATAAAAGATAAAAAACTGACCTCTCAGAAGAAAAGTATCAATTTTTCTTCAAAATAGGTACATGCATCATTCTCTCTTCAATAAATATACTCATTTGCGATACAGGCATTTTTTGTTTGACATAAATTTGTTTCCCGGCAGGGTTGTTTTCCCAACGGTTACTTCCATCAGGATTAACAATAATTTGCCCTCTGATTGTATCGAAAAAGCCATTTGTTCCATAAACGCCAATAAGGACAGCTGTTTGGTCCCAGCTCATTCTTCCTTTTTTGTCTTCTGCTGAAAGAGGAATGCTGATCCGGAAAACATCTGTTACAGGACTGTTTTGTATTTCAGCTTTAATCAGTTTTAGCCCCGTATGAATTTCAGAGCCAATCTCATAGCCGGTAAAAATGATCTCCCCGGGCCAGTTTTCAAACACAAATTTTGAGGCCACAGAATCCATGTAGATATTAAACTCCTTCCCTTCAGGAAACCTTCCTGCCATTGATACCAACCTCTTTACTTTCCTGATTACAAGCTCTTTCCCTGTGAGATTAGAAATATTATCCGGTTTTGACTTAAGAAGATTGTTTAGGTTAGTCAAAAAACCTACTGTAACAATTGTAACACTATTATCTGCTTCATTACTTAGTATTTTTCTGTAAATATCAACAGCATCGGCAACTTCAGCGGTGGATTTTATTGAATGAGGATACTTTTTAACAATTGAATCTGCCCAGTGTTGCGATGATCCAAGATTAACCCCAATAGTTTTTGGTGCACCAACAGGCAACTCACTTCTTCCAAAATAAGTATTAATAACATTTATTGAAGGAGCGACCAAGTCATGTTTATTTGACGAAACCGTTGCCAGGATCTCTGCTTTTCCGCTATCTGCCATAGCATGTAGAAATGCAAGTGCGCCAACATCGTCATAATCAGGGCCTAAATCAGTATCGAAAAAGATCTTAACCACTTTATTATTTTTTACCACTGATTGATTTGTACAACCAGATAATACCAGGCCGCAAACCATAATTAATAATAAGTACTGTTTCATATTTGTTTGTTTATCAGCCCATTTGAGGGATTTATGGGTTACCATTCATGAGATTTTAATTATTTAATTTCATTTCTGTAAGGCGCTGAAGCCTGGGCTCCCATTCGTGTCACTGAAACAGATGCAGCTTTGTTAGCAAAAAGAACAGCATCTTTCAGGTTTTTTCCTTCTGAAATAGCTACAGCCAAAGCTCCATTGAAAACATCGCCGGCAGCTGTTGTGTCTACAGGACTTACCTTTATTCCGGGGATCAACCCGGTATAATCCACCGATTTAACAAAAGCTCCTTTCTCCCCCAATGTTATAATTACATTTTTCACACCCCGTTCCTGGAATAAAGCTGCTGCCTTTTCTGCTGAAGGAAGATCAATAATTGCAACACCTGTGATTGTCTCTGCTTCATGCTCATTTGGAGTTATCAGCCAGGTATTTTTAAGCAGATTGTCTGATAATTTGGATGCGGGAGCCGGATTAAGAATCACTTTTATGTTATGTTCTGATGCTGTAACTGCCGCATACTCTACAGTGCTTAATGGCGCTTCAAGTTGAAGAAGGAGGATCTCAAATTTCCCGGTTTCGAAAATCACCAGAGGAATATCTTCCTGTAACAAGTTCCCATTTGACCCTGGTGCAACAACGATACTGTTTTCACCCGCAGAATCAACTGTTATTAATGCAACTCCCGAAGGGAATTTAATGTCTTTGACGATATACTGAGTATCGATGCCTTCTCGCATAAGTAAGCCAACCGCCTGATTTCCAAATAAATCATTGCCTCTTTTAGTTATAAAAGTGACCTTTGCTCCAAGTCGGGCTGCAGCAACAGCCTGATTCGCACCCTTGCCGCCGGGGTTCATCAGGAACGTTCCTCCGAGGATTGTCTCTCCGGGAGCCGGGAGTTTTTCAGTTTTAATCACCATATCAGTGTTTGAACTCCCGATGACCAGAATTTTACTCATTTTTTTCTATTTATGTCGTTCTCTTTTATTGAAATCCAAGATAGGAATTTCTTTTGAAAAAATGAGTTATAAAGTTTTCAGGTGTAACAATCAATTTATCAGGGCTGCCAGCGCAGCGCCTACCAGACT
>JANYIW010000055.1 GCA_025358645.1 Bacteroidales bacterium
AAATGGGGGCTTTAAACACTCACTCTTGATATTGAACCCCCCAAATGGGGGGCAGGGGGGTTGATCAAAAGGAAACTTGGGGCTAAACCAGCGACTTTCCTGTCATGTCTTTGGGTATTGGAATACCCATTATTGTCAGCAACGTAGGTGCTACATCTGCCAGGATTCCTTCTTTGATATTCTTATAGTCATCACTCACAAGTATACTGGGAACAGGATTCAGCGAATGAGCCGTATTTGGCGATCCATCTTCATTTAATGCCTTGTCGGCATTACCATGGTCAGCTATCACCAGAACGTCATATCCTGCTTTGCGAGCTGATTTAATGACAGCACCTGCACATTCGTCAACAGTTTTAATAGCTTTTTCAATTGCTTCATAAACCCCGGTATGTCCAACCATGTCGCCATTAGCAAAATTCAGAACAATGAAATCAAACTTTTCTGATTCAATCGCTTTAATAACGGCTTCTGTGACACTATAAGCGCTCATTTCCGGTTGAAGGTCGTAAGTGGCAACTTTGGGGGAAGGGATCATAATCCTCTCTTCGTTGTTAAATTTCTCCTCTCTCCCACCGGAAAAGAAGAATGTTACATGTGCGTATTTTTCTGTTTCCGCAATTCTCAGTTGGTGTTTGCCTGCTCTGGCAAGTACTTCTCCTATAGTATTTTCTGCATTATCTTTAGGATAAATAATATGCATACCTTTAAATGTAGCATCATAGGGTGTCATAGTGCAATAATATAATGGAATGGTCTTCATCCCATTATCAGGCATATCTTTCTGAGTAAGGGCAATTGTCAGTTCCTTCGCCCTGTCATTCCTGAAATTGAAGAAAACAATTACATCACCTTCTTTAACCAGCCCAATGGGTTTCCTATTATTATCAACAATAACAATCGGTTTCATGAATTCATCAGTTACTCCGGCATTATACGATTGTTGCATTGCATCGATAATATTAGTAGCTTGGGCCCCTATACCACTG
Source organism: Bacteroidales bacterium (assembly GCA_025358645.1). Lineage (GTDB taxonomy): Bacteria > Bacteroidota > Bacteroidia > Bacteroidales > VadinHA17 > LD21. The sequence continues at coordinate 990 of JANYIW010000055.1, forward strand.
ACAATCAGATCGTATCCTTCTTTAACTCTCTCCCATCTTTTATCACGGTCCATGGAGTAGAATCTACCAATGAATGACGCAACTTTCCCATTAGATTTTTTCAGATGATCCAAAAGATTCCTCATGTACCCAATACCACTTCTGGGATCTGTATCACGACCATCGCCAAACCCATGTATGAAGACATTTTTTAATCCATAATCCATTGTCATATCACACAGGTAATAAAGATGTTTATCGAGTGAATGAACACCTCCATCAGACAGCAGACCCATGAAATGAACCTGTTTGTTTTTATCACGGGCGTAAGAGAATGCATCTATCAAAACCTTATTCTTTCTGATATCTCCTGTCTTGCATTCTTTATTAATCTTAACCAGATCCTGGTAAATAACTCTACCTGCACCGATATTCAAATGGCCAACTTCAGAATTTCCCATCTGCCCATTGGGTAAACCAACATCCTCACCTGAAGCATGAAGCCTGGAATTGGGATAATTGTTTTTATACCAGGTTAGGTTTGGTGTAGGAACCTGACTTATCACGTCTGCTTTGGATCCATCGCCGATACCCCATCCATCCAGTATCATCAGGAATGCTTTTCTGTTCTTCATTATCTTAATTCTAGTTAAATACTAAACAAAATTCTGGTACCCTTGTTCAGGGAACCAGATCGGGGACAAATTTAGTTATTCCAATGAACTCACCCCCCATCTCTCTAAATAAATCCAATGTACTCACCCCCGGCCCCTCTCTAGTCAAATGTACTCACCCCCGGCCCCTCTCTACTTCGTAAAGAGGGGGGCTAGTCTTATAGATTTTATATATTTATTATAAATATTGATTATATGGGTAATTCACGGCATTTTGATTTTATGGAAATAAAAAAAGATTCAATAACCTTCCCCCTCTTTACGAAGTAGAGAGGGGGATCGAGGGGGTGAGTACATTTGATTACGAAGTAGAGAGGGGGATCGAGGGGGTGAGTACATTTGATTACGAAGTAGAGAGGGGGATCGAGGGGGT
>JANYIW010000075.1 GCA_025358645.1 Bacteroidales bacterium
CGAAAGGAGTTTCATTTAAACAGCATAAACAGATCGGTCAAAATTTTTGGTGACAAATTGTTGCCAATAGCTACTGCTATGACTTTAGCGAATTAGCAATTGAAGACGACCTCGAAAAAACGTTTACGCTGAATCGCTGCCTATTATGCCTATGAGTGCATCAACAGACCCTTCACCGAGTGAAACAGGAAGGGTTCCAGGGCAGTATCCTAAGATTGCCATTCCAGTACCAAATATAATTCCTCCTATTGCTATTCCTCCCAACAAAAATGGCTTAATGTGATAAGTTGCAAAGCCAAGTCCGATTTCAATAGCTATTATTACTGCTCCTGTTCCAATAGCAACTGCAATTGCTTTGGCGACCGCAAAGTTTTCGAGTGTTGCCATTCCACTAATTACATTGTACCTGTTCAACTTTGCATATTGGAGAATTGAACCGAACAAAAAACCAAGGATTAAAATTGTGGCGTTCATATAACTTTTTATTGGTTAGGTTATCTGAAAAAAGGTATTGCTGTTTTGTTTTACTAATATAACTATATGATTTGATAAAGGATGATTTGTTATTTCATCTATAACTTTTAATCCGGCTTTATCTGCCAGGTAATAAATACCACCATTAGCCATATAATTTTTGTAGTTTCTATAATGCTCTTTACCTGCAATGAACTCAATTAATTCACTTAAAAAACCACCAAACCCTTTTGACCTGGGAACAAAGTAATCGCCTATAATAATTTTATCAGCTACCCCGGACACATCAATGAGAATATCTAACCTTTCATCTTCGTTTATTTCATGAATGACATAAGTAAGTATAGCATAATCGAAATGGACATTTACATTACTGATTATTTCCCTGAGATTGTTATGCTTAAACGAAATTTTAGCGTCAGGATGCTGAAGTAATGACAAATTCGCCCTGTCAATATTCCTTTTTGATAGATCTATGCCAAGGGCAGATTTGCACTTATCCGACAAAAAAAATTCCAGTCGACCTGTTCCGCAGCCAATGTCTATCACATTTGAGTTCGGTTTAATTAGATTTTTTACTTGTCTAAATAACTTATCCTGGTTCGGAGCAATAATCTTATCATAAAACCATCCATCGTACCAATGGTACTTGTTTTGCATCATAATATCTGCAATTTAAGAGAGCATTTTTAAACTAGCGTATTCATTATCTTACCCTCTGCATCAGCAACTTTCCAATCTTTCAGGATTGCATTCAATTTATCAGAAAGATTATTTTTATTTTTTATGCTCTTAATAAATCGTTTGTAAATATCAGGAGTTATTTCGAACTGTTTAATTAATTTTTCAGATGTATACTCAACTTTATCAATATGCTGGGGATCAAACATACATTTTTGAGCCATTAATGGGCAGGTTACAGTTTCCCTTTTGATTCCGAACTTTAAAATTCTCTGTGGAATTTTAGGATAAAATAAACCAAACTTTTCAAGAGCTTCCGTTGATTCCGGCGCAAGGTTCTTAACTGCAATCGGTGTATTGACACACATCCCGGTCATATACGGATTTTGCTGTTTTCCATGTTATCTTATTTTTAAAAATATTATTAAGCATTTTGTAATAAAACACTCTTTAGCTGGCTTTTACTAACTACCCCCGATTGTCTCCAGACTGCCCTGCCATTTTTAAAGATAATAATGGTCGGAACGCTTTGAACACTATATCGGCCGGCAATTTGACTATTGTCATCAACATCAATCTTTATTACTCTTACACGTTCTCCCAACTCAGTTGCCACCTCTTTTAATATAGGAGATTGCATTTTACATGGGCTGCACCAAAGAGCATGAAAATCAACAATTACAGGACGGGAATCATTTATTATTGAATCGAATTTTCCTTTCATATTATCACATTTTATATTTTAAACTACCATTTGGACAAGCTGCAACACATTCCAGACATTTAGAACAGGTGTAACTGTCTCCCGGTCTGATTCCTTTTGGTTTATATAAACTGAATTTTGCCGGTTCCATAGTCACTATATAGCATTTTTTATCGCAAATTCTGCAGTTTTTGCAGCTTTCCGCATTCAGCTTTATTTTAATAAGAGAATACCGGTTCAACAAACCTGAAATCCACGCTATCGGGCAACCTACCTTATGGTATTGATACATCTGTCGGAATTTCCCATCAGGACTCATACTCATAATAAGTTCCATAATAAGTCCCATTGGACAAACCCAGCGGCAAAAAACCTTCCCGAATACACCACCGAGAACTATCCCTGCGAGTAATATATACCAGAGAGATATCTGAAATTGCGATATAGCAAGAAATAGTGCGACACCTACTACAGATAATATTATAAATCTCTTGCTTACAAGTATTCTTAAGACATTTTGCATTTCAAATGAATTAAATGGATCTTAATTTTATACATATTCAGGGTTTACTTCTAAAATCACGGCAATCTTGGGAATTTACCAGGTTTTGTTAACCTGGAGTATATTCCTCAATCTTTCTTCATCAGATCAAATTGCTTTAAATTAGTTTCTTAACTCTAGTCTGTAACATTGTCAAGACATTATATTTCAGTATTTTTGTATCTGCTCCAAAAGAAAATCCTTCGATTTCACCCCAACAAACCGGTTTATTTCTATGCCATTCTTCAGAAGAATTAAAGTCGGGATATTTCTAACCTGGAACTTTTGTGCAAGTGACTGGTATTCTTCAATGTTAACCTTTCCAATATGTGAATTACCTGACAGTTCCTCAGCGACTTCATTCAGAACCGGAGCCATCATTCTGCATGGTGCACACCAGCTTGCCCAGAAATCGACCAGTACAAGCTTGTTTTTTGTCTGATGCTGGAAATTTTTATCAGTCAATGTCAATATCTTATCATTATCAGCTACAACCGGAATATGTTTCATTCTATATCGTGCAAATACAAATAATGCTGCAAGAATCGAAATAAAAATACTTGTTATAATAAGTGTTGTTTGCATATCATACTGTTATTAATTGCTTTTGTTTTGCTTTCAATTCATTTAGATAGTTTGATGCAGCCAGTGCAGCTATAGTTCCATCACCTACTGCTGTAGTAACTTGTCGGAATCGTTTTGCGGTACTGTAAAAATAAAAGTGCCATCAACTTTAAAATTATTTACTACTCCTGTTTTAAAATTTTTTATATCAACACTTTGCAGGTTTTCATTGCCATGGAAAGCAGTGATTGTTGATTCCAAAAAATCACCATCACATGTAGCACAATATGAAATTCCCCGCCCCTTAAGTTTCTCTTGTAAGACCTGCAGGCCCTGCACCTAAGACTATTGCATCGTGATGGTTCCTTGCTTCCATATAATTAAGCTGTTACTGCTGCAGAAAACTCTTTGTTCAATATTGATTTTACCTGATCTTTAGTCTGAATGCTTGAAGTGGCTTTTACCACTTTCCCGTTCCTGTAATAAATGGTAAAAGGAATGCCCATAAAACCACGAACTTCAGGTAAACTCCTTATTACAGATGACTCAGGATTGTCAAACTCCATATCATAGAACTTTACATGCTTATATTCATCTTCAAGTTCCTCTGCTATTCCGTAAACAGGAATGCACATGGGGCCCATGCGTCCGCAGATTACCATTACATTTTCATTCTCGCTGATAGCATTTTTATGATCAGCTGCTGATTCGAGGTGTTTTAAATTTGTGTACAACATAACTTTTGATATTTAAATTTACGTGACAAAAGTAGTTTGCAATTTCTGACGAATGAAGGAATTGACACTTCATGACAACAACTAACCTCTTGAATAAGGATAACTTTATTATTGATTTAAATTAACTTTGGATTTTTTACTGAATCAAAAAGAGATGAAAACCATACTTGAGACTGACAGTGATTTTGTATGCGACATACAGGCGCCTTGTTTTCAGATGCTTATACCCGAAGAGGCGGAGATAGTAAGGGCAAGTAAGACACAGGTGCTTTTCCGGAAACACGATAACTTTACCAAGCAGGGAGCATTCGCCTCATATGTATTATTCATTATCAGTGGTTACGCAAAACAATATCTGGAGGGTTATGGAACAAGGAACTTTAACCTCAGGATTATTAAACCAGGGGAATTTGTCGGTCTTTCATCGGTATTTTCAGGAAATACATTTACATATTCATCAGTTGCAATAACTGACTGTCAGGTATTTCTTATTGAAAAGGATGCAATCGCAAAAGTAGCAAAGGAAAATGGCAAATTCGGATTTCAGATAATAAAAAGGTATTGTGAACAGAATACAAATCTACTCGGAACAGTGCAAAGCCTGATGCATAAGCAGATGAACGGGCGTCTAGCGGAAACCTTATTATATATAGATGGCATAAAACAAGATAAAGCGGAAATATTTCAGCTTCTTTCACGGAAAGATCTGGCTGATTTTGCAGGAATATCAACAGAAAGTACTGTCAAAATTCTGAAATCGTTTGAAAAGGACGGGTTAATAGAACTTCATGAAAAGGATATCAAAGTTATTAAATATGATACCCTTGATGAGATAAGCCATAAAGGGTAAATATATCTGATTCTGTTTCACAATAAATTTAGCTCCAGCTCCTTACGATTTGTTTTTAGCATCAATTGGCACATGTGCCGTATTTATGTTAAATCGTTTTGCGAACAGCGTGAGATTCCTTCAGATAATATCAAAATAATTCAATCTGTGGAATTTGACAAGGAGACAAGGTTACCGGCAAATATCAAACTGGAGATTCAATTACCAAGGTGCAGTTATTAATTCTGCTGAATTATGTGCTGTGAAAAAAACAATAAATAATCCCCCAGAATTTGAAATATCATAATCCTTTTCGAGGTTTGAGATATACTCTTCAAGTA
>JANYIW010000087.1 GCA_025358645.1 Bacteroidales bacterium
CAACAACCTGTAAAATTATTTTACGTTTTACTGTAAAATATATTTACTGACTGGAATCATAAGAATATTTAAATATCTTTATATCATACACATACAATTATGGCATGTTTATAGCAACAAATTAAATTATTATTGTCAACTAAAAAACCCGGTGGAGGCATGAGGCGTGAGGAATGAGGTGTGAGGCTGTGATTTTGTAAATTAATTTTACGGCACTCTGTAAAAAATATTTACTGATTTTTATTTAGTTGTTTTATTTATTGCTGTATATTAATTAATTACAACTTTGGCACCATAATAGAATACTGAAATAAAAAAGCGAAGAAATGGACTTACGCAACATAAAGTTTACTTTCAGACATTTCAGAAAACAGAAGCTCTTCACTTTTGTTAATCTGGCGGGTCTGACACTTGGAATTATATCTGTTTCAATTATTCTCATCTATATAAGTTTCGAGACTAGTTATGACAGCTTTAATAAAAATGCAAACCAGATATTCAGAGTCTATTCCACTCATACTCGTGATGGAGTAAATGAGTCCTGGATAATGACTCCAGCACCGTTAGCTCCCTTTCTTCAGAACAAATTTCCGGAAATAACCAAAACGGTTAGGATTGCTAAAAGTCCGAAATGCCTGATTTCTTCATCCGACAAGAGTTTTTTTGAGAAAAATTTGATCATTGCTGATTCAACAATATTTGATGTATTTACTTTCCCTCTTATCGCAGGTGACGCCAAAGAGGTCCTTTCTAAACCTAATAGTGTGGTTTTATCGGAGACAATAGCTGAAAAATACTTTGGCAAAAATGACCCATTGGGAAAGACTATCTTATATAACCGGACAAAAAGTCTCACTGTGACCGGGATAATGAAGAATATCCCTCTGAATACACATCTCAGGTTCGATATGGTAGTTTCAATGTCATCTGCGAAGACTTTATTATGGAGTGACTTTCTTGAGAACAGTATGAATACTGTAGTAGCGACTTACCTGCTCACAAACAGGAATATTGACTTCGAAAGATTTTCCAGTTCTGTAAGCCAGTCAACCAAGGAATATGAAGGAGGTGATTTCGGAGACAACAATCAATACCATATTCAACCACTTACTTCTATACATTTGCATTCCAATATGGGAGGAGAATTTGGTCCGAACAGTGATATAAAAACCATATATACCTTAGCTACCGTTTCATTCCTTATACTGCTGATTGCCTGTATCAATTACATAAATCTTTCTTTTTCTATTATTACACTCCGCTCAACCGAACTTGGAATAAGAAAGATACTCGGTGCGAGGAAAAGACAGCTCATATTTCTTTATCTTCAGGATGCTTTCATACTGGCCGGATTAGCAGTAATAATTGGATTCATAATTGTGCCTGACATACTGCCATGGTTTGGAAATCTCGTAGGTATTAAACTGGATGGAACGATTAAAACAAAAAATCTGGCTCCCGGTATATTGATTCTATTCCTGATTATTACATTGATAACAGGATTTTCATCAGGCTGGTTATCAACAAGGATAAACCCAATGGACACCTTAAGAAAAACTCTTATCCACAGGAATAATAGAAACATGGCCTTGGGTATTCTTGTCCTTTTTCAGTTCGGAGTTTCAATTGCTCTGATATCATGTACACTAATTGTTTATCGACAGATGAGTTTCATAAGGAATCTGGATCTTGGTTTTTCCAAAGAGCAGCTGATGATAATCCCATTAGACGATCAAAAAATATTATCAAAATTAATACCCTTTAAACAGGACCTGCTATCAAATCCACATGTTATATCTGCGAGTGCTATTTCAGATTTACCGGGAGAAATGCAATGGGTCACTTCAATAAAGTACGACGGCATGAATAAAGAGAGCCTGTCGACAATGACATTCATGGAGATTGACAGGGACTTTGTCAAAACTTTTGGAATTCATTTGAAAAACGGATATATACCAGGCGATACTGCAAGTCCATATTCCGGAACACAATATCTGATGAACGAATCTGCTGTCAAGAAACTCGGATGGGGTGTTCCTTTAGGTAAAAAACTATCATGTTATAATGGGAAAGATGGTTTTGTAACCGGGATAATAGCTGATTTTCATTTTAAAACACTTCATAAAGAGATAGAGCCATTGTTTCTTTATGTGAGAGAGGATGCTCCCAGGTACCTGGCTATCAAACTGAATACAATAGAGATAGGTAAATCTGTAGAACTCATAAAAAACCTCTGGAATAAAATTGTTCCGGACTCACCTTTTGAATATTTCTTTTATGATAGTTTTTATGATCAGCTCTATAAAAAAGAGGCCCTTTTCGGAAGGATAATCCTAATATTCTCGATGGTAGCTATTTTAATAGCAAGTATGGGCTTGTTTGGGCTGGCTGCATTCTTTTCAGAAAGACGGACAAAAGAAATAGGGATAAGAAAAATAAATGGAGCTGTGATCACGGAAGTGTTAACATTGCTAAACAGTGAATTTATCAAATGGGTAATGTTCTCATTTATAATTGCGACACCTCTCTCGTGGTATGCTATGTATAAGTGGTTACAACCTTTTGCTTATAAAACTGAACTGAGCTGGTGGATATTTGGTTTAGCCGGAATGATAGCGTTTGTTATTGCCATCGTGACAGTCAGCTGGCAGAGCTGGAGGGCAGCAACGAGGAATCCGGTCGAAGCTCTCCGATATGAATAGTGAGGAGAGCGAAGATCCTCGATAGCGAAGCATATCGGGATGGAAGAGCTGAGATATGAGTAGCATTGAATCTTAAGACTAAATAAAATGAAACTAACCAGTTTAAAAGTAGCGTTTAGATATTTCAAGGCAGCAGACCGTTATTCATTATTGAATATAATCGGGTTAACAGTTGGAATATCGCTGTTTGTACTTATGGTTATGCTGTTACATTATGAGCTGTCATTTGATGCTTTTCATACAAACAAAAAAAAGATTCTGCAGGTTTGCGAACACGACCTTAAATCAGGTGAATACTTCGCCTGGTCGGCTATCCCCCTGCCACTTACTCTTAAAAACGATTTCCCTGAAGTAAAATATGTAACAGGGATATGGGGAACTATTGATAAAAACACCAAATTTAAATATCAGGATATTGAATACTCCGGTCTAACCGGCGCTTCGGTTGAGCCTGATATCTTTAACATATTCAATTTCAGGTTAATCCTCGGTGACAGTCATACAGTACTTAATGATCCTGAAAAAATTGCTGTATCAAAATCATTCGTTACAAAGATTTTTGGTATTGAAGATCCGATCGGGAAAGTCATCTCGGTGGATAATTTTAGTTTTACCATATCGCATGTTTTCAGTGACCTTCCTCAAAATTCCTCAGTGCATTTTGATGTTTTATTCTCTGACAAAATGAGGGAGAAAATTAATCCTGACTATAAAGTTGCATGGTGGAACGGGGGTATGAGAACGTATGTAATACTACAGGATGGATATCCGGAAGCCGATTTTAACCGGCACCTCGATGAGATTCCTTCAAAATACTATCCGGATTTTTTGAAAAGCCGCAGTACCTATTTTTCTACTCCTTTTTATAAATCGCATTTTAAAACATCACTGACAGGGCAATCAGCTGTTTCCTATACCTATATAATTCTCCTGGCCTGCATATCGTTCATTATTCTTCTTCTGGCATGTGTTAATTATATAAACCTTACCATGGCCAGGGCTTTTAAAATGAATATAGACGCGGGAATGAGACGAATTGCCGGTGCCAGTTCAGGTCACATCATTTCGCTTCAGATCTGGTTATCTCTCTTAAATGTTTTTGTGGCTTTGATTTTAGCCATGCCTCTGAGCAGTTTGTGTCTGCCATTATTTCAGCGATTAGCCGAAAGACCTTTGGCCGGTCAGGAAAATAACATCTATGTGTGGATATTCACCGTTGGCATTTCTCTGATTGTGGCCATTATTTCAGGATTTATACCCGGGTATACTTTCTCAAAAGTAATTCCGGTAAAAATTATCAAGAGCAAAAACTCATTTGTCAGTAGTAACAAAGGCATGCATTACGCGTTACTCGTATTCCAGTTTACACTGACAATAGCTCTTATTATCGTACAATTTTTCATTGTAAAACAAATAACATTTATGAAAAATGCTGATCTGGGATTTGATAATAAAAATCTTCTCGCCATCGATTTAAGAAATTCCAGGATGAACGGAATGGAAAAATACAAAAAAGCAAAAATCTACAACAGTGAACTGGAAAAACAAGGTGCAAGTTATGGTTTATCAACAGGAAGTATAACAGAGGATATCCCCGGTTATTATTTTGAAAATTCGTTTACCGTTAACCCTACCGATTCACCTCTTGATGAATGCCTGATCGTATCTACATGTGTGGATGAAAATTTTACAAAAGTGTTTGGCGTAAATATTGTTGAAGGACGCTTTTTTTCAGAAAGATACGGTACAGATTATGATGCATTTATAATAAATGAAACTGC
>JANYIW010000131.1 GCA_025358645.1 Bacteroidales bacterium
AGGCTTTTCAAATTTCAAAAGTAACTCGTTGAAGATTTTCATGGATTCATTATCTTTGATTCCAAGATACATGGAACTTTCTTGACTTATGATTGCAAACCCCTGTATTTATTAACAATTTGAGTTTAAAGACAAACACTATTTAATTATTAATGATGAAAATATTTCTTCTCTCAGTCTCGCTCTTTCTTACTTTATTGACCGGAAGATGTTTAGCCGGGACTCAAGATCAGAGCTTATTCTCCCAGATAGGAAATCGCCTGGTATGGGAGAACGAAGGAGAAGTGTTCTGGATTGAAGCTTATGGTCAGAATACTCTGCGGTTCAGATCCACAAGAAGTCTTCATATTTCAGATGAGATCTGGAATATCCTTCCCCAGCCTGTTGTTAATTCTTCAATTCAGATTCTCCCCGACAAGGCTGTAATATCAAATGGTAGTATAAGGGCTGAGATTCGGGAAAATGATGGATTAGTTACTTATTTCAATGAGAAGAATGAGATATTGCTTAAAGAGGCTTACCATCATCATGTACCACGAATAGCCCGTCAGTATAAAAGCAAGGGGAGCGATTATTTTGAACTTATGCTGACTTTTGAAGCTGAAAAGACAGAACATTTGTATGGTATGGGGCAATATCCCAATGATTGCCTCGACCTAAAAGGAACGGTTCTTGATCTGGCCCAGAAGAATACTCAGATTTGCATTCCATTTCTTCTGTCGAGCAAAGGATATGGCTTTATCTGGAACAACCCGTCAATTGGAAGAGCAGATTTATCAATGACCCATACAGGCTTTTCTGCTCAATATGCAAAACAGATCGACTATTTTATTTTTGCTGAAGGAACTCCGGCAGATCTGGTTAGAAGGTATTCAGACCTTACGGGAAAATCTCCTATGATGCCGGCTTTTGCGACCGGATTATGGCAATCAAAACTCCGCTACTCTTCTCAGAAAGAACTTCTTTCTGTAGCACGTGAGTATAAAAAAAGGAATCTGCCAATATCTGTTATTGTAGCAGATTTTTTCCATTGGCCAAACTCGGGCGACTGGAAATTTGATCCCAAATTCTGGCCCGATCCGGCCGGTATGGTAAGGGAACTGGATTCTATGGGTATTAAGCTTCTTGTTTCTGTTTGGCCAACCGTGGCAACGGAAAGCGAGAACTATGCAACAATGGTTAAAAAGAATTACATTATGCGCCCCGAACTGGGTGTCAATGCTTTTCTGGCCTTCAGTGGCTTCCTGACTTTCGTCGATGTTACTAATCCTGCCGCAAGAAAATTCATGTGGGAAAAAATCAAGAAAAACTATTACGATATTGGAATAAGGATGTTCTGGCTCGATGAGGCTGAGCCTGAAATTGATCCTCTTGATTATGAAAATATAAGGTACTTCAGAGGTAACGGACTCGAAATGTCTTCAATTTACCCTTATAATTTTGCACAGGCTTTATTTGAAGGTCAGACAGCAGCAGGACAGAAAGATATTATAAATTTAATTCGTTGTGCCTGGATTGGCAGTCAGCGTTTTGGCACTGTTCTGTGGTCAGGAGATATTTACGGGGATTTTGCCACTCTCCGCAGGCAGGTAAAAGCGGGTCTTAATATTTCATTATGCGGCATTCCCTGGTGGAACACAGATATCGGTGGATTCTTCAAATCAAAAGACACCCCCGAACAGTTTCATGAAGTATTAATACGATGGTTCCAGTTTGGCGCTTTTTGTCCCGTCATGAGAATGCACGGAAACCGTCAGCCGGTAGTAAAAGTCGAAGGAAGCAGCGTGGGTTCTGGTTCCCCAAATGAAGTGTGGAGCTACGGTGAAGAAACCCTGAAAATTATGACCAGGTATCTCCAGGTTCGGGAACAACTGAAACCCTATATATTGAAAAATATGGAAATAGCATCAAAGGAAGGAATACCAATGATGAGACCTCTGTTCTTTGATTTTCCTGTGGACCAGTTATGCTACATTACTGAAGATCAGTATATGTTCGGACCTGACTTGCTTATCGCCCCTGTTCTCGAATATATGGCGAAAACAAGGAAGGTTTATCTGCCGGCGGGTGCTTCCTGGACAGACGCTATTACCGGAAAAGTATATAAAGGCGGACAGACTTTGGATTATAAGGTCACAATTGATAATATTCCTGTTTTCTGTAAAAACGGTTTCAGTTTCAAAATAAAATGATATGTGGCTCCTGAAATTATGATTTTAACAATACAGAAAACAGGATCTGAATAACTCATTTTATATTAATAGTTATTTCATTTGAACATAAAATTTCCAAAGGGCCCGGAGGCCGGTTTCCAATCATCTGACTGTGCACATAGTTTTCCAATGAAGAGCAAGACAACAATGACAAGGGTCAGTCGTTTAAATAGCGGTTCTTTAGTTATGAATAAAAATAAATTTGTTTTTATCATAGGTTGGAAATATCAACTAAACTATTTTTTTTGAATAATAGTGAATGTTTCTAGTATTGCCGTTATAGGCAACTGTTAATTAACTTAATATATCAAGATGACCACCTTCTGCAATAATCACTTCATTGCTGAGAGTAATTAATAATTTCACATCCTTTTCAAAAAACGAAGCTTCAACATCTTTACCGTTCAAAGAAATCTTTAAGGTGTTAGTTTTCTTAACATTTGAAATGGCAAGCGATATCGTCTTTAATCGCAGCTTTCCGTATTTTATTAATATTCTTATAGTTAGACCCGATGGCTGATGTTTTTGCTCATAAGTACCCCACCCTTCTGAAGCAACAAACGGAGCTTTAAAGTTCTCAGGTTTAATTCTCGGTGCAAACCCAATGTGCCCTTTTGGACCATGGTATTCGAATCCGCAGGCAGCCAGAAACACCCCATAACTAGCCATTGACCGTGCATAATGGTCTCCACATTCAACCTCATTCCATGGATTCCTGCGTATTGCATGATAACGGTCGTGGATAGCCCGTTCAATAGCAAGACCTTCGAGGACCATATCTTCCCATATCATATGCCCTGCCAGCTGATGTTCAAAACCGTTCATGCACTCGTTGAAGTAAGAATCATAACTTTTTGTTACTCTTTTTGCTTCACCTTTTGGCCATGTGCACATGAGTGTTCCAGCTTCACCAGCCATTGCGTACCATCGTCCTGGTTTATAAGCCTCACGATAGGGTCCAACGTCGGGTGTAAAGTTATGCAGCCAAAGTGCTTTCAAAGCTTGCCTGGTTTGTTCGCGCGGAATCACGTATCCAAGTCCTACCTGCCAGGCCCAGCTTTGACCGAAAACCTGATCAATATGGCAGCCATCGTATGATCCGATTGCATTTGTGTGTGCCGGATCGCTTACCTGATAGAAGTATTCACCATTCCACATCTTATCTATAAAGTTTTTCTGACCGGTTCCCCAGATCCTTACACATTTTTCTGCAAAATTCTTGTCCCCCATTTCACCGGCCATCTCCTCTCCTGCTCTCAGAGCAGCCAGATAAAGGCTTGTAAGCCAGGGTATATACCCGAACCATTCTGAATCCAGGGTATTTGCCTGATTCTTTTTAAGAATACCATCTTCAGTTCCATCCTGGGCAATCAACCATTCAATAGCCTTTTTGACTTTTATCCAGTTCCTTTTAAGAAACTCATTATCTGGAGACATCTGATGATCACGCAGGCTTCGAAGAATAATCCCTGCCTGACCGTCGATGGCAACACCGGTTCCTTTACCCCGGTATTCAATGACCCCGTCTGCCTGATAACTATCCTCAGGATTAAAGTCCGTCTTCTCCCGGAGAACAATATCAAGTTCGGGAAAGAGACGGCCCATGGTCTGTTCATAGTGCCAGACATGCGTACATGTACCCTCGCAGCAGCCAACACCTTCCCATCCCCAGAATTTGCCATCTTTGAAACGAAATGCTGTGGAAGTCGCCAGAATAGAGGCATTAGCAAATGTTCTGTCGAGAAACCAGTAAGGCAGGGTCGAGTCATACCATGTATCCCGCCATAGCTTTGTATTCGTATAAAGTTTCTCAATGTTCTTTGATAAATATGCGGTAACAGACTCTGCATCTATAAATTTCGAGGCATAATAACGTCCTATTCCGGGTTCGGAAAGGTTAGGGAAGTTCCATGTCAAAGCAAATGTTAATACGGCCGATTCGCCTCCTGCAATTTTCATCGTTTTTCCAATTGCCCCAAAAAGCTTTTCATCCATATTCCGGGTGGCTTTTTTCCCTGTTTTACCTTCGAGTCCGTTATCCCCTGCATCTGCAATCGTATAGTTTGCATTTTCACCCAGAATAGCCAACCCCATTGTACCATAATCAATTACCTTGTTCCAGTCCTCAACCTGAATATCCGGCCTTTTGGAAACTTCCTGAGCGGGTATTTTTTCCACCGTACAATTAAGGAAACTGTATCCTTTCCCATGTGTAATCTGGTTTCGCCTTTTTCCATTAACCCCTTTACTGTAAAGGCAAACTGCATTTTCTAACCATCCGAACAGAGTTGTTTCAAGTGACCCTGTTGAATCGTTCTTAACTGTAAAGCGCATGATGGTTGCAGGAAGGCTTGACTGATCAACCGAAAGAGGAATAAAGGGCGAAAAGGCCTCAAGCGAAACAGATAATAATTGAGTTTTATATTCAACTATACCTATCGGGTATTCACCCCTGAAGATCACATCAGGGAAACCGGTTTTATCGAGCTTAAGGATTTCAGAATTGTTCTTTGATTTAATCTTTATTGCAAATCCCTGTTCTATAGGAGAAGCCGGCTCTAAAGGTTTTGCATAATGAGAATCTAGTGTTGAAACTTTTTTATTGAAGATATCCCAATGCCACAATCTGCCATCACCGCCGAGATACATCTGTCCAGCACAAATTCCACCAACTGGCATCCCGATATATTTAAGTTCTTCACCTTTATAAATCTGGGGAGTGCCTCTCTCAAACAGACTCTTCACCCATTCAGGGTTAAGCTTTTTGTCTGCAGGCACAATATCCTTAAAATCAGATGCTTCGAATGGACCTCCCATAATTGGAAACCCGGCATAAAGACCAAGTGAACCAACCCCGGCTAAACGCAAAAAATCTCGCCGGTCAATGCCCGGATTACAGCTCGATTTACAAGAACATGACTTATTATTATCCCTTTTCTTTTCCATTGAACTTCATTTATTTGATTTTAACATCCCCTACAGGTCCTGTAACAAATTTA
The DNA here is from genome assembly GCA_025358645.1 of Bacteroidales bacterium. Classification (GTDB taxonomy): domain Bacteria; phylum Bacteroidota; class Bacteroidia; order Bacteroidales; family VadinHA17; genus LD21. The sequence continues at coordinate 5,213 of JANYIW010000131.1, forward strand.
CGCGTTTCATATTTCCCTGGGGAACCTGTAAAGCTTATCTTGGTTCCCTGTTTAATTCTTGTCACATCAGCACCACTCCATGAGTGCATACCATTTACCAGACACCTGTTCCTGGCCGAGTCTACAGAGCCGGTCAGTTTTCCGGAAAGCAGATAAATCTGGTCTAAATTCAATGGTTGAGTGCTTCTATTATAAATGGTCATATCAATACGAAGTGAAGAGTTATCGAATGAAATAAGCACCATCTCCCAGTCAAGGGTTTTCTCGTTATCGCTACCCGACAGAATCAAACGATCATTGAGTTTATTAACGGTGACTTCAAAGCGTTTATCGCTCGTGGATATTACCATGCCACCGGTAAACTTAATTTGAGCTGTTCCCCCGACAAGCCATGGGGTTTTATCAGTACCATATAATGACAATGTCCTCGTTTCTGGATTCCAGACTATTACACTTGCCTCAACCATTGCTTGAAGAGAACAAATTAACATAAGAATAAATAGTAGTTTTTTCATTGTTTATTTTTTGCGTGTAAGTATTTTTTTTCAGTCAGCCATATAAGCACTTTTGTCTGCCATTCATCCCACATCGGTCCTTTGTAACCATTCAATCCATGCCCGCATGATGAGAGCTTTAAATAGTTTGCCGGTATTTTTTTGGAAATCAGGGCATCATAAAACATCCGGCTGTTTTCCGGAGAGACAACATCATCATCCTGAGCATGAGCTAAAAAAGTTGGAGGTGTCTTGTCGGTAACCTGCAATTCATTGGAAAATCTTTCAACGATTTCTATCTTTGGATCAACCCCCAGCAAACGCTCTTTTGATCCACTATGGGTCAGGGATCCCATAGTGATAACAGGATAAATCAAAATTGCGAATTCCGGCCGGCACCCAATACGATCAATCGGATCTTTTGCATGAGAGTTTCCGCCATCGAAATGAGTGGCAGCTGTTGAAGCTAAATGCCCTCCTGCAGAAAATCCCATGATCCCTATTCGCTTTGGATTAACATTCCATTTTCGTCCTTTGGCTCTAACCATCCGGATAGCCCGTTGAACATCCAGCAGAGGAATATTTGGATTACCTCTCGGGAGCCGGTACTCCAACACAACCCCGACTACCGGTAGGGCCGGCTGCCCCCTGATCGTTCTCACCCTGATGCCAGAATATTCCACGGATGCCGTGCGTAAGCCCGGCCTGCTTAACCCTCCATAACAACCGACCATATATGGATGCAGAATCTACTATATCTGATTGGTTACGTTGGTGAACATCAATCCTGCTTCCTCCTACTGAACCGTTAATAATACAAACCGGCATCTTCTGGTTTTCGACTATCTGTTTGGCTAGTTCAATTCCCCAATACCCGATCTGCAGCTTCGCTCCCTTATTGTCAAAAGAGACGGCATTCCCCCATAATTTCAACCGTGCCCTATCAGGGCTGGTCTCGGCGCAACCAAAGCTTCTTACCCAGTCGCTTGTATATGGATTTACCGCCCTTCCATAATCATTTGCCTCAGCATTTGATTGACCATCAATAATATATGCGTCACCGCAAACAATGTTGGATATTGTATCGATAACTTCCATGAGTTTTCCTCTGATTGTGCCAAACTCAACCCTGTATTTTATAAGACCGGGCTTCAGTTTAGCCGTGAAGGAATATGAATTGTCGGCAGCCGGTTTCCGGCATTCCCTTTTGCAAAAAATACTATTGGCAAAGACTTTAAGAAAAACCGAATCTGCAGATTTGTCCAGGGTGCCATTATAGAATAGTGTGCCTTCATTTTTATCATCACGCGCATAAAACTGGTTATCCTGAGGTTTCTCATCAGGGCCCGGAGACCTCTGAACCCATGGATCACTTTTAGGTTCAGTTACCAGAATTGATGTGCTTGCTGCAAAATTATCGCCCCCGTTATTAAGTGTCAGCCTTACAGTAAGCTTACCACTAAATTGTGACCGGGTAAGGACAAGTTTATCAGGTTCTATTTGCCTGATCACGGCGCCACCAGACACTTCCCACTTGTAGGTCAAATTCCCTGCGCCTTTTGCAACCATCTCCTTAAAATTGTTAATCAAGGGTAAAACTTCAATTAGGTCACGACCATTCCAGGTTGAAGGCGCTCTCAGAGAAAACTGGGGTTCGGGAATATCGTCGGTGACAGTCACCAAAATGTTTTTAATTCTTACTTCATTTTCATAAACCGCCTTAAACTGAAGAACGAAAGATGTTTCTGCTACAACCCGACCCGCATCTAGTGTATAGGACAGCTGATCTACGGCAACGACTTTATCCTCCCCATCCCGCTTAATAATCCAATAAATTTTCTGAGCTCCGTCAGCTCTTGCACTAATCTTTTCACTTTTGCCTTCAGGTATCTTCACCTTGGATTTGGATACGGAAAAATTGTATCCTTCCTTAACGAGTGGTCCGACGAGAGTATTCAGTTGTTTCTGGTTTTCATACTGAAGTTTGATCCAATCTGCGGAACGAACTATATTCGAAATTCTCACCTCATCTATATCACCATAAAAGCTGTATTCATCCAACCAGCCGCCAATGAACATCTTTGCCGGGCTTTTAACAGATAATGGCTTATTAACAGTTTTCGAAATACCATCCTGGCGGCCATTCACATATATGCGGGAATCCCCGTTCTGAAAGGTATGAACCACATGAATCCATTGATTCATTGATAGTTTACTTTCTCCGGAAACATTTGCGTCTGAGCTGTAACAATCTATACGAATTTTTGGTGGGCTGGCAAACTGTATAACCACTTTACCTGCTCTCTCCTCATTACCCCATCCCAGAATTGTTATATTTGGCTTGTCAGCCCTAACCCAAACTTCAGAAGTACTTGGGTTTGCCCCAATAGGAAAAGCAGTGATTTTCTCACCACAATTGATCCCCTGACCTTCATTAAAATGCCTTGCCTGCCCAATGATTCCTTCAGTTGGTGATGTTCCAACATTTTTTGCAGTAATTGTACCTCCTTCATCTGCAAAAGAATCATTCAGGTGCAATACACTCAGGTATCCGTTAGATTCATTGAAAACAGCTTTGCCGGAAGATTCACTTTTTGAGCCGGGCTTACCCCAGAACATTCTAATTTCCTGACGTGAGTTTCCTTTTATATTGGGTATTCTTACCCAGATACTTGCAGTGCTTTTTGTTGATTCCCACTCATCAATATTGTAAGCGAGAGGCATACCTGAAACCGTTGAAAAACGTATGTCGGTCCCATCGGCCATAGCCTGGTTAAAATTAAAACATTCACTGTTTAACCTTATCAGTAAAGGAAAATCATTAACAGAAGTTGTTGCTGGTAAATCTGCACCTTCAGGGGTTGTAAGAATATACAGGCTGCCCGAATATTGCCAATCCTTATATTGTGCTGTTGTAAGTTGGGAAAAAGATAATACAAGGATAATACCTGAAAGAATTTTTTTTATCATTGCGGGAATATATAAATATTTATTGATCTCAGCTATGGGAATCGGGCAGTCAGATAAGTTAATTTTTAATGTTCCATCTTTGAGTTCGTATTTCAGTGGACGCTTTCGGGGATCAGAAAGCATGTATATCTTCTTAACCTTGTCGATGCACTTTCCAAAGATCCTGTCCATTTCAGGAATCTTCAGTTCCTGACCATTCCAGATCAGTACATGTACGAAAAACTTGTGGGGTTTAAAATCTGGCCAACAGACATTCAGATGTCATACTTCATAAGTATTTATAAAAATTTCGGAATTCTTTTCAATTGTACAATTTAATTACAATATGAGCAAAAATATAAAACAAAAAAATATAACTGACTGTTTTAAAACACTTATTGAATAAGTATTTCTGCCAGTTAATCTGACAAGCGCATTACACTCAGTTATTCAATGACTTCAAGTGTATATTTTCCAGATCATAAAACATACTTCCCCTTTTCAGTTTTTTTATAATCCACTTTCCCCTATGTTGCAGACGTAATTGAACAGGAAAATAATTCGCAGAGTAAGGATGTGAATTTTAACACTGAAAATTCAATTATTCATTTAAGTAAGAGCAAATGCAATTGACAAGCAAAATCAGTTTAACAGTGCATTTTTACTTAACAAAGATCCATTTAACTGATTTTTAATGGGAGATTTTATAAGCTAAATAAAAATAGTTTTGTCAGAAACTTAGCAAGATTTAATTACATATTGTAATTATTAAATTAATCCTATCTCTGAGAATGTCCATAAAATCAGCCGATAGATCGTTCTGCATTTATTATCACAATATTTAGAACAATTTAAAAACTGGAAAAGGCACAATAAAATGTAAGATATCAATACTTCATCAACAATTAATGTTTATTTTAACCAATTAATTTTGATAAGATTTTAATTTCTAACAGAAGGATTTGTTCCTGATATTTTAACCAATGAAGAAATATTGGCTGCCTGCCATTCTTACTATATCGCTTATACTTCTTATGAGCAATCATGTTGATAAGAATAAACAGGTTTATGAAGAAAGCGGTTTGTTCAAAGTTGACATTACTGAAAAGCCTGACACTTTAAAAACAAAAGATCTGATAAAATATGAAGCTCTAGTCAGCAACTGGAATGCTTTTCGGGAAACATCACGGAAATGGTCGTATGTACTGGATCGGTCTGTATGGAATGAATGACATGAAAATAAACGAACTGATCCGTTTCGGCCGGTCATGGGCTTATGCTCCTGAAATCTCGGTTACCGGTAATGAAAATATTTCAAAAGGTTACGATAAAACAGAGAGATGTTACCAGCTGGAAAACAACAATTCCAAAGCCGGGAAGGTTGAGTTTACACTTAAGGGAAGTAAGGATTCACCAGTCATTGATCCGGCAATTAGAGTGAAAAACTGGAACTCGAACGTGGCAAAAATCCTTGTGAACGGGAAAGAAAACATTAATGCCAAAGTCGGTATTATCCATCAACTTGATGGAGACGACCTGGTAATATACCTCCCTATTGAAGAAATGTCACCGGTTAAGATCACTATTGTACCCTGATTATCTGGATCGAACAGAAATCATACGAAAAAGTATTTTATAATATTTATTGATGAAAACAATAACAACAATAATGATAGCGGTCCTGACAGTTTTGTCTTGCTACACTGTAATGGCATCTGAAAAGCCGCTGAAAGTTTATATTCTGGCCGGGCAGTCGAATATGCAGGGCTCTGCGCACTTTAGAACATTTAAAGCGATTGGTGACGATCCGAAGACTTCGGCACTTCTAAATGTGATACTTGATCAGAACGGTGCTCCTGTAGTCTGCGACAATGCATGGATAACCTACTTCACACAACAAAACGAGCGCGATACCGTTCTGCAGGGTAAAATTAAGGTGGGCTATGGTTTTGATCATGAGCGCATTGGTCCAGAATATGCTTTTGGCATCTACATGGATAAGGCGCACGATGAACCCGTCCTGATTATCAAAACCGCCTGGGGCGGAAAATCACTGGCGGTGGATTTTCGTCCACCCAGTGCCGGACCTTATGTACCCAGCTTGAAAGAGAAGGACGATGGAAATGTCCCTGCAAAGGATGTGGTCGGACATTATTACCGGGAAATGATCCGGGACGTTAGGGCAACACTTATTAACGCAGAGAGCATAGGGAAGATAGTCCCAGGCTACGATCCCGAGCAGGGCTATGAGCTGGCAGGATTCGTCTGGTTTCAGGGCTGGAATGATATGTGTAACCGACACCATCTCGAGCAATATACCGAGAACATGATACATTTTATCAGTGATGTACGCAAAGAATTTAATAAACCAGATTTGCCTTTTATAGTGGGTATTCTGGGAGTCTATGGTATTGATCCGGACAGTCGGAAATTCGACAAAAGTTTGCCTGTCTCGGATTTTCGCAAGGCACAGTTTGCAGCTGTGGAGCAATATGATCAGAAGGTATCAGAACCATATCGTGGAAATGTGATCGCGGTCGATAGTGGGCCGTACTATGAACTCGTGTGGTAAGACCTTTGTTCGCTTTGGAAAGGCTCTGGCAGAAGCTATGCTTAGAATGGATAAGAATTGAAACTGCAAAACTTATAATAGGAAGTGAATTTCGGGATTTAGTTATTAAATTAAAAAATAAAATAAAATGAATCAGAAAGTATTTTTCGGTTATCTCCTTTTTATTCTGCTTGCTAATCCTGTTACTGCACAGGAAAATGCGGGTAAGTCGACGAAACAGGGATATGTTGGCGGTTATATGATTACGAAGGTTGAGAAAGTTGACACGACCTTTAATGCGGGTTACTCGATGTATGCAGCAGCCTTTCCTTTAGTTAAGGAGTATCCTGGCCGGAGCTTCCAATCAGGTTTGTTTGGTACGTGGATGTTTCCACAGAATAACTCGCCTTTGACAAAGAAGGATTTTTATACAGATGTAGAAGGAGGCCTGGGCTGGTGGAACGACACTGAGTATGCCACGGAAACTCCAAAATTCATCATGGGCGGAGTGCAGCTAAACTTTGTTGGATGGGCCAACGGACCAGGCGCCGGACAAGGCAGAGACTGGAGCGATCCGAAAGGTCAATATGGAATAGCTCAGCTGAGCCCCTGGATATTGTGGCCCCCAGACGGACTGAATCTGAAACAGGGCACATGCGGTGAATTGTTCGGTAGTGGCTACCTGCCCTTGCCGCTCACGGAGCCTAAATCCATCACTGCAGGTAAAAACGTTCCTACCGGGAATCAGTGCTGGACCTTATTTCTTAACACAGGTAATTTCAAGGGCCCGGTCGCATTTTTCACCCCTTACTTCTGGACCCGGGCATCAGTTGATGAGCCACGTTTTAGCGGGCTGTTTTTAGATCAACGCCCAACGCAAGCCAATAAAGCGTACCAGATGGAAACACAGCATATACGTTCCGCTGAAGCAACTGATTCTAAAGGTCAGACCTACGCCCGTATCGCTACAACACAGTACCCTCTTGGATCTGATGGAAATTCGGACCTGTTGCACCGCCTGATGGTCTACAACAAGAAGGCTCTCTGGGACAAAGTCGAAGCCTGGTTTAAGGGAGGCGCAGCGGCCGACGGTACCATAGATCTCGCAGGGGCTACCATGCAGAAGTTTCAAAAGGACGTCCGGTCAAACTGGAGTTTGTATGGCGATCATATCTCCAAGGATAAACGCGCCTTATTGAATATTACTTCCTATATGGATGCAAATGTCACTAATGATACGACCTTGAGAGTTCGTTGGGAAGGTGAGTTTATCACCAGGAGAAAAACAAACAACGGATCTGTGGTCACTCTTCCCGAATATTTTAAACTTGTTAAAACCGGTAATGACACCATTGGCAAGTGGCTCGCAGTAGCACCCAAAGATGTGCCGGCAGAAACCGGACTGCAGAATGTCAGTTTTAGAAATACTGACCCAAGGACTCCAGTGGTTTACGTAACTCCTGATGATAAGGGGAGTTGCTGGAAAACTCCCGGACCGGCAGCCGGACCTTTCAAGGCAAAACTGGGAGATGGCAGCACAGTGACCTACTATTGGTACCGTTTCGCCGACCAGCCAGCATTGCTTAATGCAGATCTGACCAAGGAAGAGCGTGAAGAAATGCAAAGGCGGGTGGAGATGCTTCACCGGAACTGGACAAAGGACCGCAAATATCTTCCACCACCAATGATAGGAAAATTGGCTGATATTGACCCGGCTCTGATCGTCACCCCGCCAAAAGGCATGGAAGTGGGTTATGTTCCTATTGTTACGAGGCAGGGATTAAAGTAATAAGATCCTCAATGAACATTGAAGCAAGGAATCCGGTGCTCTGGTCTGATAAAAACCCTTATCTCTAAACGATGGAACTTCAGTTGTGGATTGAGAATCGTCTGGTCGATACAACTGAAGGAGATGGGTTACAACGCTATCCGAACACATGGACCCGTCGATCCTGCTTTTATTGAGGTGTATGATGAAAAGGGTTTTTACATGATGGCTGAGGCTTTTGATGAATGGAATAAAACGTGGCATTATGGCCAGTCGGAAGATCCGGCTGGCAAAAAGCCTTATACCTACCATATGTTTTTTAACCAATGCTTATTAATTAGGCCAAGGAAGAGGACAATACCCGCATGATAACTGCCACTTGCGACTGGGCACCCTAGGCTGACGCGATGCCCAAAATCTAGAACTTTACTATGTTGAGGAATAACAATTGTAATTTTTTCTTTTATGGATGAACAACCCAGGCCAGACAGAAACACTGTTGACAGACATAGAAAGAATACAGAAAGAGAGAATTTTGATTTCAATAATGAATTCAAAATTGTTGTTTTAAAAGCAGTTTGGCAAATGCTAATTATGCAATTAGTTCTTCTTCTCATTCAGGAAAGGTGCATACTTTTCCCATATGGTTCTTGATATTTCAACCGGGTCGCCTGAAGTTATCGATGGAAAGGTATTCCTGTTGCGAGACCAGCTTTTTTCCCATTGGCATGAATATTCCAGAAAAGAATCCCGATTCCAGGTTTTCCCATTTCTGAGTGCCGTTTCAACTTCCTCAAAAAATCTTGTCCATCTCACAAGTATTACAGCATAAACGATTTCTGGAATGAGCCTCAGACAAGGGCATTGTTGGGAGCTGTGCCAAATGATAAAATAATTATTCTCGAACCAGCAGACCAGTCACCTGTTTTATGAAGCTTAGCTTCTGGATATATTTTAGAAATAGATTCAGGAACATGTCCTGAAAATCCCTGTACCCACTGTTCCCAGTTCCACCAAGCCATTGTATAACTAAAAGTACAGACATTGAAAAAGTATCTGAACTTGTAATCGGTTTTTATCCGCTCTGCAGTTTTTGGGAGGGGCAGTTTATCGGGAAGAGAAAGTTGTTCATCAATAATTGTGAACTGCGCATTACAATACTGCTTTGTCTTAAGAATTCTTTTGGCAAGACCATTGATATTGCTGATAACGAGATTATCGTCAATATTTCTTTGTGTTGATTTGCTATTTGTAATACACGAACTTAGCATCAACCCTGCCGACATAATAATTAACATGCACTTGTTAAGAATACCCATAATTTTAATTTTCAGTATTAATAACTTTCGCATCAGCCCAATCACCATATGTTTTCTTTCCTTCAAACATCAGGAGTAAATACTCAACGCCTTTAACATTAATATCAATTTTAACTGAGGAATCTGATTTTATTTTGCCTGAATCAAAAAGGACCTGGTTACCAAAAAAATCTTCATTGAGGACTCTGAACCTGGAGGTTTCATTTCCTTTATATGAATTATCAGAACCAACAACAGCGATGAACCTGTCAGCTTTGCCATTAAGCTTAAACATTACTCTTGAGCTGTTCTGGCATCCAAGCCCTTTCTGATATTTAGTACCATTAACTAAAATTGTATCCCCATTAAAATTTGAATTATATTTTGGTGCATCGCCATATTTCACAACATAGTAAAGTTCACTAAGCCAGGTAGCACCTGTCCTGGTAACAGCATACTTCTCAAATGGAACAGGAGCCGGTCCAGGAATTTGCCTGGTCCCCGGTGTGCCTACCTTAATTAACATATGTCCATGTTTTGAAAGATTTGTTGCAGTGAAAGAATTATTATATTCACCAAGGTCTTTTCGTTCCCATAAATCCCTTACTTTCTGCTTTCCCTTTAACCCTATCTTATCCCATGTTATTGTAATATCAGCATGCTTATCCCCTTTGTTGAGCAACAGAACTGCGGTAGTTCCGTCCGACAATGGTTTGTTATATATTTCCAGAATTCCATCCTGATAAACTTTGTAACCCTGGAATCCTCTTGGATCCTGGTTTACAGCAATTATTTCGGGAGCAGTAAGAATATTCCGTACAGTATTCGACATGGAACTCAGATCATTACCTGCCATTAATGGAGATGCAAGAATGCACCAGAGACTGAAATGAATTTTATCCTCTTTTGAATTTTTAAGATTCCCTACCTGTAGCATATCAGCATCATTCCAGTGGCCCGGGCCTGCAAACTGCCATAGTCCGTTGAAAGCAGGATGAATAACTTCGTTACCTGCAGTTGTATTTGCGCACGAGTAAACCGACTCAATGCTTCGATATATATCATAAGATGTTCGCCAGAGGTGTGCTGATTCTTTTGCTCCCCATGCCCACGATCCGTTACCAAAGTCTGATATACTTAGAACCATAGGTCGTCCTGTTTTGTCAATAGATTTACTATAGAGAGCTAATTCCACACTGCTCAGCCTTCCGTTCCTTTCAGCATAGCATCCATCCAACTTGATGAAGTCCGCACCCCATGAGGCAATAGTTTTCATATCCTGCTCTTCATGATTAAAGCTGCCAGGCAGTTTCATGCAGGTCAGGAAACCCCTGCATTCATATATCCCGAATTTTAATCCTTTGCTATGAATGTAGTCACCAAGAGCTTTCATTCCGTTTGGAAATTTAACAGGGTCGCCAACCAGGTTTCCGTCGATGTCGCGTTCATTAGCCATCCAACCATCATCAAGGACAAGATAGACGTAACCTGCATCACGCATACCTGAACTTACCATCAGATCAGCTGCAGTTTTTATTTTTGCCTCACTTATATTACCCTGAAATGCATTCCAGCTGTTCCATCCCATTGGTGGGGTTCGGGCAAGGCCGTCTTCTTTCGCAAATAGAGTTGAAGAAAACGAAGTATATAAAATTGAAAAGAGTATCATGTGCCTGGCTAAATATTCACCAATATTTTTTTTCATAATTTTTGTAATTACTATTTCGATATACGGAGTTGTTCTATTTCATTTATGGACATCGGCTTTGGTTTGCCAAGAAGTCTGGCCCCATTCCTGGTAATGAGATAGTCTTCCTCATTTCTGATGCCACCAAAATCTTTATAGGTTTTGATCTTTTCATAATTGAGGAAATCCCTGAATCTGCCTTCCTGTTCCCATAGGTCGATTAACTCACCGATAAAATAAATTCCGGGTTCAATTGTCAAAACAAAGCCTGGTTGCAGTTCCCTGCCAAGACGAAGTGATTTCAATCCAAATTGGGTGCTCTTTGGTTCACCATCATATCCCACATAGACTTCACCAAGATCTTCCATGTCATGAACATCAAGTCCCATCATGTGCCCGGTTCCGCATGGAAAAAACAATGCATGTGCTCCGGCTTTCACAGCTTCTTCAGGATCACCTTTAATAAATCCAAGTTCCTTCAGTCCTTTGGTAATACCGATACAGGCGATACGATGTATTTCGTCAAACCTTATACCGGGTTTGAGTGCTTTAGCAGCAGCTTTATGGGCATTCAAAGCAATCTGATAGATTTCTTTTTGCCTTTCAGTGAAAGTTGAGTTCACAGGAATTGTGCTTGAAAGGTCACCGGAGTATCCCATTGCTGTTTCAGCTCCGCAATCAAGGAGGAAAAGCTTTCCATTTTTGATAGTGTTACCATGATAATGGTTATGCAGGGTCTCACCGTTTATGGTGGCAATTACAGGGAAAGAAATATTTCCTCCGGCAGCAAGTGCGATCCTTTCCATCTCTGCAGCGACAGCGAACTCTTTCATACCCGGATGTACCATCTTCATAGCTGCAACATGCATATCTACGCTTGTATTGACAGCTTTCTCAATCTCTGCAATTTCTTCGTCCGATTTAAAATTTCTTTGTGATACAACAGCCTTAACCAGAGGTATTGAAACTGATTGGGAAACCTTACTCGGGTTAATTCCAAGAAGATTGTTCAGTTTAAGTATATTTTCTGGCCTGTAAGGCGGCAAAAAATGAATTTTTATTCCTACTTTTAAAGAGGAGCCGAGCAAATTATTTAATTCTGTTAAGTTTCCGGTTTCTTTCACCCCGGCAAGTGATCCCTCTTCTAAGATAGTTGGTTGTTTTCCTCTCCAGACAAAGTCCTCCACGGTGTAATCGTTGCCGAAGAGTGTGTCAGTTCCCTTTTCAGTATCAATAATAGCAAACAACCCGGGACGGTTAATCCCAAAAAAGTAGAGGAAACTGCTATCCTGCCTGAAGTGATAAGTATTATCAGCATAGTTCATCGGGCTTTCATCGTTGCCCACTAACAGAATGATCCCGGAGGCGATCTCGCT
>JANYIW010000005.1 GCA_025358645.1 Bacteroidales bacterium
CGGATTGTAAATCTGCGGGACTACAGGTCTGCAAACACCCGTTACCTTAATCTTGTTTTCAAGGATCATTTTAACCGCGATGGCAGCTGGCAATGCAACAGTTCTGGCAATGGATGTATTGGTGGAAAGGGATCCGAAATCGAGCATTGATGACTTTATAACCTCCTTATTTCCATCAGGATAAGAGGCAAGAAATATATGTTGCAGAACAACCATATCCCGCTCATTAACTGATAGTAACATTCTTTTTATCATCCTGTCAGAGGTGATCTCAAAAGGTGTTGTCTCGTGATACTGAAGTTTTTCGTCACTGAAAAAACCAAGATAATCAAGTGATTGAATAGCAACTGATTTTACTGACACTCCAAGCTTCCCTGCTAAATTTTCGATAAGATCTTTAACTTCTAATCCACCTCTTTCTGCAAGGAATCCGGCATAACTCTTCTTCTGATAATCTATTACTGAATCATCGAGCATATTAAGACTCTTCATTGCATCCAGCGTTTCGCACCACCCATTATATCTGAATGTACCGCGATACATGGTTTTCGTTTCAGGTATTCCGTAAATATCAATGTAGCTTACCGAATCCCTGTTTGGATATACCTCAAGATCACCAATTCCGGGGAAACGATAACTAAATCTGTCTTTAAAGAGGTCAGCCGGTTCAATAAAGACTTTTCTTCCTTTTTTCAGATACAGGGCGCTGTTTCTGCTGGCAAGGATGACTCCCTTTGGACTCCAGGAGAACTTATATTTCAAAGGATTATCAGCACACTCAGGTGCGGGAAGAGCCCCGCAGAGTGAATAAAGCTCTTCCACTTTACCATTTTTATTATGGATATGATCAATAATTCTCATAGCCGTCATGTGATCTATACCCGGATCGAGACCAATCTCATTCAGAAACAATAAACCCGCTTTTTTGGCTGATTCGTCAAGTTCCATCATCCCTGGCTGAATATAAGACGTGGTAACAAGAGATTTTCCATGACGGAGACATACCTTAGCAACATCAGAATGATACTTATACGGAAGAAGACTTACCGTGATATCATATTCTGCTACAAGCTTTTCAAGCATTGCCGGGTCATCCATTGACCAGTCGAGCGAAGATCCATTGGGATTTCCTTTTATCATTTCATCTGCTCTCTCTTTCATGGGAGAAGCAACCATAAGACTAAAATTATTTTTAAGCAGGTATTCGACCATCGGTCTGACCACCAATCCTGCTCCGAGTATTAAAACCTTTTTCATTTTGAATATTTACATAGAAGAAAATAATTATCACAAGGTAAATAAACTCTTTTGTAGATACTATGATATTTATGGTGAATTCTTTGTGTCTTGGCGTCTTCGATGTATATTTGTCAGGAACAAGTTGCAACTGTAAAAATATTTTTAAATCGCTGCATTACAGATGTCTGATTTTCATAAGTATGTAGAAACACCACTGATGAAACAGTATTATGACATCAAGACTAAACATCCTGATGCGATACTGCTTTTCAGAGTAGGCGATTTTTATGAGACTTTTGGAGAGGATGCTATCAGGACATCTGAAATACTCGGGATTACTCTGACACGTCGTGCAAATGGTTCTGCCTCGTTTGTAGAACTTGCAGGATTTCCCTATCATGCACTCGAAACCTACTTGCCACGTCTCGTTCGAGCAGGGCAGAGGGTGGCTATCTGTGAACAGCTTGAAGATCCAAAGCTCACAAAAAAAATCGTCAAAAGAGGTATAATTGAACTCGTGACGCCCGGTGTCTCTCTGAATGAGAATGTATTAAATCATAAGGAGAATAATTTCCTTGCTGCCGTACATATTGATAAAAAAATTGCAGGAGTTGCATTCCTTGATATATCCACCGGGGAGTTCCTTACCTCTGAGGGAACAATTGAATATATAGACCAGATGCTTAATAACTTCCAGCCAAAGGAGGTATTATTTGAAAAAGGGAAAAAGGACCTTTTCATCGAATATTTTGGTCCGAAGTTCTATACATTTAAACTTGATGACTGGATATTTACTCAGGATGCAGCAAATGACAGGTTGCTTAAACAGTTTGAAACCAGTTCATTAAAAGGATTTGGCGTTCAGAATCTTAATTTCGGTATAATAGCTGCAGGTGCAATATTATACTATCTCGATATTACTCAGCACGAACAACTCGGGCATATTACTACCCTGTCCAGGATCGAAGAGAACAGGTATGTATGGCTCGATAAATTTACTATTAAAAACCTCGAGTTATTTCACTCACCCTACGAAGGGGCAAGGACTCTTATTGATATTATGGACCGGACCATTTCTCCTATGGGAGGAAGACTCTTGAAAAGATGGCTTTCATTGCCCCTGAAAGATATTCAACCTGTAAATGAAAGGTTGGATGTTGTACAGTATTTTGTTGAAAACGGTGAAATAAAAGATGAAATCTCAGGATTGATCCGTCACATTGGCGACCTTGAAAGACTTATATCAAAAGTTGCAGTTAACAGGATAAACCCGAGAGAAGTGGTACAGCTGAAGAGAGCGCTCAAATCAATTGATCCACTCCGGGAGTTATGTAATAACAGCGGATGCATTCCTCTAATAAAAATTGCCGAACAATTGAATCCTTGCAAGTCTATTGCAGATAAAATTGACAAAGAGATTAACAATGACCCACCTGTACAGCTTAATAAGGGAAATGTGATTGCCAAAGGAATAAACATGGAACTTGATGATTTACGTAAAATTCTTTACAGCGGAAAAGATTATCTCGTGGATCTGCAAACCCGTGAGAGTGAACGAACAGGAATAACTTCCCTCAAGGTCAGCTTTAATAATGTTTTTGGCTATTATATTGAAGTACGAAATACTCATAAAGATAAGGTTCCCCCCGAATGGATAAGAAAACAAACACTGGTAAGTGCAGAACGATATATAACTGAGGAGCTTAAAGAATATGAGAGTAAGATACTCGGAGCTGAAGAAAAGATAATTACACTTGAGACAAAGCTTTTTACGGATCTTGTCCTGGCAATCCTGGAATATATTCCCCCAATCCAATTGAACTCAGCCCTGATCGCCAGACTCGATTGCCTTCAGTCGTTTGCTGTTATCTCCTCGGAAAACAATTATATAAGACCGGTTCTGAATGACACCAGAATACTTGATATAACTGAAGGTCGCCATCCGGTAATAGAAAAACAATTACCTGCTGGTGAGTCTTATGTGCCGAATGATATGTTACTAGATACTGAAGATCAGCAGATTATTATATTGACCGGGCCTAATATGTCAGGAAAATCTGCTCTTTTGCGACAAACAGCTTTGATTGTACTCATGGCACAAACAGGTTGTTTTGTTCCTGCAAAGGCTGCAATTATCGGTATGGTCGACAAGATATTTACCAGGGTTGGAGCATCGGATAATATAAGCCTTGGGGAATCAACATTTATGGTTGAAATGAATGAGACTGCCAGTATCCTTAATAATCTCTCTGATCGTAGTCTTGTACTTCTTGATGAAATCGGAAGAGGAACAAGCACCTATGACGGCATCTCAATCGCGTGGGCAATAGTTGAGTATCTGCATGAGAATAAATTTAGAGCGAAAACATTATTTGCGACTCACTATCACGAGCTTAATGAGATGGAGAACTCATTTTCAAGAGTAAAAAACTACTGTGTTTCAATTAAAGAACTTAACAATAAGGTCATCTTTCTCAGAAAGCTTAAGAGGGGTGGGAGCGAACATAGCTTCGGCATACATGTGGCCAGAATGGCAGGTATGCCAAAAAGTGTTGTGACCCGGGCAGATGAAATACTTAAGGAACTGGAGCAGAGTCACGACAAAAAAGAACTTGCAAAACCCATCGCTGATATAGCAGGCCATAGAGAAGGAATGCAGCTGAGTATCTTTCAGCTGGATGATCCGGTGCTAAAGCAGATCCGTGATGAGATCCTTGAAATTGATATCGATAATCTTACTCCTGTTGAAGCATTGAATAAACTTTATAACATAAAAAAGGTGCTTAAATAATTTTCAAAAGTATATTTTTATAAAACTTATTCCATCATACGATATTAATTAAAACATAACAATGAGTTTTAGAAAGAGCCGGATCTTAAATTTAGTATATGTCTTTTTTCTTTTTTCTTTTTGTTTTACCAATACTCTTTATGGACAAAAGAATAAACCGGCAGGGGTAAACGTAATATCAAAGAAATTTGGTCTCAGACAAGATACCACAGCAGAACTTAAGAAGCGGAATTTTATGGCTGCAGAACCCGATACGAATTTTACATGGGAGAAATATGCTGCATTTCTCCATAAAGTATCGGATACCAGCAAATATATTGTTTTGCCCTTAAATGAATTTCGCCAGACTTTTAACAGCAAAAAGATAATTATAGGGTTAAGGCATGATGTGGACAATGACCTTAATGTAGCATATCAATTTTCTCAAATAGAATCAAATCTTGGCTTCCGCTCAACATATTTCATTCTGCATTCAGCGCTATACTATCTGGCAAATTCAAATAACATGGAAGTTCATTCAGATGATATTATTCCCATCCTGAAATCGATGCAGAATGATAAACATTTCGAAATAGGCTGGCATAATGATCTGGTTACATTACAGGTGATTTATAATATCAATCCTGTTATATTCCTCCATAACGAGCTGAACTGGCTCAGGTCAAAAGGGTTAAAAATATTTGGAACGGCAGCCCATGGATCAAATTATTGCAAGATATATCATTATATGAACTTTTATTTTTTTGAGGAGTGTACCTTTCCAGTTGTGCCAAACAGAGAGAATAATATCACAGTTCCAAAAGACGGGAAATTAATTACACTGATTAAAGGAAAACTGAGTGATTTTGATCTTCAGTATGAGGCATACTTTCTGAATAATAACAAGGCCTACTCAGACGCCGTAATAACAAATGGCATCAGATGGAATATCGGGATGCTCGATCTTAGTCAGTTACAAACAGGCGATCGTGCAATAATTCTGCTTCACCCTATACACTGGCATAGGGCATCAGTTCATGCAAATATTGAAGATTTCAATATTCCAAAACAAAAATCCTGTTCAATTGATCCTGTTAATTCGGTAATTTCGGTAGAGATGCCTTATGCAACCGATAATAAAGCTCTTATTGCCGGGTTCTTGCTTTCTCCTGGTGCTTATGCAAAAGTCGCGGGTAAGAGGCAAGTAAGTGGAAATACATCGAATAACTTTGATAATCCATTGATCTACAGGGTTTATGCTGAAAACCGGGAAGTTCAGAGAGAATGGACAATAATTGTACATAATACAAAAAACCTGGCAGCCTTTATTTCTCCCACGATACCAGGACTGACCGGCCCGGTAAGTTTTGATACTATAGGAAATACAGTAACTGTTCTTGATGCGACCGGTTCATCAAAAGATGAAAAACTAACTCAGACGGGTCTTTTGATTTATCCCAATCCTTCTGATGGAAGAACTTATATGCACTTTGTGGGCATAAACGCTTCAACGACAACGTTAGATATTTTTAATTCGATGGGAAAGAAAGTATTTACTGAAAAGATTAAGAAAACCGGTGACTTCACCATTGAACCAGATCTTAAAAAACTTTGTAGTGGTGTCTATATTGTAAGATATTCTGATGCTGAAAAACCGGGAATTATAGTAATAGAGAAACATTAAATATTCATTCATGAGAAAGCGCCATAATCCGATTATCCTCCTTTTTATAAATTTATTTGTATTCTCACTTCCCGCTTCTTCTCAGAACGGGACAGTAACGCAAGTAAAACTTACCAGATTTGAATTACAGTCCTCTGTATTGATTACCTCCTCCGGAGCTGAAATTTCATCTCCGGAATATAAGTCTAAAGTTTACTGGTTCCCGGTTAGAGTACCATCAACTGTTCTTACAGGACTGGTTGCCAATAAAGTTTACCCTTATCCATATTCCGGACTTAACAATATGCTTATTCCTGACGCTTCTGATGAATTTAATAAAAAGTACAACCTCGAACAGTTCAGCCATCTGCCTAACAATGCGAATCCATGGGATAAACCTTACTGGTACCGTACCAGCTTTAAAGTTTCGAAAGCTGACAATGGTCGTCATTTTCAGTTGATTTTCAAGGGTATTAACTATCGTGCAGCTGTCTGGGTCAACGGGACGCAGGTCGCTGATTCAACAGAGATGGCAGGAATGTTTGGTGAATACAGTCTCGATGTTAGCAACCTGATTAGATCAGGAATGGAGAATGCAGTGGCTGTAAAAATATATCCGCTTGATTATCCGGGATTGCCAGCCACTGAACAGTTGAAAGCTTTAGGTGATTTCTTCGAGAATGGCGGCCCTACCGGTGATATCGGTAAGAATGTAACTATGCTTTGCTCAATAGGATGGGACTGGATTCCTCCGGTAAGGGATAGAAATATGGGCATTTGGCTACCTGTTTATCTGCGAACTTCAGGAGGAATAACTATAACTGATACAAAGCTTGTCACAACCCTTCCGAAACTTCCTGATACCACGTTAGCATCAATATCACTGAATCTCAAGCTTATTAATCATAACCAGGTTGATGAGAATGGGAAACTGATAGTTACAATTTCTCCTGAAAATTTTAAAGGCAGCCCGGTACAACTTTCAAAAAGCGTAACAATCACGAAAAACAGCTCAGCTATTGTTGATCTTAATGGAGGAAATACGAAAGAATTCATTGTTTTAAATCCCAGACTGTGGTGGCCAAACGGCTATGGTAAGCCGAATCTGTATCGGATAAAAATGCAATTTGAAAATAGTAAAGGAATTTCAGATGATACTTCTTTTGTTTTTGGAATCAGAACAGTAAGTACAAAAGCAATTGATGTAAATGGTACCTACCGTCGCGATTTTTATGTAAATGAAAAACGGATTCACATAACCGGAGGAGCATGGGTTCCTGATATGATGCTCAATCGTGATTCATTACGATATGATTATGAAATGCATCTGTGCCGGAACTCAAATATTAATCTTGTCAGAATATGGGGTGGAGGCGTGACTCCGTGTGATGAATTTTTTGAAGCTGCCGACAGGTATGGATTACTGGTTTGGTCAGATTTTTGGATTACAGGCGATACACAAGGTGAGTTCAAAGGATCACCTGAGTGGCCGATTGAAGGGAATATATTTAATAAAAATGTTAAAAGTACTATACTTCGGATAAGGAATCATCCGAGCCTGCTGGTATGGACAGGAGGCAATGAAGGTCATGCGCGGAAAGAGCTTTATGATGTAATGAGAGAAAGTATTATATCTTTAGATGGTACAAGGCCGTATATTCCCAGTTCATCGGGATTTGCAAAATTGCCGGCAGGATGGAACGGAGCATGGCCGGATAATCTGCCTTCAGGAGTCTATAGTGGTGGTCCCTATACATGGCAAGATCCTTTAGTTTATTATAAAAAAGCTATAGCAGGTAAGGACTGGGTCTTTAAAGACGAGACAGGTCTGCCTTCACAGCCGCCATATAATATTATGTCTAAAATAATTCCTGACCTGGTATGGGATAAGACTCTGCCTTTCCCCCTTAATAATATATGGGGTTACCATGATGCAGCTACAGGAAACGGCAGATATGACCTTTATTATAAAGAAATGGTAAAAAGATATGGGGAACCAGTGAGTATGGAAGACTTCTGTAATAAAATGCAGTTGATGAATGCTATAGGTTACCAGGGCATTTTTGAAGCCGCTGGACATAAACTCAACGATATAGGAGGTGTGATGCTATGGAAACTGAATTCGGCTTTCCCGAGTGTCGTATGGCAGGTTTATGACTGGTTTCTGATGCCAAACGCAGGCTATTATTTTATGCAGAATGCCTGTGAACCGGTTCATATTCAGCTTAGTCTTAATGATTTTAAAGTTCTGGTTATAAACAGAACTTATCAACCACTTTCAGGGTTGATAGCACAGGTAGAACTGTTCAACATGGATTCGAAATCATTATTTCACGAAGAAAAGAATATCAGTCTTTCGGCAACTGAAGTAAAAGAGACATCTACTATCTCCTCAGTATTAGCAAATTTGAAAGGGGTGAATTTTGTTGTTCTGAACCTAAAAAACAATATAGGGAAAGTAATCTCACATAATGTGTACTGGCTATCGAACGACGGAGTTTACAAGTCGCTGAATGAGCTGCAAAAAACTAAAGTGAACGCAAAGGTAACTCTCTCTTCAAAAGGCAAAAGTGAAACGAGCTGGACAATTCAGTTCACAAATGCCTCAAATAAACTTGCCTTCTTCATTCGGCCACAGCTAATGGCAGCCGGCGAAGAGGTATTGCCAAGTTACTGGACATCCAATTATTTTACTTTGGCTCCTTCTGAAACCACAACTGTTTCAGTAAGCTGTCCTAAAGTAACCCTGGATGGCAAAAATCCGGTTATTAAAATTTCTGGCTGGAACGTAAATGAGGAGGAAATTAAATTAAAATAATCCTTATCCTTATAACCAAGAAACTCAATGACCTTCTGCGAAAGCTGGTTGTTTTGTGTTAAGATAATCGCTATTTTACTTTATCGTAATAGTATGTTCCTGTAATTTCATTTCCTGACATCTTATTTGTGAAGAAGAAACTAAGATTCTGCCCTTCATTTTCAACTTTCCATGTTTCATTAGCAGTCATGTCTTCCTGACCATTACCGCTATTAAATGTGGTAGTTGACGCAATCATGATTGAGCCATCGGTTATTAAAAATACTTCCGGAATTTATCACCGATTTTGAAATAGGTATATCTTCCGGCATCTTCACCGGCAATATGAACAGATTCCCCATCTGTTTCAAAAGTGCTATGCTCGCCTACTACCTGAGAAAAATATACGTTATGACTTTGCCCTGAATCATCCAACAATATAACATGGGCAAGATTCTTATGGATATCAGAAATAAGAGAGGTGTTACATAACGGGCAATAATATTCAAGTGACTCACCTGTCTGTAGCTCAAATGTGCGATGCTTATGGCTGGTATAATTACCTATATGCGGACTCAATAGAAGTAGGGCAGACTGTTTCTTACTGTTTTTTACTTTGAAAATGATATTTTCCCCAACCCTAAGATGTTCCCTGCATTTTGGACATAAAAAATCATGCATTTTTACCTCCTTTTTCATTATTCCTAAGATAAAACAAAATAGAGGCGGGTTTTGTTGTTTTGGCCCTCTTTAATAACCGGATTAATCTGATCGTGATAGCCGGCAATTAAGATTTTTATAATTCATTGCTATGTTATGTCTGAAATTACTTTTAAAAAGCCATTCGATATCAGCGATGCAGAATATTAGCATTCAGTAATTTATGAGAAAAAATGTTTTTTGTTAATATAAAAATGAAAAATAAATATTTTTAGTGTAACAAAATGGCTTGTTAGTCGTTTAAAAAGT
>JANYIW010000199.1 GCA_025358645.1 Bacteroidales bacterium
TTTGGAGAAAATATTATCAGGTTAAACGATTAAAGAATCCACACGACGAATCCAACGATGAGAATTTCCATTTCGATTGCTATAATTTCCTGCCTTTTATTAAACAACTGCACAAAAAAGGCTGAACCTGGTCTTTTAATATCACAAATCAAATGCAGTGGTGCAGAGAATCCGGTCGGAATTGGGTTGACTCCGGATTTCAGCTGGATACTGACAGCTGGTCACCGTGGACAAATTCAAACTGCTTACCAGGTAATAGTTGGATCCGACAATGAAATAATTAAAAACGACCCGGGTACAATCTGGGATTCAGGAAAGATTCTTTCATTGCAATCCGTATGGATAGCATACCAGGGCTCATCGCTGATAAGCGGAAAGGAGTATTTCTGGAGAATACGGGTGTGGGATGAAGATGACAAACCTTCTCCCTGGAGCAAAACCGGAAGATTTGTTACAGGATTGTTTTCTGAAGAGGATTGGCGGGATTCGAAATGGATAGGATATGAGGATATCAATGATTCTCTATTATTGATACCTGGTGTTCATGGCAACGGTGATAACCCTGGAGATGTCGCAAAGAAAAGGACCACTGTCCCATATTTCAGGAAAAATTTTTCAATAGAAAAGAAGATCACTAAAGCTTATGTATTTGTTAGTGGGTTGGGACAATACGAATTATACATAAATGGCGACAAAATTGGTGATCATTTTCTGTCTCCTGGCTGGACGGATTACAGGAAAACCTGCTTCTACAATACTTTTGATATAACTGAAAACCTGAAACAAGGCTCAAATACTGTCGGTTCAATAGTTGGGAACGGGTTCTATAATATTAACAGGGAGCGCTATAGAAAACTCGTAATTGCTTATGGGGCTCCAAAAATGATACTCAAACTTATAGTGCAATACAGCGATGGTTCAAAGAATGTAATTGTTAGTGATGAAAGTTGGAAGACTACTCCGTCTCCTGTCACATTTTCCAGTATTTATGGTGGTGAAGATTATGATGCCAGATTAGAACAAAAGGGTTGGAATAAACCCGGGTTTAATGATGATTCATGGAAAAATGTTCTTCTGGTAAAAGCGCCTGCCGGAATTCTCAGACCGGAAACAGATTATCCGGTGAAAGTTTCTGAAATTATAGATTATAAAAAAATCTCAACTGAAAAGGACAGTATCTTTATTTACGACTTCCGGCAGAATGCCTCAGGGATAATAAAAATAAAAATCAGGGGAGCTAAAGGTCAGACGGTTCGTTTCACTCCCGGAGAACTTCTTGGCAATGATTTACTTGTAACACAGCAGGCTACCGGCAGTCCATACTATTTCTCCTATACCTTAAAAGGAGATGAGGAGGAGATTTGGATGCCAAGGTTTACATATTATGGTTTCAGATATGTCCAGGCCAATGGTGCAGTTCCGGAAAAATACCCTAATCCCGGGAATCTGCCTGTCATAGAAGATATACAGTTTTTGCATACCAGAAATTCCTCGCCTGAAACAGGTAGTTTTAAATGCTCCAATGAACTTTTCAATTCAATCTATGAGCTCATCAAATGGTCTGTAAAAAGCAATCTGGCAAGTGTGGCAACGGACTGCCCCCACAGGGAGAAACTTGGTTGGCTTGAGCAGACTCACCTGATGGGCAATTCGATTAAGTTCCTCTTTGATATACATAACCTGTATGATAAGATCATCAACGATATGATTGAAGCACAACTGGAAAATGGACTAGTCCCTGATATTGCTCCGGAATATGTGCCCTTCAGTGGTGGATTCCGTGATTCTCCCGAATGGGGGAGCGCCTGTATTATTCTTCCATGGGATATGTATGAATGGTATGGTGATTTAAATGCTGTAAAAAAAGCTTACCCTATGATGAAAAGATATTTAAAGTATCTGCATGCGATGTCAGATAAAAATATTCTTTCTCATGGATTGGGTGATTGGTATGATTTAGGCCTGAAATCTCCGGGAGAGGCTCAGCTTACTCCTAAATCTGTTACTGCCACCTCAATATTCTTTTACGATGCCAGACTTCTGAGTAAAATGGCGACGCTGATCGGTGAAAAAGAAGATGCCATCTACTTCACTAATATGGCAGAAGAGATCCGGAAAGCCTTCAATGCGAAGTTTTTTAATTCTGTAACAAAAGTTTACTCAACCGGCAGTCAGACTGCTTATTCAATGCCTCTGTTCTTCGGAATGGTTGATGACACCCTCAAAAGAGATGTCGTGAAAAATCTTATAAAATCAATAAATAACAATGATAAGGCGCTCACAGCAGGAGATATTGGATACAGATATCTTTTGCGAACCCT
Source organism: Bacteroidales bacterium (assembly GCA_025358645.1). GTDB lineage: Bacteria > Bacteroidota > Bacteroidia > Bacteroidales > VadinHA17 > LD21. The sequence continues at coordinate 2,322 of JANYIW010000199.1, forward strand.
GGAGGAGGCGGGACAATCGCAGATTATATTTGATATGAATTCAAAAACAGATGTTCCGGGTTACGGCTATCAGCTTTCGAAAGGAGCGACATCTTTAACCGAATCATGGGCAGCATTAAAATATGTTTCCAATAACCACATGATGCTTGGACATCTGATGGAATGGTTCTACAGCGGAATTGGTGGAATTAGACAAGCTCCGGGTTCAGATTCTTATAGTAAAATAATAATCTGCCCTGAGGTTGTCGGTGATCTGACATGGGCAGAAACAACCTATAAAACTATTCATGGTGATATTACATGTAACTGGAAGACAGAAAAAAATAATATTTTAATGAACATTAAGATACCGGTCAATTGTACAGCTATTGTGTCGATCCCACAGACTAATCCGCAATACATTTTTGAAAATGAAATACTTATTAATCAATCGAAGCTGGTAAAGATTCTTGAGGTTTCCTCTTTTCGGACACTTTGTGAAATACCATCAGGAGAGTATAACTTCAGGGCTCATATAAATAAATAATATGACTATCGGCAATCAATAAGTATAAGTTAAAAACAACTGACGAGCTCACTCCTACTCCTGATGAAACCAGGAAAAGAGTGTATAATACAATTATGAATTTAAAATTGTAGTGAATTTAATCCACAAACTCATATTTTTCGTATCTTTAATAAGATTGATTTTCATTTATGACC
>JANYIW010000202.1 GCA_025358645.1 Bacteroidales bacterium
TGTCATAAAACGGCTATAAATACTATAAGGATCCAGAAGGGTTAACATATAAATACCCCAAACTAAAGTAACAACAAGTGTAACTGCAAGAATGGTATACCTTAAGATAGTGAAGGGCTTCTTGAATCCATACCTTCTGAATTTTTTTTTGATCCTCCCGCCTATTCTGCTGTTAAGATCCTGTCCAATGCCCAATGGACAGATGAATGAACAGTATGTACGACCGGTAACAAAGGTCAAAAAGATAACAAAAAGAAACCCTCCTGCTGCTAACGTTTTAAGATCATAAAACTTCAAAACAGAAGGAACAAACTGTAAAAACATTAAGGTGTTAATAAAGTTTGATGGAATTAATGATTTGAAATCAACAAAAACCAGGACAAAAAAGATAAAAACAAGCGTTGAAAAGACTATGCGGAATCTTCTAAGCAAAGATGAACTCATCACAAATTACATTTTAATTCTTTTAATATTGAGAGAATCGAGATTCATATTTCCGAGCCCCATTTTATGTGCAATTGGAATGTATTCGATCTTCTCAACAGCAACTCCAAGCATTTTGGCTGCCGCGGCATCTCCTGCTACCCAGTCGGTAGTAAGTATCTGCGATTTCATTGAGACGACATCTTCTTTTGATACACCCTGAGGACCATGTTTTACCATAACATTATAACAATCAATGACATTAAGTGCTGGTTTCTTCTCATAAAGCGCAAAATCAGCAATGCATTGGTTCAGATCATTCGAATGCCAGTAACCTCTGTCCCACACAAGACCCATAGTATTTTTAAGACAGCATGTCATTCGGGTCGAATTATGATCTTTCAGGATAGGAACATTAATAAAGACATCAGTCTCAAGCAAAAGCTGATGTACTTTAGCTTTCTGAAGTTTTATTCCACCAGGTATTTCAATTTGCTGGTAATAGCTTTCCGAATTACCCGGAACCACTTTCGCGCCCACAGATTTTGCAATTTTCTCAATGCCAGAGTTTTTATAACAATTAACCCAGTTATCACAAGTATGATCAAATACATAGACCTCTTTGGCTCCTGCTTTGAAACAGTGTTCTATAATCCTTTTTACCAGCAGAGGATTAGTATTTGCTGCAAGTTCAGGAATTACATCCCAGCCAATATTAGGTTTAATCAATACTTTTTGTCCTTTCTGAACAAATGAGCCCATTCCTCCCAGTTCCTGTATCCCGAGGTCGAACATTGCATCAGGGCTACCGCCCATAATAGCGACCATGTCATATTTAGCAGCTGTAGATGTTGATGTCCAAAGTTTTTCAAATCCGCCCATTTTTAAGGCTGCACCAGCTGCAAGCCCCCCACCAATTGATGTTCTAAAAAAATCTCTTCTTTTCATATCTATAATAAAATGGTTAATTAAAACTATTTTGGATAAGTGCCGAAAATTACAATTTTTTTTTATTATTACGTGAAGATTGTAAATAGTATATTCGCAGAATAAAATACTGGCAGACTTGATCTGATGAAAATTATTAACATTCTTCTTTTTTAATTGTTGCACATTATACTACTCTGAAAAAATGAAAATTATCGGTTATGATTGTTTCTCAGGTATCAGTGGGGATATGAATCTAGGTGCAATGATCGATCTGGGTGTTGACGCCAAATATCTCATTGATGAATTAAATAAACTTAATCTTCCTGGTTGGGAGCTCCATGTTCAGAAAGACCAGAGGCATGGGATCACCGGAACAAAAGTGACGGTTAATCAGACCAGGCATGAACATGCACACAGGCATCTGTCTGATATCGAAAAAATAATAAAAGACTCGGCTCTTGACAGTAAAACCAAGGAATTAAGCGGTAAAATATTTATGAAGATTGCCCAGGCTGAAGCAAAAGTGCATGGAATTTCGATTGACAATGTACATTTTCACGAGGTAGGAGCAATTGATTCAATTATTGATGTAGTAGGTGCTGCAATATGCTTTAATGCCTTAAATGTTGATGCCGTTCATGTTTCTACAGTGGAACTCGGTGGTGGCTTTGTAAAGTGCGATCATGGAAAACTCCCGGTACCCGCACCAGCAACCGCTGAAATCATTAAAGGTATCCCTGTCAAAAAAGATGGCGTTGATTTTGAAGCTACAACACCAACTGGCGCTGCAATACTGGCCACACTTGGTACTGACTTTAACCCTGATCTGGCAATAAGAATTGAAAAAACAGCGTACGGTGTTGGCCAAAAAGAGCACCATGATGTTCCAAATCTTCTAAGGGTATTCCTTGGTGAAACAATCGCCAATCCCGGATCAGGACATGATGCGCTCCATCTTGAGTGTAACATTGATGATATGAATCCTGAATTTTTCGATTATATATCTGACAGACTCTTTAAGGCAGGGGCCTCTGATGTATTCTTTTCAAATATAATAATGAAAAAAGGCCGTCCTGGCATTTTACTTAATGTTATATGCGAAACTGAACTTTCCGATACTGTCAAAAATATCATCTTTACTGAGTCAACATCCTTGGGAATCCGGACATTTCCATTCAGGAAAGATACACTGGTACGAAAATTCGAAACTATTCAGTCTGTTTACGGTGAATTAACTGTTAAACGATCATATTATAACGGGAAGGAAGTGTCCTGTAAACCTGAATATGAAGATTGTAAACATATAGCTGCTGAAAGGGGGATTCCGGTTAAAGAGGTTTACAATAATATTATGGCATTATTACTGAAAAGAACAAAGTAAGTAGTATTTGGTAACTTGAGGAAGGTAAATATAAAGACATTGAGTTTACATGTTCCGAAAAAGAACAAATCATTTACAACTTGAAAAAGAAAAAATATGAACGCAAAAGAGATAGAAAAACTGCTTAAGGAAGTTAAAAAAGGTGAGACTAGCATTGAGGAAGCTCTGGTAGTACTAAAAAATTTCCCCTATACAGATCTTGGTTTTGCGAAAATAGACCATCACCGCGAATTGCGGACAGGTTATCCTGAAATTATTTACTGTGCAGGTAAATCAGTCGGGCAGGTAAGCGAAATATTCAGAGTGATGGCAGAAAAGGAAAATAATGTTATCGGAACCAGGGCAAATCAGGAAATGTATGAAGCTGTCAGGAGCATCTCAACAGATGCGGTATATTATCCAATGGCGAGGATCATCTCATTACAAAAGAATAAACCTAAGCCGGTTGAAAGCAGAATTGCAATTATCACAGCCGGGACTTCCGACATGCCGGTAGCAGAAGAAGCTGCAATCACGGCCGAACTACTTGGAAATAATGTGTTAAGAATATATGATGCAGGGGTCGCAGGTATTCACCGGCTTGTTGATAAGTTACCTGAAATCAGAAACTGCCGCGTAATAATAGTTATAGCTGGCATGGAAGGAGCCCTTGCAAGCGTAGTCGGAGGATTGGTTGATAAACCCGTCATTGCTGTTCCCACAAGTGTTGGGTATGGCGCTAATTTCGGTGGCATTTCAGCTCTTCTGGCAATGCTGACAAGTTGTTCAACTGGAATTACCGTAGTGAATATTGATAATGGATTCGGAGCCGGTTTCGCTGCCAGTATGATTAATAAGATGGTGTGATTCTTTTTTACCATGGCAGGAAAAATATTGGTTTCCACAGCATACTTACCACCTGTTGAATACTTCTCACTTATTTCACAAGCAAATGAAATATTGATTGAAAGAGAGGAAACCTACCTTAAACAGTCTTACCGGAACAGATGTTATATTCTTTCCACGCACGGGAAACAACTACTTTCGGTACCGGTTTATCTTGGTAGTCAGCATAAAACACCTTTAAAAGAAATCAGGATTGATTACTCGAAACGTTGGCAGCAGGTCCATTTAAGAGCTCTGACAGCTTCATATAACTCATCACCTTATTTCCAATTTTATTTTGAAAATATTGAAAAAATAATTTCACGGAAAATAGATTTTCTTATTGACCTGAATATGGAACTCATGGAATCAGTTCTGAAAATGCTAAAAATGGAAATTAAAGTCACATATACAACTAGTTATGAACCTGCCGGTGAAGCTGAAAATGATTTCCGGTACAAATTATCACCTAAAGCAGAATCTCAGTTCTTTGGAAAAGAATACTTGCAGGTTTTTAATAATCCAAATCATTTCATTCAGGGTCTGAGTATTGTTGATCTGATATTTAATATGGGGCCGGAAGCTACCAGCTATCTGTAAAAAAAGAGGCTGATCTCATGTGAGAAAGCCTCTTGTAAAGGAATCATCAAAGTATCAAATACCAAATTTATATCCGAAAGTAGCTGTAAAAGTGTTTCTCATTGTTTTAATTGTTGCAGGTTCAAGGTAACCCGGGTCAGAATACATATAGTACAATCGTTTGCTGGACTGTGCTGTGCAAGCCAAATCCAGATAAAAATTCTGCTGTCTGAAACCAATACCAAATGAGAGAGAATTATAATCAAGGTTTTTGTTATCTGCAGTGAGTTTAAAAGCTTTCCCGTAATAACTATAGCCACCTCGC
>JANYIW010000216.1 GCA_025358645.1 Bacteroidales bacterium
GTAAAATATCTCTTCCTCAAATCAGCATGTTCGGTTGGCAATTTTCTACAACTCAAATGTTTCCCTAGCTCATCAATCTCCTCATACCAGCATCCGAGAACCTTGTTGTCAGGATTAGTCAATAAATAAGTCCTTGGTTTCTCAAACTGTAATGGCATCGAAATATCATCAGCATCCAATCAACACAAAAGAGTAAAAGCTCAGAGCATAGAGCGTAGAGAGCAGAGTAAAAAGCGTAGAGCGTAGAGCATAGAGTATAGAGCGCAGAGCAAAGTGCATGAGGCAAAAAAAAGTTAAAATCAGATTATGATGTCTTTTTAAAAAGGAATGATTCTACTTGTTCTTTTATTTTTAAAGCTTCCTGGAAATAAATTTCAGCCTCCGGCAATGTTGGTTTTCCATTCGGCATTAATCCTAAATCGCCAGGGTATCTGGAATCAATATACAAGCGATCCAATTCTGATATTATCAACTCGTTAAATGATAGGGAAATAACTTTTTCAATTTTTACAAGCAGGGTTTGAAGATTATGTGTTTTTATAAACGCTATGCCAAACTCTTCGACTATTCTGCTGAATTAAGCCAATCTTTAGTTAACTCTTTCATACAAAATTTTTCCTTTAATATTTACTTCGCTAGTAAACAGGCTACCTGATTCCAGTAGTTTTTGATACATTAACTTAGTATAGACCAACAAATCTATTGGAATAACTCTTCTGAATTTCTTAATAAGAATATTATACTTGTGGTGCAAATCCATCTTTTCACGATTCGAATTTGGAAGGAAATTATCACTGGTTATAACGATTATATCCAAATCGCTATTCTCATTTGGAGTACCAGAAGCATACGACCCAAAAAGTATAATTTTATCGACTCCTTCATCTTTCAACGTATCCGTAATGCTAACAATGATTTGGTCTATATTGGTCATAGCACTTTTTGTTTAAAGATACTAAAAAAAGTAAAATTAAAGGAATAAGCTTGCATGATTATTCGGCCCGACGTTTTGCTTTTTCAAAATCAGACTCAACCATAAGTTTCACCAACTCTTTAAAGGTGGTCTTAGGCTGCCATCCAAGTTTTTTTTGGCAGTTTCTTCAATAAACTCGCGGATTGAATTTGTTTCGTTTTCTGCAGTATATTCCGGGACTTCAAATGAGACCTGAACATGCGACTGTGCACCCAGATTATATGGAAAAATTCATATCCAATAATCCTTAATCCTGATCTTCACTTTTATTGCATTAGATATTTCCTCTTCACTAATGAGTATCAGGTAACCACCACCACCTGCACCTGAGAGTTTCCACGCTAATGCTTTATCTCTGTGAGTATCAATTTCTGTGGCGATTTTATCGTTAATCATTTTAGGGAACATCGTTACTTGTGCATTAAAAGATGCCGAAAATCCTTTAGAGAAAGTTTTGATATCTTTATTATTCAACCCATCCCAGGCCATTTCAGCTGCATCAGTAAGCCTTTTAACGTTCTCAGCAGATATATTTGTATTCTCAAGTACCACAAAATCTGCCGGCCTGGGCCATAATGTTACCATATAAAGCCGCTCTTCGAGCCATTTAATTATAGAGCGATCGGAAATTGTTTCAAACTTTGAAGGCCAGTACTTTTCCTTATCATAAAAAAACCTGTTTATTCCCGGCATTGTAATCCCGATTGAATCCTGGGAACCGCTTACATCTTTGGTACCCGGATCATTGTCGTAACGGAAAAGTATCTTGGCCAGCTTTTCAGGATTCTCCATAGGCAAAGTATCATTCCATAATTCGATAGCTTTCTTCCGTGTGGAAGTAGCCATCCCCGAGCGTTCATTGAATTCCGGAGTAGGTTCAATGGAAGCCGTTATTGCCCAGCCGGGATTATATTTTGATACATAGGGTTGATCAATCCATGTTCCTGCCAGGTCAATCCTATATGGTATTGGGGTCTCTTTTCTTAATGAGGTAGTGGATCGAACCGGCAAATTGGCATAAGGTATTCTTCGCAGAACCTTGTATTCAATACAAAGATCTTTGCATATCTGTTCTTTGTCGGGTGTATGACCATCCTCGTTTACAATGAAAATATCTGGATTAAGAGCCTTCATATCGTCCAGAAAATCAAGAATCCCACTGCCTCTGTTAACTTTCACATTATGCACACAAGACAACGCTTCAAGCATATATAGCCGTTCATCCTCAGAATTTATTGTCCTGCGTCCTTTCAGGTCTGCAACCGTTTTATCAGACCCCAGTCCGACATTCAAATCACCAAACTGAGAGGCTTCTTTCAGGAATGCTATGTGTCCGGAATGGAGGATATCGAAACAACCGCTAACGAAGACTTTCTTACGAGTGTTCGGGGACATATTATGAATTTCTATGAGGTTACTGTGTTAAAATCAAGACAAAAGACAAAAGATAAAAGATTAAAAGCTCAGGGCGCGGAGCTCAGAGCACAGGGTAAAAAGCGTAGAGCATAGAGCATAGAGCGCAGAGAACAGGGTACAAAATTTGAGCGTTGATGGTTAACATAAATACACACAGTTAATTGAGAACAGTTGTCGAAATAACTGTATTAAAACTCCTTGACATTCATGCTATTGCAATTGTTCAAAATCAATCAATTTGCTAAAAACAAATTCCTTGATTTGATCAGCATCACTTATAGCATTTTGCATGTGATAATATTCGATTTTTTCAGCACATTGCTGGCAATGATAACAAACTATTTCAAGCTTAGGCTTTACCTGAATAGATAGTATCTTTGCAGTTTCGAAGTCGTTTTCAGCGTATTCAAACCACATTAGTCCTTCTTTATTATCCATATATTTTTATTCCTTCTGTAGCAATTGAATATTCGAGCGTTGATAAATTATCCTTCCTATTGTTAAAATCAACGATGTCACACACCAATATATCAACAGGTAAGAATATTTTTTTCAGAAGCAATCTCCTTGCTTTTTGAGTTATCTCAATTTTCTTTTTGCCATTTAGGTCCGCTACAATAAATAAATCAATATCGCTATCGCTATTCGCAGTATTATGAGCATGCGAACCAAAAAGATAAACCTGCCTGGCATCTATCCCAGCAACCAATATGAATGAAATTTGATTTACTATTTTTTTGATATTTCGGTTCATTGCACTATTTTTTGTGAAGTTTTCATTCAAAACAAAATATTTTGTTTACAAATGTTCTGAAAATACGAATTGCACGAAATTATAAAGATTAGAGGAGAAAGATATAATCAACACAAAAGTTTTAAAGCACAGAGCGTAGAACGTTGAGTATAGAGCGTAGAGCATTGAGCATTGAGTGTAGAGTAGAGGGAAAAGTGCAAGAGAAAGTTATAGTTAAGACAAAAGTGAAAAGACAAAAGTAAAGAGGATAAAGCCACCCTGCCTACCCTGACTACCGGCAGGCAGGCGGCAGGCAGGTTATTTTTTATCTTTTATCTTTTATCTTGTTTCTAATTATTCGCAAATCCCGTTCCAGCGGTTTGAGAGCCTGGTATTTCCTAAGATTAACTTCAGTACTCTCCAGGAGGTGTCGGGGATAGAGTAATCGGGTACATTGGGTGTTTTGCGTTTCGCATTTGGCATTCCGGATTCAGAGTTCAAGATTCCCGGGTCAAAGTCCGGGGATCTATGCTCTGTTATTGTAGTGGCTATACTGCTTAAAACAATATCCGGATCAAATCCGGTAAGAATTATAGTGCCTGCATCCTGGGCTTCAGGGCGTTCCATGGATTGTCTGATTGAGACAGCAGGAAATGACAGGATTGCTGATTCCTCGCTTATGGTTCCACTATCGGAGATAGTGCAGAGGGCGTGTTGCTGTAAGTGAACCCAATCGAGGAAACCGAAAGGCTTGAGAAACTGAATAAGAGGGTGAGGTGTGAAGTGTGAGGTATGAGGCAGATCCATTTTTTTCCGTGTGCGGGGATGGGTTGATACGATTACAGGAAATTTATACTGTTCGGCGAGTTGGTTAAGTACTATTAGGATTTTTTGAAGGTTTTCGGGGTTGTCAACATTTTCTTCGCGGTGAACGGAAGCGAGAAAATAGTTTAGCGTTTCGCGTTTGGCGTTTTCGGTTAATGATAGTTGATTAAGTATATCTGATTTATCAATTTGGGGTTTATAATAATCCAGGACTTCTTTCATGGGACTGCCGGTGAGATAGATACGGCGATGGGGAAGTCCTTCGGAAAGGAGATGCCTGCGGGCATGTTCTGTATAAACAAGATTGAAGTCGGCAATATGGTCGATTATTCTTCTGTTAACTTCTTCGGGTACATTGAAGTCGAAACAGCGGTTTCCTGCTTCCATGTGGAAAATAGGAATATGCATGCGCTTGGCAATATATGCCGATAAGCATGAGTTGGTATCGCCAAGGACAAGGATGGCATCGGGTTTTTCTTTCAGCAGCACTTCTTCCGTTTTGCGCATTATATCTCCAACAGTGGCTCCAAGTGAAGATGTATCAACGTTAAGAAAATGGTCTGGTTTGCGAAGGCCAAGCTCCTTCCAGAATATTTCATTCAACTCGTAATCGTAATTTTGTCCGGTGTGAACGATAACCTGAGTTAAGTGTTCGTCCAGAAGAGGCATCACCCGCGATAGACGGATAATCTCAGGCCGGGTGCCGATTACAGTTATTAATTTGAGTTTCGATTTCATAGATTCTAAAATAAAAGATACCTAGAGTTTTGTGTTGAGCGTTTGCCTTAATCAGACTTTTTCAAAAAACGTATCAGTATCCTGAGGATTAAATAGTTCATTTATCCAGAATATTGTGTACA
>JANYIW010000205.1 GCA_025358645.1 Bacteroidales bacterium
TTGAGAGAAATCAGTTGGTTTCATGACTTCTTAGTTCAGGGAACACATTCAGACAGACCATATCAATATTTTTCAGTAATCCGGGATACATCTCCGCTGTAAGTCTTACATAAGAGTCAGTAGCGCTTAATGACTGATGGCATAATCACGTTTACCCACAGCAGAGCCTCTATCAGTTGCTTAAATTAAGGCTTTTATTTCGTCTGCGGTGTAAATGGAGGATATTTTTGCTTGATTCTTGTAGTTATCTTTTGGCATCATATATGACAAATCTGCAAATTCAGCAATTAAGTATGCAGGTAATTTTATCTGGTCTAATCAATTTAATTACTGCAAGACATAATTCAAATTTTACTATAAGAATTATCCTTCTTAGAATATAAACAGATCCTTCATAACTTCTTCTGTCTGCAGATCCAACTTACGAGAAATCCACTCAGGTCTTTACAAAAACATTCTTTCTGTACATTAAATAAAGTAATAGCCATTCCCCGGTGAGAATCCCCAGGACACTAATTACTTCTCCCATACTTCCCACGGGTTTAATAACCCATCCAAGAAAGAATCCGGTAATGACTCCTACCGGTACAATTCTGAAAAAAAGATAGATAAAAATCGAATTCATCCCAATAACCCTGAAATAGAAGGACCATTTCTGAAAATGCCACACATCAATAACTAAATAGAACAGAGCGATCAATACGAAACTGATACCTCCGGTCAGAAGGTTAAAAGTTGTTGACCAGCAATTTTTAATAATCGGATAGAATGGGGAAATGATTAAGGCTACAAGAATTAAAACAACCCCGATAAAAGCCATGACTCCGGTTTTGCGATACTCTGAAAGGTTTGTTCTCTGAAGAATATTCCCGGCAATTGTTCCCATAAGCGCAATGCCTATCGCCGATACGATTGATAATAATCCCAATGCATCATAAAGCCCATTGCCTGAATCCAACATTCCATTATGACCATAAGCCAGTCTGCCGGGCAGCAACAACCGGTCAAGGTATCCGTTCATGCAACCTTCAGGTGTCAATACACCGGCGCCTATGCCCGGAACGGGGACAAATAGTTGCAAAAGTGTAACACCAGCCAGAATACCGGCCAGCCAGAAAAGAGTTGATTTAAACGATTTGGAGAAAATAACTATTACAGTGGCAAAAAAACAGGCGATTCCAATTTGCGCCAGGACACTCACATATCGTGCATTTGCAAAACCATTCTGGAATATGCCATTATACAGAAACCCCAGTAAGATCAGGATCATCATTCGTTTAAAAGCCTTAAGAAGAAGAGTTTTCTTTGACTCATTTCTCTTTAACTTCGACATAACAGACAAGGGAATCGAAATTCCGGCAATGAACATAAACAGAGGAAAAATCAGATCCCAAAAACGAAAACCAATCCATGGAACATGAGTTGTCTGATTTGCAAGAGCAGACAACCATCCTGCACCAGACCACTTAGCTAAAGCAACAACAAGTGAACCGCCCCCTGTTATCCAAAACATATCGAATCCACGAAGGGCATCAAGCGATAATAATCTCACTTTTACTGAAGAAGAGGGTTTTACATCAGAATTATTTTTATTGTCAGTCATAAATAATATACTTTTTAAATACCAGATATCTAAAACCAAAAGTCAGCGGGATACGATTATTTTATCTCAGGAGCTGTCTGTTCCGAAGTTGTTACACCTGAGGGCAATTCCTCAATAACGATATTACGAAAGTGGATCAGGCCTCCCTCCGATTCAAGACAAATATATCCTTTATTTTGAGTTGACTTTGCAATACCATTAACAAATTTACCATTTACCGAAAGTTTAATTGTACCATCAACACAAACAACTTCGTAGGTGTTCCACTCCCCTTTCCCTTTGCAACGGTTTTCTACAGATTTACTCCTGGTACCGCGTGGATTATCGGGCAGAGTTGTTACACCGCCGACACCAAAAAGCTCACCATGCACATAAGCTATTGGAGCAGGAGCTCCATTTTGTGGATTGAGATTTACCCAATCAAGCTCCAGCATCTGGACCTCAACACCGTTGGGTAATCGTGTATCAGAGGGTGGATTAGCGTTGCTCCATACAAATGTTCCTGAGTTTCCTCCCGCTTCCATGTGCTTCCATTCTATGTGAAGAATAAAGTTCTCATACTGCTTATCGGATCTCATCACACCTATAGGATGCCCTGAACAAACGAGAATGTCTTTCTCTATATGCCAGGTATCGGGAGATGTATTTACATCGATCCACAACAACGGGTTATCCTTTTCGGATGTTTTGCCAATGGCTTTTTCGAGGCTTACCGATTTACCGAAAGTTAACTTTGTTTGCTGCGAAAATGAATTTCTTCCATACCCAGCAATAAATGCGATACACAATGTGGCAGTTACTAACTTCTTAAAAAATTTCATTTAGGTTGTTTTAAGTATTACTTTTATATTAATCAACACATGAATATTTCTTTTTTGGGTTCATGGCATGTCCCCAGCCCATCACTTCTTCATTTTTCAGGTCAGGCAGGACCTTCAGATAACCCGTTTCTACCAACCCTCCCACATGAAAGTAAACAGCATCCATATCTGAGATTTTTTCATCAGGAAAATGGCTGAAGCCACCATCCGGTTTCCGACACTTTAATATCCAGTCGTTTGCTTTCCTGTAAGCGCTCTGAATCATCGGATCATCGGAATCTCTGATCTGGCGGAGAATAAACAGTGCATCAAAACATGCATGAACATCCCAATCGGGTTCAAAAAGGCGCCAAGAGCCATCGTCTTTCTGATCATTTATAACCCTTGCCGACATTTCCGTTGCCTTTGGAATAGACTCACCAATCAGACGAAAATAATGAGCCGCATGGAAGGTTGATGCCACATGGTTCGATAAATACCCATCCTCCTTTTGTTCACGGAAAAGATATGCTCTCATTTTATCGTCAATATATTTTGGCATTTTCTTTCCCAGGGCAGTGAAAAAAAGAGGAAAGAAACTTGTCGTATAAAGTGGAAGCTCCATGAACTCACTGTTTTTGAAAAAATAATCAACTACGGGCAAGGGATCATAAACTGGTTTTTCGCCAAGCAGACGAAGCGATATGACCGATTGGAGCGTATTATAAAGTTTTGATAATGGAGCATTCTGATCCATACTTCCAGTTGGGGCATAAAAGGCCCCATCGGATTTTTGGCACGAGTGAATAAACTCTTTTGTTTTATCGGGGTAAGGCAGGGTCCAACCGAAAGAAGTACTAAGTATTGTTGCATAAGCCGGAGCAGCAAGTCCTGACAAACCAGTATCAGATGTACCACGATACCCGGGATCGATTCCGGGGCGGAATGAGCCATCCTTATTTGCCACTTTATAAAGAAAATCCTGCACTCCCTTTAATAAATTCCGGGCTTTATCCTCACAGGCATTTAATCCCATTGATAAGCCTCCAGCAACAATTGCAGTTTGCCTTATGAATTTTCTACGATTCAAATTGATCATAACATTTCACTTTAAA
>JANYIW010000231.1 GCA_025358645.1 Bacteroidales bacterium
TTTGTCTGATCTTACTGTGCTTCACACCGTAAAAGAAATAGATACAGAATCCGATAACCATCCAGATAATAAGCCTTAACCATGTATCAAGAGGTAATGATGCCATTTGAATAAAACAAATAGATGCACCAAGGATTGGAACAAATGGAACCCATGGCGTTTTAAAAGGTCGTTCAATATCGGGTTTCGATTTTCTTAATACCAGAATGCCAATACAAACTATAATAAAGGCAAGAAGAGTACCTATTGAAACCAATTCCCCCAGAATACTTATCGGAAGTATTCCTGCAATGATCATCGCAAACGTACCGGTAATGATTGTACTTACATAAGGAGTTTGAAACTTTGGATGAACCTTTGAAAAAACCTTAGGCAACAAACCATCTTTTGACATTGAGTAAAATATCCTTGGTTGACCGAGAAGCATAACTAGAATTACCGAACTTAAACCTGCGATTGCAGCAAGCTTGACAATTGGTCTCAGCCAGAACATCCCCTTGCCCATAGCATCAACGCCAACGGCAACAGGATCAGCAACATTTAAAGTTGTGTAACTTACTATACCCGTGAGTACTATTGCGACAAGAATATATAGAACTGTGGAAATCCCCAGTGAACCAAGAATACCTATGGGCATATCCCGTTGAGGATTTTTTGCCTCCTGCGCTGCTGTCGAAACAGCATCAAAACCTATATATGCAAAGAAAATTACTGCCGATCCTTTTAAAATTCCACTGATTCCAAATTTGCCAAATTCATGACTATAGGCTTTCAACCAGCCCCATAACCCTCCATATTCCGACATTGGAGCAGCTTCAATTTTATTTACAGGTATGAATGGATGCCAGTTTGCGGATTTGACAAACATGAAACCTATTGCAATAAATAGTATAATGACAGATACTTTGGTTATTACCATTATGTTATTGAAATTAGCTGATTCACGGATACCAATCACAAGCAATGTTGTTAATAATGCAACAATGAACATCGCGGGCAAATTAATTACACAGGTGACATGAGCCAATGTATCAACCTGAATGCCTGAAGCAGCCAGCGTCTGTGCAAAGGCCGCCGTAAGAGGTTTCCAGCCTGAATCGGGGACATTAATAAGTACAGAGCCCACAGCCCCCGTAAACTGAGGCGGTATAAATATATGAAGGTCCTTCAGAAAGCTTACTACATAACCCGACCATCCCACCGCGACTGTTGATGCAGCAAAAAGGTACTCAAGTATAAGGTCCCATCCGATTATCCAGGCCAGGAATTCCCCGAGTGTGGCATAAGAATAGGTATAGGCGCTTCCTGCGATAGGGATCATTGAAGCAAATTCTGCATAACATAATCCGGCTAACCCGCATGCAAAACCTGATATAATAAATGATAATACAATACCAGGTCCGGCATACTGTGCCGCGGCCTGACCGGTTAGTACAAAAATGCCCGCTCCAATAATGGCTCCAATTCCTAAGGTAGTGAGATTCAGCGCTGTAAGAGATCTCTTTAGACCACCTGATTCCTTAGATTCACTGAAAAGCTGAGGAAGAGGTTTCGTTAAAAATAACCGGCTTTTTGACATATATTTTGTATGAAAGTTTGAGATCAAAGTATAATTATTACAAACGTAACTTTTTTTTTTGTAAAATAAATTATATGTGTAGCGGGAATCATGTATAAAAATTTATTGGTTATACTATCCAGGGAAAGATTCGATTAAATATTCCAATGAACTCACCCCAACCCCTCTCTGCTTCGCAAAGAGGGGCAAAATGCTTTACTTACCCTTCTTTTGCCTTCAAGAGAAGAGGGCAGATAGCAGGTTTTTCATGTTACTGATTTTTGCATTTTTTAACATTTTAAATGTATTTTTGAACTGGAATTAAAACAAGACAACATGCGCAGGTATATACTTTTGTCGATTGCATTTGCTTTACTATCCTGTTCTCCAATCAGCAAATATCAGAATCTCCCTGAAGTTAAGGCATGGGAAAATGATATTCAGAAATTTGAACAACTCGATAAAAGTGAAACATATCCAAATGATGCAATTCTTTTTGCAGGAAGTTCAAGTATAAGATTATGGACCACTCTCGAAAGAGATATGGCTCCATATCATATAATTCAGAGAGGCTACGGCGGGGCTAAGCTAAGCGATTTTGCCTTTTATGCTGACCGTATCTTTGATCCTCACCAATACAAGGCAATTGTAATATTCATCGCAAATGATATTACCGGCAGTGAGCAAGACAAGACACCAAAGGAAGTTGCCTCATTATTCAAAAATGTTCTTAAAACTATCCGCAAATTACATCCTGTTACACCTGTTTTCTGGATTGAAGTCACACCTACCGCCTCACGATGGAAAGTATGGCCGGAAATCCAAAAAGCGAATACGCTGATAAAAGATATTTGCGATAAACAAAGAAATACTTATTTTATAAAAACCGATTACGCCTTTCTGAATGAGAATGGAGTGCCAAAGGATGAATTATTCAGAGCCGATAAATTACACCTCACTGAAAAGGGATATGAAGTATGGACTCAGATAATCAAGAAGGAACTTATTAAAGTAATTACACAGCCGAAGGTTTAGATAATAGGCCATCGTGAAGCTACTGATTACCACCCTGATACTACCTTTTCTGCATCTTCGTTCATCCACAAAACATTTAGTTAATATTCCAGTCCTCCAAACTCACCAAACAATATCAAGTGTCAGAAAACCCATTGCCGGAACCAGAATTTCTTCCTGTATATCCTTTTTGCCGGATTCTTCACCTGATTCGCTGATTTGTATTGATGATGGTTGATGGTTAAGCCAAACCAATTTTACAATCTCATTTTTATCGGAAACAGAACGTAGTCGTATCTGGATAGCTTTACCATCATCATTTGTTTTGAAAATGGATGCAAAAACGGACGGACTTCCTTTAATTTCCAAAAGCGGTTTTTCCTTGAAGTCAGCTTTAAGAGAAGTCGCTATTAACGGTTGAGCCTGTTCAAGTCCAAATTGATTAGCTGATACGGCACTATATTTTGTATTGTGAGGAAGGATCCTGTACCGGAATTGAATCTTCCCTTCCTGGCTAAAGGGAAAGTTAGTATGCCAATGGTTGTTCAGTGCCCATGAATAAATAGTTGCGCTTGGTTGTATTTTTCGAATCCATTCCGGAGAATTGGTAGCCGCACCTAAAATGTTGGCGGTGATGTTTCCTGTTTCAAAAACAGGAGCATCCAGAGAACACCAGGTAACGCCCCGCTCATTATTCGAAATATCGAGCCATCGCTGAAAAGCTATCCAATTCCGGTTTGCGGCAGAAAGCTGATCTTTTTCAAGTTCCATAATTCCCCATGGGATATCAGCCCGGGTTATAGGATCCGAAATATTAAAGGCAAACCCGATGTGAATCCCTTCCTTTTTTAGAATCGCCTGTTTGTCGATAATATTCTTGATTTCGACCTGCGGTTGTCCGGCGATGATAGTGATCTCACGTGAAAGGCTATTGCATCCTTCTGCTTCTGATTCAACCAGGAGTGTAGCCACTAAAGGACCATTTTCCAGGATGGAAATTTTCACATTCCCAGTTCCTGATGCTTTATCAGGACTATCGTCGCCATGCAGATATCGATAGCTATTAATCGCACATGCTGCTTTGGAATCAACAAATTCATAGGCGCCACTGGTTAAACTTGAAATATCGCCTGTCCTGGGATCAATCACTACACGTACAATACCGTTATCCAGTATATTATCCTGCGCAAGTTTGCCATTTGCCTTACTTTTTTTCTTTTTTAGAAAATACTTTTTCAAACCAAATGCCGACACATCAGTAGCTGAAAAAACAAGGTTTCCTGTTGTAAGTCGTTGTGATATAATAGCTTTGCCTTTCTCGTCACAAATACTGTTAAAAAATTTGCTTTGTTTTGCTGAAACAGAGACCAATTCACCACGAGACCAGGAAAGTGTATTAAAAACCCCGACAACTGAGCTTTCACTAAAAGCAGAAGGTGATAAAGCAGATGTCAGCAAGGATTTGCTACGGTCGTCAGCTTCCTGGAAAAATCCAAACTTGACCTTCAGTATGTCATTTGTAATCGGCTGTTTAGAAGGATCCATATAACACCAGGTATGTTCTGTACCCATGATCACGTTTCTCCAGGCTTCGTCAAAGTCGGAGCGTGGTGCAGGTTCTCCCTGATGGAGCATCGTCCAAAGTGTTTCAGCCTGAATAAGTCGTTCTTTAGAGGAGCGATTCATTCCTGTTTGTTTCGCGGCTGTGCCAAGTCCATCTGTCCAATACTCTGTAAAATCACCTTTCAGAACAGGTAGCTGATTTCCGTATTTTTCTTCAAAAGTGCGCATGATTTCGGTAGCGCTGGCAATAATTAAATGTGGAAAAGCATAATCTTCATTCCAACTTTTAACTGCATCCGGTAAATCGGCATCAATTGGGGTATTGTCAGCCATTGCCCACGACATGGCGAAAATATCGTATGGATAATAATCTGCCCTTTCCAATTCGGGCAATTTTTCAGCCAGGTATTTGTCAACGAAATTATCACGGGGATGATCGGTCTTTACAATTTGAATTAATTTGGAGGGATCAGTTTGTCCTGCCATCAATGGCCAATATGCAAAACCTTTTGCAATTGCACCCGGAGTATAACTACCTGGTTGGAGAAATAATATTTTTGATTTTCCATCTTGTCCAATCCACCAGAATGGTTTAAAACTGAGGTCTGTAGATAGTCCCACACGGTCAGACCCATTATTCATTGCAAAGCAGTATTTAATTCCAAGCTTTGCAGCAACAGGAACAATTCCCCATGACATTCCGGGAACATCCACCTGAACCAATGTTTCAATTTTTGTACCGGTCAGCTTTTCCATATCCTTACATTGACGGAAGTACTGAAAAAACTCTTCATCAGCTGAGGAGCTGGTATTTGTATGGATGTAACCGGCGTCCAGGTGAAGGTAACCCTTTCGGACAGCATCAACTATATTCTCTTTTTCCTCAGGTGTTGCCGTCTTCAAATATCTTTCGACAGGCCATAATACTTCAGGATTCCACAGATAGCGGGCATCTACGGGATAACCAGCAGTCTTCTTTGCCAGTTCAATACCGTTAATTAAGTTTCGTTTGTGAATGATTTCAACGTTGGCCTGGGTATTGGTATAGCCAATATCAACATGCGAATGAGGATAAATATAAACTGTCCATTGTCGTTTTGCCGGCACAACAACTGAACTGAAAAGCACGTACCTTCTACTCCGGAGAGTAACCATTGCCTCACAATCGGATTTTACCCCCGCACCGGGAGGGAGCAAAATCTGAAGATGATCAATACCTTCATTTACATCTAATTTAATAACTTCTTTCCCCCCTG
Source organism: Bacteroidales bacterium (assembly GCA_025358645.1). Taxonomy (GTDB): domain Bacteria; phylum Bacteroidota; class Bacteroidia; order Bacteroidales; family VadinHA17; genus LD21. The sequence continues at coordinate 5,392 of JANYIW010000231.1, forward strand.
AACATTCCAGTTCAACAGTTCCTTTTCCTGAAAACTTCGGACCTTTGAAATTCAATGTGATTTCTCTTCCAGGTTTCCCATCCAGACGATGACGATAGAATGGCTGAACAATACATTCGACAGCATCAGGGAAATATTTATGTGAAGCTGCAATTGTTTTGGGTTTAATTTTCGGACTATTCTCTGCAGATAAAAAAGGGTTATTCAGGAACATTATCAATATAATTCCTGAAATAATTGAAATAAAGTTTTTAATCATTCTGTTAGTGTTTTAATAATTTAGCGCTTTCTAATCTACAATGGTTCGTAAAGGCCGCTTAAAACTTAACGAACTATTGTTGTAAAGATCACGTTGTTCCTCATTTCGTTAATAATTTCTCAAAAAACAATAAGCTGTGTATAAAGGAAAGATTGCGTATAATTAAGGTTAGATAGATTATTTGTTGATCCAGCTTCAAAACTTTATTTCTTAAAAGAGAAGAGTTTGGTCTGAGCCTGGTTTAAATTTATTTCCAGCTTTTGATTGGAAACTACCATTTTTTGCCCACCCCATATTTCAGACAGTTCAATTTCCTTTTCATTGCTCTTTTGCTGAAGATCTATTGTGATACTGACCGTGTGCTCATTCTTATGGTTTATTCCCTCTTCAAGATTGCCGGCCAATAACCTGATCTTGCCGTCATTCAATTCCCACATAGAAAAATTTACAGGTTGATCCTGATCAATTTTTTTAACATAGACTGATCCGTTTTCTTTCATAAGCTGGTTTATAAGTCTTGCTGTCAGTAAGTAAGCAGTCGGGCTTCCAAGCATTTGATCAAGTGAACCTCCATATCTCCCGGAACCGGAAATCAGGTTATTTGAAAATTCAGGTGCATCCCAGAAAATAACCTGCTTCCCGCCTGACTGGTTTTTTCCAAGACAGGGAGAATTATTCACAGAATAAATTGTCTCGAGGCCATCCTTGAAAGTATTACGTGAAAAAGGCTGAAATACAGGGAAGGTATTGGGCAGTGATGCGTATATTCCTTCAGTCTGATAATTTATAGTTCCAATAAACCTGGTATCAGAAATACTGGAATCTATGGTTGAAACGCCGAGAAGAACAGAAATATCCTTATCAATTCCACCAACGGGACTTCCGAATACTGCAGCAGGTTTACCTGATCCAAGTACTTTCAGAATGTTTTCTTTTTCAGTATTCTTAAGATGTACAGGGGTCTGAAATATAAACATATCGCTTTCCACAAAAGGAAGATATTCTGAACGGGTTACTGACATAATAGGTATACTCCATTTCATTATAGTTCCCGCTTGCTCATCAATCCATTCCTTTATAGTTGCCGCTGGCTTATTGATTGATTGCCATTCCATAGCGCTTCTGCAATAAACGAGAGTTGGCCCGTAGATCTTTTTAGTCTCCCTTGCATCATTTAATGCAGCATTCGTCTGCTCGGTCAAAAACCTGACATCTTCTTCTGATAAAAGGATTTTACCCTGATTACACCAGGAGATATAGCTCCCATCGGGCATTTTCAACCCTGACGGAGTTTTAACAGCCGCATGAGAATACGCCCAGATACCCCATCTCAATCTTTCCTGAGCATAGTGAATTATATCCCACGACTCCCAGGCATCAAGAGTTTCAGTAAGAAAATAGTGGTGTACTTTGGTATCGGCCAGAACTGCCGCATGAGTAAGCATGTAACCTAACTGGTATGTCCAGCCAAGTGTCGGACTGTTCCAGAACCAGTCTGGCCGCTGCCCTACTTCGTTCCATGCACCTGCCCATGTCTGATCAATCCATCCATCAAGATAACCTTCCCTGGCAATGGCTTCCAGATCAAAACAGTTCACGCGCAAGTCAGCAACCCCACTTGCTGCATTGGAATAACCAATGACCAAAGCTTTTGTGTTTGAAATTTTGGTTTGCCTTACGAGATCTGCAGTTGCATCGCTCCAGCTTTTAACCTTTGCAGGATCATCAGGGGCGGTCTTTCCAAAAGGTCCCTGGCGGTCATAGATTCCTACACCCAGATAACTATCACGCAGAACAATAACATCAAGTCCTGTTTTTTTGGACAGGTCACCCCATTGTTTTCCGAAAAACTCCGGAAGTGGAGTTCCTTCGGGGATCCCGTCAGGAAATGCGCCATATCTGATCTTATCGGCTGATAGACGGGCCAACAGGTTTGGAAAATTTGTAACATAAGCATTCGGATGATTCTTTGTGAAAACCGGTTTATCTCCCCCATAAATACTTTCAAAACCAAGCACAAATGTTCCAACCTTAACATCAGCTAAACCATATTTCTTAAGAGCAAACCTTCTTAGCAGCGAGGATAACTTTTTTAAGTCATTATAGGTCCATACTTCATAATTGACAATCTGGGGAGGATCTGTTTTGCTGAATCGATCCTGACCCATCTTGATCCTCTCTAAAGTATTACCACCGGTGTGTCTTTCGTCTTTGAACCAGGGACCCTCCTTCATATTCTTTGGAAAACTGATCTTTTCATTCAGGTCTCCATGCCATTCCAATACGTAATCGCTTATCCAGCCAACATTCAGGATAACACCTTTCCACCCTTCCACGTCAGCCATAAGCGGAGAAAACCTGTCCCAAAACTGGTTAACCGATTTCTCCATATCATTATGCTCAAACCAATACAGATCAATTTCCAGCCATCGGTCAGCCTTAACCGTCATATTTGCATCAATATTATTATTGAAGAATATTACTGACAATATTATAACCAAAGATTTTTTCATTATGTAATATTTTACTTTCGAAAGTTTACCATTACGATAAATTATAGTATTAGGAAGTTTTTGCCTCACATGGTACAACATTGTCTGACTGTTATTCCTGTTGAAAGAATGCAATTTATACAATTGTTATATATTATGGCACTATGGCCGCTTAAACTTTACGAACTATTGTTGTAAAGATCACGTTTCATTTCCATTGTGGTGCGATTGGGAGTTCGATATCAACATTTACCAGGTGACGAATACCGAGTTTCAATTCCATCATGGTGCGATTGGGAGAGTAAGAGTGCCTCCGGTACTCGAAGTTATTCGCATGTTTCAATTCCATCATGGTGCGATTGGGAGCTGAAAATGGCGAAATCGGTAGTTGATAAAAAAACGTTTCAATTCCATCATGGTGCGATTGGGAGCACGAACGGAATAATGCGGCTCTCAGCTGCATCCTTGTTTCAATTCCATCATGGTGCGATTGGGAGCTTAAATGAACCATTAATAGTTGTTGCATCTTCTTGGTTTCAATTCCATCATGGTGCAATTGGGAGGGCAAAAATTAACGGCACACTGATTGGGGTACTCAGGTTTCAATTCCATCATGGTGCGATTGGGAGTCAAAAGGTCAAATGTACACATGGGTAACTCATACAGTTTCAATTCCATCATGGTGCGATTGGGAGTGATGCTCTTATCGACTCTTTGATTACCTCCTCTGTTTCAATTCCATCATGGTGCGATTGGGAGCGATCTGGGG
>JANYIW010000237.1 GCA_025358645.1 Bacteroidales bacterium
AAATGGAATCCGGCAACTGAAATCTTTGTTGATGATACAGATGGTGCAGCAACAAAATTGCTTCATTACGAATATAGAAAAGGCTGGAAGTTGGTGTAAACCAGGATTATAATAATATTCTAATTACATCCAGAATTTAGGTTCCCTTTAGGGTATAGCCGTCAACTTAAGCTCTGGGGATGAATGAGAAACTGCATAAAAAAGTTTCCCCCCGCCAAAAGCGGGACAGGCTCTTCTTTTGAAGGACTACCCTTTATACACATCTTTCTAAACTAGTTTTCTCACTCTTTGCAGAGGCTTCACAAACAGAGTGTTAATAAAATTATTTTATAATGGGTACAAGAGATTACTTTCGTTGAGCTGGCATGTAGACTTCGCTACTAATAACAAAACTTTCAGGAGTACCATAATGGGATCTCCACTAGTCGTTACAGGTCTTTGTAAATAAATTAATATTTGACTCTTCAAATAATGTCATATTGTTTGGTGTGCATATTTGTATAGCGACTCATACGACATCATTTCATAAGTCAAGCATTATCTGATACTTGCATAATTTTCATAATACCTGAAGCAGAATACAAGCTCACCGAAGGTAATCATATCCTTATATACAGTAATTATAATTAGTGTGACAGTGGTGGTTAATATTGATAATGTCAACCTCAATTAAAGATGTGTCTAAAGGGTATTCCATCGGGCGGCGGGGTATATTCAGCTAACCAATTCCTATTCAACAAACAGCGACACCTGCTCAAATTTCTTAACATCAAATAATCCCCGGTCGCCAATTTTCAGATCTGGTATAACAAGTAACGCCATAAAAGACAGCGTCATAAAAGGGGCTTTCATAGCGCAGCCCAATGACATTACCAATTCATTCAGATTTTCATAATCCTGACCAATCTCTTCACATGAACGGGTAGTCATAATGCCTCCTATATTCAGTTGTAGTGATTTAATTTTCCCACCATTGGATATTGCCAACCCTCCTTTTAGCCTTACAATCTCATTAATAGATTTTACTATATCTCTATCGTTTGTTCCAACAGAGATTATATTATGACTGTCATGTGCAATAGAACTTGCAAAAGCTCCTCTTTTTAAACCGAATCCTTTAATAAATCCAACAGCCGGTGGGGAATCTTTATATCGGTCTTTAACAACTATTTTCAGGATATCGTTATCAATGTCGGAAGAAATATGTTCCGATTTAATAAAGGAATGATGAATCTCTCCCGTCAGAAGTTCTCCTTCCACTGCCACAATTATTCGTACTTCTCCCCACCTATTCATGACCCTGATATCTTTTTCTCCCAAAGGCTGGCAATTGAAATTATTAACAGGACTACTCTCTATATAATTAAACAGTACTTTCCCATCAGAGAAAACTCTTTTACCTTTTATCCATGTCTCAAGCACATTCATTGTCTCAAGACCATCCACTAAAATAAAATCTGCATCATCCCCCGGACGTAGTAATCCGGCATCAAGATTATAATGTTTCGATGGATTAATAGTGGCGCTCCTTAGAACATCAAATGCATCATACCCTTCAGAAATAAGTTCACCAATTAATTTGTTAATATGTCTCTTCCGAAGCATCTCCGGATGCAGATCATCGCTGCACAGCATAACCATATCAGGATTAGTATTGAACAATTCTTTCAGTGAATTAAGATTCCTGGCAGCGCTCCCTTCTCTTATCAGAATTTTCATTCCCAATGAAATTTTTTCCTTAGCCTCTTGCAGATTGCTGCATTCATGGTCAGTAGATATTCCTGCCGACACATATTTCTTTAGTGATTCTCCTGATAAACCCGGCGCGTGTCCATCAATAGGTTTTCCCAATTCTTTAGCACATTCTATTTTTTTTATAACCTCCAGGTCATTATTAATAACTCCCGGGAAATTCATCATCTCAGACAGGTACTTTATTTCTTTCCGTTTAAGCAATTTTTGAATATCTCCATGATTCAAACTTGCTCCATTGGTTTCGAAATTAGTTGCCGGGACGCAGGAGGGCGCTCCAAAAAAGAAGTTCAGTGGAACCTTTTTTGCATCATTAACCATGAATTCAACCCCATCAATACCGAGTACATTCGCTATCTCGTGAGGATCTGAAACAACTCCGCAGGTTCCATGCTTTACCGCGGTCATCGCAAAAGCGCCCGGTGTAACCATGGAACTTTCAATGTGAATATGCGCATCGATAAGACCGGGCATAATATATATATCAGGCGCAGTATCCATTCTTTCTATCTGATTAATCTTTCCACTGAGAACACTGACAGCCGCAGGATAAATATCCCTGTTGTGAATATCTACCAACTGACCATAAATTTTCATAAAATATATTTTTATTTTTTTATATAGATTGTTCCACGTGGAACACTCTACCTTCCGAGGTACATTAACAAAATATTGATATCAGACGGAGAAACGCCGCTAATTCTTCCAGCCTGACCAATATTCACGGGTTTGATCCTGGTAAGCTTTTGCCTTCCTTCTGTAGATATAGAAACCAGTTCATTAAAATTAAGATCAACCGGAATCTTTAAACTTTCAAGTCGCTTTATCTTGTCAGCTACTATCTTTTCTCTTTGAATATATCCTTCATACTTAATCTTAATCTCAGCAGATTCGGCTATTTCTTTGAACCTTTCTGAATTTACTGCCTTCAGCTTATCCGCTCCTTTAATTACATTTAATAATGCACCGATTTCAACCTGTGGTCTGGCGGCAATTGTAATTACCTTTACTTTTTGAGTTATTTTATTAGTCCCAACCTTCTCAAGAAAACCATTAACATCGTCGGGGCTAACACTGCTCTCTGAAAGAAACTCAATTATTTCCTTTATCATGCTTTCCTTTTCTTCCAGATGAATGACTCTTTCAATTTTTGCAGTTCCTATATCAAAAGCTTTTCTTGTCAGCCGTTCATCAGCGTTATCTTGTCGTAATAGTATTCTGAACTCAGCCCTGGACGTAAACATTCTGTATGGTTCATCAACACCTTTGGTTACCAGATCATCAATAAGTACTCCTATATAAGATTCCTCTCTTCCCAGAATTAAAGGCTCTTTGTTTTTTATCTTCAAAGCAGAATTTGCTCCTGCAATAAAACCTTGAGCTGCCGCTTCCTCATAACCTGTTGTCCCATTAATCTGTCCTGCAAAATAAAGACCTTGTATAGATTTTGTCTCCAGAGTATGCGTCAATTGTGTCGGTTGAAAAAAGTCATATTCGATAGCATAGCCAGGTCTGAACATTTCTACTTTTTCCATTCCTTTAACTTTCCTTAGCGCCTTCAATTGAACATCAAGTGGCAGGCTACTGGAAAAACCATTAATATAATATTCAACCGTATCTTCTCCCTCCGGTTCAATAAACAACTGGTGAGAATTCCTTTCTTTAAAAGTTACAACTTTATCTTCGATACTCGGACAATATCTTGGTCCTCGTCCCTTTATCCGTCCTGTAAATAAAGGACTAAATTCAAATCCTTTTCTTATTTCCTCATGAACTTCTTCGTTGGTATGAGTTATATAACAGCTTTTCTGTGTCAGTGGTTTCCTATCCTCAATCAAATAGGAAAACGATTCGCCTTCAGCATCACCTTTCTGTTCTGTCATCGCATTAAAGTCAATTGATCTGCCGTCAATACGTGCACTCGTTCCCGTTTTCATCCTTTCAACAGTAAATCCCAATTCTTCAAGTTGTTCGCTTAATCCTGTAGAACTCTGATCTCCGGATCTGCCTCCTTTAATTTTTGAAAATCCAATATGCATTAATCCATTCAAAAAAGTTCCATTTGTAAGAATTACGGCAGACGATAGAAACCTTGTTCCAAAAGCTGTCTCTACTCCTGCAATCTTCCTTTCATCTAATAATAGTAATGTTGCCTGTTCCTGCCAGATTGAAAGATTGTCGGTTTTCTCAAGAACTTTTCTCCATTCCGTAGTAAACTTTTGACGGTCGCATTGAGCTCTTGGGCTCCACATAGCAGGTCCTTTTGACTTGTTGAGCATCCTGAATTGTATAGCGCTTCTATCTGTCACAATTCCACTCATTCCGCCCATGGCATCAATTTCCCTTACGATCTGCCCTTTCGCAATTCCACCCATCGCCGGATTACATGACATCTGAGCAAGCTTAGTCATGTCCATAGTTATTAGCAGTGTTTTTGCACCAATCACAGCTGCAGCGTGTGCTGCTTCGCAGCCTGCATGTCCTCCCCCCACAACTATTATATCGTACTGAAAATCCATCTATTTTTCATTTTCCGCCTTTATCCAAAAATCTTCCATCTTTCGCATTTCTTCCCTTTTCTCATCATCTGAATCATCATAACCCAGCAGATGCAAAACGCCATGAATTAAAACACGCAATAATTCCAGATCTAAACTAATGTTATAGTTTGCAGCATTCTCCCTTACTCTGTCCAGACTGATATAAATTTCCCCGTTTATAATACTTTCACTATTATAATTAAATGTAATAACATCTGTATAGTAATCATGTTCAAGGAACTCAACGTTTATTTCTTTGAGATTTTCATCACTCGTAATAATAAAATTAAGGTCACCTGAAATCTTTTGTTCTTTCGCGATGACCTCTTTTATAATCTTCACAGTTTTTCTCCAGCCTTTGAGTCTGAAGTTTGTTTCGTCATAAAAAATTCTGATACTCAAGATAAAATGTTCTTAAAGGTCATAGTAACCGAATTTCCCTTTTTACTATATTTAATTTTGTCTGCCAGATGCGACATAAGATAAATTCCTCTGCCGTTAAGCGCCTCAATATTTTCCGGAGTTGTAGGGTCTGGTACTTTTTCAGGACTAAATCCAGATCCTTCATCTGTAACTTTAATCTGAAGTTCATCACTCTCGAAGCCAATCTCGATATCTACAAATTTTTCAGGGTTTGACTTGTTGCCATGCAAAATTGCATTATTAACTGCCTCCATTGCTGAGACCAGAATTTTTCCATAGCTATCCTGTGAAATTCCAATTATTGATGTAGCATCATCTATTGCATTTTCTACGATCCTTAAATTTTCTACTTGAGAATCTATCCTGATCTTTTTATACATAACTTGTCAAATGCCAACCTTTATACTTCAATTCTTAATATATGTTTCAGAAAACATCTAATTTTTTGAAATCCATGCTTCCGGATTGAGACTATCCTTTTCTTCGTATATCATAAATTTTAAAATAGATTTATTTGCATTCTCTTTTTCACAATAAACATTCCCTATTACCTGTTTGGTATCAACTTTATCCCCGGGTTTAACTTTCAAATCTACAATATTTTGATAAACTGAAAGGTATTTACCATGTCTGATAATTACAATCATATTAGCGCCTTGTACTGCAAAAACTTTCGCTACTTCGCCTTTAAAAACGCTTCGTACAACTGTCTTACCGAGGCTGGTTATTTCAATTCCTATATTGTTTTCGGTGACATACTTTAAAATTGGGTGCTTCTGAATACCAAACTGGCTGGTTATAATTCCTCGTTCAACCGGCCATGGTAACCTGCCTTTATTTTCTGCAAAATTTTCCCCTATTAACTTTTGTTCAGGCGTGTTATTTGATTTTACGACCTTTTTTCTTTCGTCTTCTATTATTTTGGCAATCTCTTTTTCAATCTTGTCAGCGATCCTCTTTTTTTCCTCCAAATCTTTTTTCAATTGTTTCTCTTTCTTAGTAAGTGATTTAACCATCCCCTGTTTCTTTTCCTGTTCAGACTGTAACAGGCTTTTTTGTTGTTCTTCTTTTGATTTCAAAACTGAAATCCTGGATAAGTCATTTTGCAATCTATCCTTAGTGATTTGCACCTGTTCCTTTAATTCTATAATTATTTCTGATTCTTTCCTTCTGAATTTAGTGACCTGTTGTAAATATTTTAACCTTTTATATCCCTGGTTAAAGTCTTTTGCTGAAAGAATATATACAAGTTCCGGATTTTCCTTTTGTGATTTATACGAATTAATAACAGCCCGTGCATAATCATTCTTCAAATCAACCAGATCACTTTCCATCATAAAAATCGCGATAGTATTCAGGTCAATTCTTCCAGTCATCAAATTAATTTCATCCCGCATTCCCCGAATTACAGACTCTCTTAAATTTAATTTGTTACCAATTATTTTTAAAGCGCTCATGCTTTCCTCCTTCTTCTTAGCAGTGGATTTAAGCATATTATCCACATAAGTAATCTCATTAAGAGTTGCCTTTCTTTTATCTTCCAGCTCCGCCTTTGTCTGAGCCATTAAACAGTTACACCATATCCAGCCTGATAAAAATATAAGAATTAAATATTTCATAAAAGTTCTATTGATTCATATCCTTTCCCAGGAATAAATTTTACATTTCCATTCCATGGATACTCCACTTTTACTATTTTAATCTTAATAGTCATATTGTATTGTGAATCTTCAATTTCAATTATTCTGGGAATTAAGATATTTCCTAAATTCAGGAATGCTTCATACTTCATTTTAATACCCTCTGAACCATAATTATTTAATTGACTAACTAATATTATTTTCCCTCTTTTGCAATCAATATTATAATTTAAAGTTACCCCTTTAACAACACAATTAACCTTTAATTGATCTCCTGAGCACTTATCATTACTGCCGTTACAACTTTTATCTACAACTATGTCACCAAAAATTAAAGGTAAAAAACTCTGATTCAAGCCATACTTTCTATTAAAATAAAATGAATTTCCAAAATACATCTTTTTGTTTATCCGGTCATTAATGAATATTGAATCTTTAGTTATAAAAATTCTTACTCCTTCAATTCCTGATCTGCTTTTTATACTTATAAGGTATTTATCAGGGTACTCAAATTTTATGTTTCCAATAAATTTTTGCTTCCCGTTCTGGTTTAACAGTTCAATATCAGCTTTCTGAATAAAAACATTACTCTTTGTAATGTTCTGGTTTTTAACGCTTTCTAAAACATTTCCTGAACTAATATCATTTAAATTCGGATATGAGTCTTTACTCCTGTTCCTGGTCACAGAGCAACCCCACACAAATATTCCCAGAAGCAATATGAAAGCTATTTTCCGCACTTTTCAATTTCCTTTAATAATTCTGTTTTTGTATTGTCGAGTTTCAGAGCAATGTTCCAGTTATCTATAGCCTCTTTGCACTTTTTTTGCTTTTTTAAAATATATCCATAATGCGCATACCAGACAGCGTCAGCTTTTTCACCGCTTTTTATAACCGATTCCATGACCTTTGCTGCTTCCTGCAATTTACCCCTCTTATATAGAACCCAGCCATAAGTATCAAGAAAAGTAGTATTCCCTTTATCCTTCTCAATGACTCTTTTTGCCATCTCCTCTGCTTCCTTAAGATTTGTATTTTGTTCAGCAAGGTAATAAGCGTAATTATTTATAACAGTGAGGTCCTGATTATCTGTTTTCAACGCGCTCTCGAATGTCTCAAATGCTTTCAGATAATCTTTCATCCGGTAATAAACATCTGCACGCATAGTTAGTACCTGCACTATAAACTCTTTATTTTCACCGGCTAAAATCTCAGCTTTTTTCAATTCATCCAATGCAATGGAATACTTTCCCAACTCTAATGCGCCGTTAGCATATAATACTTTTGCCGGAAATGACCTGTTAAACTTTGTTGCACATTCTTCACCTCTTATCAAAAGCTTATCATAATCTTTCATTTGCATGTAAACTATAAGCAATTTCTCCCACGCATAATAATTGTCAGGTATTGCTTTAATTATTTCTTCAAGCCTCTCTGATGCTTTATCCAGCTTGTTTTGCTTAATCAACAATTCAGGGCGTAAAAGTGGAACTATATTATCATCCTTATAATTTGCTTCCAAAACCATCAATGATATTAACAATTTATCGCTCCAGTCCTTAATCAATTCCGGTATTTCTATAAGCCTGGCCATTAATGATACTTTACTCTCCCGTTCAATACTTCCGTTAAGAATAACCGTGTTCAGAAGAATAAATAAATCGTTATAACTTTTCTCTGTTATCAGGAAGTCACAAAGAGATAGTTGAATCTGTGGATTGTTGGGGTTCCTTCCCAACAAATTATTGTATACCTCCAACGCCTTCTTATTGTCTCCTTTTCCTCTGTATATATCTGCAAGAATCCCATTATACAAAATTTCATCCGGAAATTCTTTCAGAAGTGAAAGCGTTTTCTCCATTGCATCATCAAACTTACCTTCTGATATAAAATTTTTAATTGTGGATAAAGTTGATGTTTCATTTACTCCATACTTTTTATCAAATGATTCAAATATTGAGGATGCTTTATCATAATTCTTATTTTCTGAGTAAAGATTCCCGAGAGTTAATTGAAGGTTCTCCTTTTCAGGGAAATATTTCGCTGCTTTCTCGTAATAGATTATAGCGCTATCTATATTTTTTTCCTGATAATACAATCCTGCCAGCATGCTTAGATACCATATATTTACTTTATCTATTGATAATGCTTTTGTTATATAATGTTTCCCGTTTTTTAAATCTCCATTTGTAATCACAATCTGTGCCATTTGATAATATACAGCATCACTTTCAGGATTAATCTTAATGCATTGCTCCAGGTATTTCAGAGCATCGCCACCATTTCCCATCAATTTTTGTTTAAGCGCTTCAACATAAATATAATTAAATGCTGCAGCATCATAACTCTCTTTCGATTTCCCTTTCAGACCTGCCGGTATCACACTTTTGCTACAGGAAGGAAAGCCCAAAACAAAAAATACCAATAAAATATACCAATACTTATTTGATTTCATAATTATTTTTTACCTGTATGTCCAAACCCACCAATTCCTCTTTCAGTATCTAAAAGGTTTTCTACACTTATCCATTCCGCTTTCTCATGTTTTGATATTACCATCTGACAAATTCTTTCGCCATCTTTAATAACGAAATTTTCCTTTGATAAGTTCACGAGAATAATACAAACTTCGCCCCGGTAATCCGCATCTATAGTTCCTGGTGAATTAAGAATTGTAATTCCATTCTTTACAGCGAGGCCACTTCTTGGTCGTATTTGTGCCTCATAACCATCAGGTATCTCAAGGAACAAGCCGGTCGGAACCATAATACGTTCCAACGGCTTCAACAGCACATCGTTCTCTAGATTTGCTCTCAGGTCCATCCCTGATGATGCCTCAGTAGAGTATTGCGGTAACGGATGTTTTGATTTGTTTATTACTTTAATTCTCATTTTATTATCTCAGAAAAATAAGTTAAAAACTAAATTACAAATATACTGCTAATGCCCTTACCAATATATTTCAACCTCTTCTTTGATTAAAATTATACAATTTGAAAACCAATATTTTCTTCTATCGTCCAAAGTTAAATATCTTTGTATTCACAATTGCAAAACTTTATAAACCAATTTTTTGAATTCATGAACCGCTATTTTAATAAATCAGTTATTCTTTTTAGTCTTATCTTCATCATTTCATGCCGTGCCCCGGTAGGAAATGAGAATACAATTGTCTCTATTAAAACCTCGCTTGGTGATATTAAGATTAAACTATACGACGAAACTCCAATTCATCGCGAAAATTTTATTCGTTTAATTAATTCCGGATTTTATGAAGGGATCTCTTTTCACCGTATAATAAAGAATTTCATGATTCAGGCCGGAGATCCGGCAACTAAAACTGGTCTGTCACCCAGTTTTCCTGACTCTTTAAAAACATATACTATTCCCGCTGAATTCAACATTCTGTATATTCATAAGAAAGGAGCCCTGGCGGCTGCCCGTGAAGGTAATGATGTAAATCCCGATATGAGATCTTCCGGAACTCAGTTTTACATTGTGCAGGGAGTCAAATTAAATGATGACGATCTGAATCAGACTGAACAAAGAATTAATAGTAACATGAAACAAAGTCTTTTTAACAGATTAATAAAAGAGACTACTGATAGTGTCCGGGTAGCCGGAAAATCTTTGACAGATGCAAAAATACAAGAGATTGCGTCAGTTAAAATGTTTCAATATCTTACGACGAATAAAGACTACAAAATCTCTGAGGAACAGCGAAAAATTTACAAAACCATCGGTGGCACACCCCGTCTTGACTGTACCTACACTGTATTTGGTGAAGTTATTGAAGGTTTGAATATTGTGGATAAAATTGCTGAGGCACCCACTGACAGCAATGACAAACCTGTCAATGATATAAAAATTATTAAAATAAAAATTATAAGAAATTGATTAATGTTGATCTAATACAATCATTTAATGCTTCAAAAAATTAATGATCTGCTAAATGAGGTCTCCTCTATATCTGTAAAAAACTCTGAAGAACTGGAGCTTTTCCGTCTTAAATACCTTAGCAAAAAAGGATTACTAGCTGAACTTTTTGAAGATTTTAAGAATGTACCCGGATTGGAGAAAAAAGATATAGGACAGAAGCTGAATCTTTTAAAGCAGAATGCGCTGGAAAAGTTTAATTCTTTAAAAAGTGGATTTCAAAACCAGGAAGAAACTATTGATGGTAAGGACCTTACCCGGCCATCTTTTCCGTATTCTATTGGATCACGACATCCTATCTCGATAGTAAGAAATGAGCTTATTGATATTTTCACAAGAATAGGTTTTACAGTTTCTGAGGGACCCGAAATTGAAGATGATGATCATGTCTTTACAAAACTTAATTTTGCCCCTGAACATCCGGCAAGAGACATGCAGGATACATTTTACATTTCCCGGTTATCTTCTGAAGACTCCAGTCCTGAAGATATACTACTCCGCACTCATACATCTTCGGTGCAGGTAAGAGTTATGCAAAATCAGAAACCTCCCATCCGTACCATTTCGCCAGGCAGAGTTTTCCGCAATGAAGCTATCTCTGCAAGGGCTCATTGTATTTTTCATCAGGTTGAAGGTTTATATATTGACGAAAATGTATCATTTGCCGACCTCAGACAGACTTTATTATTCTTCGCACGAGAGATGTTTGGAAAAGATACTAAAATAAGACTAAGACCATCATATTTCCCTTTCACTGAGCCTTCTGCAGAGATGGATGTGAGCTGTAAAATCTGTGGCGGAAAAGGTTGTAATGTATGTAAACATACAGGCTGGCTTGAAATCTTAGGTTGTGGAATGGTTCATCCTAATGTTCTGGAAGCCTGCAATATTGACAGTAAAAAATATACAGGTTTTGCTTTTGGTATGGGTATTGAAAGAGCAGCTATGCTTAAGTATGGAGTTAATGATTTGCGGCTATATTTTGAGAATGACCTTCGATTTCTCGATCAATTTAAAACCGCTTTTTGACTAAATTGAACATTTCTAATAATAAACGTGTTAATCATTTCACTATAATTGAGGAGATTAAATGAAACAGCAAGAAATTATCGTCCCCCTTTGTAACAACTGCGCTCTTGAATCCGGCTCGATTTTCAAGTACCTTACCCCTGACGAAGTTGAGACTCTTAACTTTGAAAAAGATTTCCGGCTGTATAAACGTGGAGATATCCTTTATCAGGAGGGTAACCGCATAAGTGGATTCTTTTGTGTTAACAGCGGTATTATTAAAGTATTTAAAACAGGTTTTGACGGCAAAGAACAGATCATAAGATTTGCAAAAAAAGGAGATATTATTGCATACCGGAGTGTTCTTAGCAATGAACTCGCGTGTACATCTGCAAAAGTTATAGAAGATTGCCATGTCTGTTTTATTCCCTCAGAAATTCTTATATCTTTCATTAAAACAAATCCTGCCTACGCTCTTGAGCTATTAAAGCTTGCCTGTCATGAATTGGGTGAAGCGAATTCATTCATTACTGATATTGCTCAGAAAACCGTGCGTGAACGTCTTGCTGAAATTCTACTTTTTCTGGTAACCGATTTTGGACTTGATAGTGACAATTTTCTTAATATCTCTCTCACTCGCGAAGAGCTTGCCAACATAGTAGGTACTGCAACGGAGTCAGTCATCAGATTATTATCTGAGTTTAAGTCGGATAAACTTGTTGAATTGAATGGAAGAAAAATCAAGATAATAAATACGAAAGGTCTGGAAAAGATCAGTAATGTTTTTAGTTAACTTTAGAAAAGGCTATCCTGCATATTTTTCCCGAATTGTTTTCCCAGATGTTTATAAGCATGTTCTGTGGCTTCGCGACCCCGTGGAGTTCTTTTGAGGTATCCTTCTTTTATAAGAAAAGGCTCATATACCTCCTCAATTGTTCCGCTTTCTTCACCTACGGCAGTAGAGATCGTATTTAATCCGACAGGTCCGCCACTGAATTTATCAATTATTACAGAAAGAATTTTGTTATCCATTTCATCCAGGCCATGCTGATCAATATTAAGAGCTTTCAGACCATATCTGGTTATATCGATATCAATCTCCCCTGAACCCTTCACCTGGGCATAATCCCTTATCCTTCTTAGCAGAGCGTTAGCAATTCTTGGTGTTCCCCTGCTCCGCTTTGCAATTTCAACTGCCGCTTCTTCGTCTATTTTCACATTCAGAATGCTGGCAGATCTTTTAACTATACCGGTAAGTACTTCATAATCATAATATTCAAGATGGAATTTGATTCCAAACCTTGCTCTTAACGGACTTGTTAGCAGTCCTGAGCGGGTTGTCGCTCCAATAAGGGTAAAGCTATTAAGAGTAAGCTGCACACTTCTTGCACTGGGTCCCTTATCGATCATTATATCGATCTGAAAATCTTCCATTGCAGAATAGAGATATTCTTCAACTACCGGACTTAACCGATGAATTTCATCAATAAAAAGAACATCTCCCTCCTGAAGGTTTGTGAGTAACCCTGCCAGGTCTCCCGGTTTATCCAGAACAGGACCTGAAGTAACCCTTAAATTAACCTGTAACTCATTGGCTATTATGGTAGCAAGTGTTGTTTTACCCAATCCGGGAGGACCATGTAAAAGGACGTGATCGAGAGATTCTCCCCGCTGTTTTGCAGCGGTCACAAAAACAACAAGGTTTTCAATTAACTGTTTTTGTCCTTTAAAATCGCTGAAACTTAATGGCCGTAATTGTTTCTCAAATTCCTTATCATTTGGTGTGATAATATCCTTTCTGATATTAATGTTTTCTTCCATAAAGCAAAGTAACTATTTAATCAGTTTTGTATCGCTTTCGGGAAGCTTAATTCTAATGCCATTAATACTTATCTCAATATCATCCTTATACGAGATTACGAGAATTGGAATTCCTTCTTCGTTAAATTTTTTCCAGGTTTTTTGTCTTATGCCCATCTGAAAGTACTGTTCTTCTTTGATTTTACCATTCTCATAATAATAAATATGCTGCCCATCGGGATTACCCTGGACAAAGTTTCCTTTGAATTTCAGCTTTCCAGTGTTATAATTTGATTTCCAGTCACCATCTTTTAATCCGGTAATATATTTTCCTTCCTCAGTCAGGTCGCCGGATTTATATTTCCATGCGCCGTTTTTTTCTCCGTCGGAGTACTGACCATGTGCAATAATTTCGCCTGTAACAGAGTACTCTGTGGATAACCCATCACGCTGACCCTGGAAGTATTCTTCCTCTTTCAGGATTGCGCCAATATCATAATACCAGTTCCATAAACCGTCCGGACGTCCGTTGTTAAATGACCCGGTTTGTTCAATTTTTTCCGAAACGTTGTAGAATTTCCATTTTCCTGAACGTCTGTTCTCTGTAAACTGACCTTCTGCCTGCACCTTGCCATTGGAATAGAGATCTTTCCATTTCCCATTCCTGTTTCCGGCTTCATCAACTATGCCTTCTGAGAGAAGCAATCCGTTATCGTTGTAGATAAATGAATTTGTAACCTTTCCGTCTTTTCCGAATTCCCTGTGAATACCAACAGGTATTTTATTCCGGTATGGACCACTGTAGGTCAGCTTGCCATCCTGGTCATGTTTATTAACTATTTCAATATCAGGTTCATCTTCCACTCTGGATTTCACTATAGCTCCATTATCATAAAGCATTGTGAGAATAAGTTTTCCACGGGAATCATATTCTTTATAGTACCCATTTACAAGGTCATCTTTGAAAGTTTTTTCAGTTTTAATTGCGCCGTTAGGATAGAATTCTTTCCAGTCGCCCTGCTTCAGCCCCTTATTGTCGGTTCTGTTTATTCTTTCCCTGCTTACAAGAAAATCATTATTATATTCAAGCAGGGTTATAATATTCCCTTCTTTATCGTATTCTTTTGATAAACCATCCTTTTTCCCGGTGTTGTAGGTAAAAGTCTGTTGTATTTTTCCTTCGGGGAAATAGATATATGAAGTACCCTCTTTTCTATCGGCGACAAATAGCTCTTTTGTCCATATATAAGCTCCACGGGATGGATCCTTTTTATATATATAATACCAGCCATTCTTTTTGCCATAGAGATAATTTATTTTTTCCGTGGTGTCGCCGGCCTGATCATAAAAAAGCCATATACTATCAAGGAGAAAGTTTGTTCTTTTACCTTCAGATTTCTTAATTCCCGTTACATAATAGCTTTTCCAGAAACCTTCAGGTTTTCCGTTTTTAATCAGACCTTCGCTTGAGACGGTTCCGTTTGGATATTTAAATTTCTGATAACCATCTTTTAAGGTTCCGTCTTCCTGTGCAGTGTTTATTTTGCAGATTAAAATAAAAAAAATAAAAATGATAATTCTTTTCATAATTTAAAGACCAAGTTTTTCAGATATCTTCATCATTCTTAAAATGGGCTTTTGGGCTCTTAAGAGTGTTTCCTTTTCGATAACAATTTCCGGGGTTTCACTTTTAAGACATTTTAGTATTTTGTCAATTGTTATAAGTTTCATGAAACCACACTCACTGCATCCGCAGGTAGAATCAATAGGAGGAGCAGGAATATAGGTCTTATCAGGACATTCTTTTTTCATCTGATGAATTATTCCGACTTCAGTTGCTACAATATAGCAATTTCCTTTGTCTTTCTTTATGAATTGCAATAATGAAGAGGTAGAACCTATAAAATCTGCTACTAATCTCACAGGAAGTTCACATTCAGGATGAACTATAATTTTTGCATCCGGATTCTCTTTCTTCAATCTCAGAATTGCTTCCAGGGAAAATTCCTCATGCACATGGCATGTTCCGTTCCAGATTACCATATCCCGTCCTGTTTTATTAAGGACATAGTTTCCCAGGTTTCTGTCAGGGGCAAATATTATTTTTTCTTCCGGAGGCAGTGATTCGACTATCTGAATTGCATTGGACGACGTACAGATTATATCTGACAATGCTTTAATTTCTGCTGTAGTGTTTATGTATGAAATAACTGTTCTTCCCGGATTATCCTTAATAAACTTCTCAAAATCAACTGCTTTACAGGAATCGGCCAGAGAACAACCTGCATTCAAATCAGGAAGAAGCACTTTCTTTTCAGGAGAAAGTATTTTAGCTGTTTCTGCCATAAACTTAACACCTGCAAAAAGAATAATATCAGCTGAATTTGAAGAAGCTTTTTGTGAAAGAGCAAGACTATCTCCAACAAAATCAGCAATATCCTGAATATCTCCTGTCTGGTAATAGTGCGCAAGAATGATAGCATTCTTATCTGATTTCAGTCTTTTTAATTCCTGAATATTTTGGTCTTGTGATTGAGATTTCATTTTGTAAAATTACTCAATATTGTAATATCGAATTTCAACTGATAAGCTTTTGAACTTTAATTAACATCATAATATTCTTATATATTAATTTTAAATTTATTTATGATGATGATAATATGCTGTTAATTGTGTTGATATAATATTCAGATTTTTATTGTATTTCTCATCATTACCGGTGTACCAACATCTTATTAACAGGTCAAAAAGTATACCGTTTTTGAAAATCAGCAGATTAGTTAAATAATTAACAACTGTTAATATATGTTTGTTAGTACTGAAAAAAAACAAAATTATAGTTTTCAGGGTTTATTTAAAGTTCATATTTTGATTTTATTTTCTTATAACTTTATTTAATTCATTCTCTTAGGTCTGCCAATCATTGAAATGGTTGATAAAGTATAATATTATAAATCTTTATTGTCAATTATCTACATGTTATTAACAATTGGTTTTACTCCGCAGCGACCAGTAACCCAACATAAATGCATTACCTTGAAACATTCAACTTATTGTTTTGTTACTCTGGAAAAGAGATAATTTCGGAATGAAGATATGAGAATATTTTTTCTTTTAATTAATCATTTGTGTTAATTTGCAGACTCATTACAGAATCTAAATTAAAAGACAGAAAGTTGAAAAATTCAAAGATTGCAATAGCATCGGATCATGCTGGTTATTACCTAAAGGAGAAATTGTTAGCTTATCTTATTAAGGAAAAGTATGATGTAAAAGATTTTGGAACTTCTTCCACTGAGTCAGTTGATTATCCGGATTTTGGTCATCCTCTGGCAAATGCTGTTGCTTCGGGTGATTTTGAATCAGGGATATCGATTTGCGGAACCGGAAATGGAATAAACATGGTTGTTAATAAGCATCCGGGAATACGAGCTGCCCTATGCTGGAATGAAGAGCTCAGTAGATTGTCAAGGGCACATAATGATGCAAATATTCTTACTTTACCCGGTTGGTTTATATCGGAATCGGAAGCATATCTGATTGTAAAAACCTTTCTGACAACCTCTTTTGAAGGTGGACGACACGCAAGAAGAGTAGAGAAGATATCGTTAAAAATGTATTAATATGCTATCAAATTCTTGCAGGTACGGTATAAGGGCTGTCATTTATCTCGCGAGTCAACCACTATCTAAGGGGAAAACAGGTATAAAAAAAATTAGTGGCGATCTTAAGCTTCCGACACCCTTCCTGGCAAAGATTCTACAGCAACTGGCCAAAAAAAAAATACTAAGTTCCTCAAAAGGGCCGCATGGAGGTTTTTCTTTATTAAAAGATCCACGTAAAATAACGTTACTTGATATAGTCAATACAATAGATGGAAAAGACACTTTTACAAATTGTATTATGCATAATGGCTCATGCGAAGGGGTAGAAAAAGATAAAATGCGTTGTCCGCTGCATGAAGATTATGAAAAATCGAGGAGAGATATTATAAATCTTTTCAGTAGCAGGACGATTTATGAGCTGGTTATAAAATCGAATAATAATGAACTAATAAGTATCTGATAATCTAATAAGAGGTTTAATCCAAATCCACAACAGAATTGATACAAGGATACCGGCACCATCAGCAAGTGCGTCATAAAAGCTGCCTGTCCTGGTTACAGTAAGTGTTGATTGCATAATTTCAATTAATATACCGTAGAAAAGAGGAATAAGACCCGTAAGGAATAAATTACCAATACTTTTTATGGTTTTTCTGTATTCAAGGATTATTACCGACATCAGACCAAAATACATTCCGAAATGAACAACCTTATCGATGTTAGGAATATTAATAAGTGGAACTTTATCGAAAGTATGAGAGCTGGTCATGCTTAGATACATTATTATAAGCGCTACCAGAATTGAGAATATGTTCTTTTTTATCATGATTGATCATTTGGTGCAAATTTAACCAGTTTATTCATAAACTTAGTGAACCTTTGTGAAATCCCCGTCAGAATGAGCCTTTTTGACCGACTTTGTTGTTATGATGAGCGTCCGGGTGGCCTTTCTGACTGTGAATAATTCAATATCAGATGGCAGGGATATACATACACATACCTTTTTGTAAAAAACTCTGTTTTTACTGCGATTTCTATCATGTTGTTTCGGTAAAGGATAATTCTGCATTTATTGATGCACTCCTGAAGGAAGCTTCATTACGAAAGGATTATCTCGAAAATGAACCGGTCTCTACAATATATCTTGGTGGTGGCACGCCATCGGTCTTCTCAATTAAAGAACTGGAAACAATACTGAATACTCTTTACAAACTCTTCAAAGTAACTGATGATTGCGAGATAACTATTGAACTGAACCCTGATGATGTCCAGTCCGGTTATCTTGAAGGTCTTAAGAGTCATAAAATCAACAGGATAAGTCTGGGTATTCAATCATGGAGGGATTCAGACCTTAAATTGATGAACAGACGCCACGACGCGGCGCAGGCTGTAATCGCACTTAAAGAAACGTTGGCTGCAGGATTTGAAAATGTGACAATAGATCTGATTTATGGAATTCCGGGAATGACCCTGAAGGAATGGGAATCAAACCTTGATTTTTCTTTTTCGTTCGACATTAAACACTTGTCGGCATATCACCTTACTTTTGAAGAGGGAACCGTTTTCGGGAAAATGCTGGAGAAGGAAATGATTTCTGAAATTGATGAAGATGATAGCGCAGCGCAGTTTAATCTTCTTGTTGAAAAAGCCGGATCCGCCGGTTTTATCCAATATGAAATTTCAAATTTCGGTAAACCGGGTTTTTTCTCCATCCATAATTCAAATTACTGGAAACAGGTAAGTTATCTTGGACTGGGACCCTCTGCTCACTCTTTTAACGGATTTTCCCGGCAATGGAATGTCCGTGATCTGAAAGGCTATATAAAGGCAGTAAATGCGGGGGAATCATTTTTTGAAAGTGAAGAACTTGACACAAAGACACGGTTTAACGAATATATAATGACCTCTCTGAGAACTATGTGGGGCATTGATCTTGAGTATGTTGAAGCGATGTTCGAGAAAGAAGGTTATGATTATGTTATGAATATTTCAGAAAAATTTAAAAATTACGGTCTTATGAAGTTGGAAAAAAAATCCCTGGTTCTTACAAACCAGGGAAAGTTGATATCTGACAATATTATTTCTGAATTTATGATGCCGGGTGATGAATAGTTATTTTTTGGAAAGCATAAAATTGGTGCGACCTATAATATTATCTTCAAGATAAAGTTCAACACTGTAATTACCGATAATATAATCACCTTTATTATCGAGAAAGATACATACTTCAATATCCTGATTCATATAATCTACCTGTCGTGTTGCAGAATAAATTATTTTGTTGCCTTTATATTCGAACAGGTTATCAGGACTACTTGTTACAACCAGTGAATCGGGCCTTATCACTCTCATATACACATCTTTCTGTCCGGGTTTAGCGAGCGGATTCTCACGCAGGGTAAAACATATTCTGAGCTTATCCAGGAGATTAATCCTGGTGGTCTCTTTTCTCTTTTTATTAAGTGAGACAGCAACAATATCCTTTGCCTGAACAATAGAAGCAACCTCAACTTTGGTACTAAGTTCTTCCTTTACTTTTGAGAGTTCAGAATTTGTATTACGTACCTGGGTAATCTGCTGTTTGATCTCGGTATTTTCTGAGACAAGCATCTTGTTTTTTGTATTAAGAGAATCAATCTGAACAATGTAGCTTTTCATAATTTGTCTCATTGTTGTTATCTCGCTCTTATACCTTTTTATTAGTTGAACATTAGATGCATTGACAGATAATAACTGAACAATTTTATTTTTTTGTTTCTGTAGGCCGGCATTAAGAGTATCATTGTTTGTTTTAAGAGTATCATAAGCAACAACCATGTGCCTTAATTCATTGGCCAGGGAGTCTTTTTCCTGGGTAAGAACAGTTTCCATTTCGATCATTTTGTTCTTCTTCTCGAAATACATATAAATAAGAAAAATCAGAGCAACGCCCAGAATAATTGATGTGACAATCATACCAACCGGATTGCTTTTTTTCGTTCCCTGTGGAGTTGGGACACTGCTGTTTAAATCTGCCATTTATCTTGATGTGTTTAAAGGTTTCAATGCAAAATTAACATTATCCTTATACTTTTTCAAATTTATAATATAA
>JANYIW010000248.1 GCA_025358645.1 Bacteroidales bacterium
GTCACTGTTATAGGCAGAGAACCCAATTTCCAGAAGTTCTTTCACCGGACGACAATCTGTAGAACAGATGTTACCTGTTCTGTTTTTTGCTACTGAGCCACATCCTCCACCGCAGGCTAACTGTAGATTGCATTCCTTACATTCATTAATTGAAGTAATGTCGCGTCTTTCCCATTCGTAAATAAGTTCAGCATTCCTGGTGACGGAAGGGTAGAAGGTGCCAATTGATTCTTCAGCTATACCTACTGTAGCTGTGCACGGAAAGATTTTACCTGTATAATCAAATGCCCATTCGGTTTTACAGGCCGGGCAAGAATCAAAAAGCGGGTCGGGAAGGTCTCCGTTTTCAAAGAGAAATTTAGCGACTGAATAAGCTGGTTTATAAAATTGAAGAATATGGGGATGCTGCCTGACGAGGTCAAAAATTCTTTCAAACAGAGAGATCCTGCTGAAAAGCTTATCATTCGCTGATTGACAATGATGTAATTCGTAATTCCGGCCAATTTGAGTTTTGAACCATGGACTTTTAGTCCAGCCTCTGTCAATTGCAAGTTGAGATAATTCAGGAAGATTGTCTATATTTTCCTTGTCAGCAACCATACGAAGATTTATTGGAATCTGACTTTTCAGGCATGCATCAATTCCTCCTGCAATCCTATCGAAGGTACCTGCTCCACCTTTAAGGAAGCGACGCTTGTTATGTATGGCTTCAGTACCATCAAGAGTCACTTGTATCTCACGGATTTTACCACTTTTAAGAAGAGGGATGTATTCTTCAAGGGTATATCCATTGGTTACAAAACAGATCTCAAGGTTTGATTCGTTGGCTTTTCCAATAAGATGTTTAAGAAGTATTTTCTGTTTTGGATTGTTAAGCAATGGTTCTCCGCCAAACACAGTAATGTATTTTTTTCTGCCTGCAAATTCTGATTGAATGTAGTTAAAAAAGGAATCAATCAATTCAATGCTGAGTTCTTGTTTAGGATTATTGTACTGATCCTGATAGCAATAACTGCATGCAAAATTGCAGCTATAGTTTGTTATGAAGAAAAGTTGAATCTCATCTTTATCCCGGGCGTCAATAAAATCGAGATATTTTTGCCGATAAAGCCTCGCTTCTTCATCTGAATCCATCAGGTATCCTTTGCCTGCCAATTCTCGTACAAAATCAGTATAAAGGAAACTTTTGTCATTCTGAACTGCCTTTACCTTTTCTGCATCTTCTGAACTAAGAATATCAGCATTACCGGAAAGGAGATTCATTATGAAATAATTTTCAGATTCTCTTATTTTCGAAAATATGTTGTATCTGGAATAAATCATTTTTATAGATTCAATTTTACTTGCCAGTGATTCAGAATATTTTAAGCTAATCGTGGCAACCTACGACAGTCTTTGATGTTTTAGCACAACACTGGGCCACTTTTGCGATTGTTCTGATTTCTTTCTTTTTAATTAAACTTTTCATAATTCATATTTTTGATTTGAGTTAATAATCTGATTTGATTCTATTTAATAAGTAAAATGTTGTTAATTGTTTTAACTATAGTTTCTTTTGGAATAAACCCCATTGATGCCTGAGGTTTTCCCTTTGCCGGAATGAATAACAAAGTCGGTAATCCTGAAATTCCAAGATGTTGTGCAAGAATTTTTTCTTTGTCAGTGTCCACCTTGTATACAACTATTTTTCCAGAATATTCCTGTGCAATTTCTTCGGTTTTGTGCCCGTTAAGGTCCAACTGGCAACAAGAACTTTGCCTTTTTCATAAGGTTCTGATTCTTCAATAATGTTGATCGAAGAGAATCCTGCGTTTTGAAGATGTTCCAAATATTCATTTCTTGTAACAGATCCTGCCCAGCATTCCGCGATGGCAATGGGATCGTTTTTATATTCATCAGGGATTTGTTTTATAGAATAAATGTCGCTTATAGTAAACCTGCCTCCTGGTTTAAGAATGCGGAATATTTCATTCCAGACTGCTTGTTTATCTGATGAATGGTTAATAGTGCAATTTGAAATGACCAGATCTGCCTTGTTGCTCTTTAAATTTATCTTTTCAAGAGTACTATGAATAAACTCAACATTGCTGATACCTAATCTTATTGAGGTGTCAAGTGATTTCTTTATCATTCCTTCCGAAATGTCAATTCCATAAACATAACCTCCGGATCCCACGATCCCGGCAAGTCTGATAACATCTGTTCCACGACCGCTACCCAGATCCACACAAACTTCATTTGATTTAGCTTCAGAATGATTCACAGCTCCACCACATGAAAGACAACATGTCGATTCTGCCAGGTCACTATACCTTTTATCTATTTCTGTATAATTCATGTTAAAATACTTATTCAATATCACTTTTGCTTGGAGGGGTTGCAGATCTGAGACAGGGAGAGCTGGTTATAATAAATCCCAAGAAACTTCCCATTAATATACTGCTCACAGGATTACTTGTAATTGCACAGGAACCTGATTTACATCCTACATAATAGAAAAACAGAAATCCGCCTAACCCTCCAATCATAACACCAAGGAATGGCTTCCAGAAATACCATGATTTTAAAAACTCATTTACTGATTTTGGCTTTGGTGTGTTGCTGCAATTTTGGTCCATATAAATGTAATTATGTATATATTTCGATACAAAGATAAATAATAAAAAATATAAATCGCAATAGTATCACCTAAATCTTTTTGATATCACTATAAATCTTTTTATCTTTGCCAGTAAATACATTGATAATGAGTGCAATATTTAATAAAGAATTTTCTGCTGAACAACTGAATGAACTGTTTCAGAGTGACGAGAGGTGCTTTGAATTTCTTGCTAATTTGAAATGGAGCAGGGGATTTGAATGCCGGAAGTGTGGAAATACTAACTTTTGTCCAGGTAAAACAGCACACTCCCGACGATGTACAAAATGTAAGACAGAAGAGTCCGCCGCCGCTGGTACCATCTTTCATAATTGCAAGTTTCCGGTCCATAAGGCTTTTTATATTGCTTATAATGTTTGCAAAGGGAAAGAGGATATTTCTACTTATGAGTTCGCACGACGTTTAGCTCTCCGGCAGATGACATGTTGGAATTTTAAAACTAAAATACAACATGCTATCCAGCAAATGGATTCACTAAGTAACAATGAAAAGTTGTCAATTAATAAGATCCTGACCAGTTGAAACTCTATCACTTGATTATATAAGTGTCAGATTATTACGAAATATTGGAATTAATAATTTTTGAAATGGTCTGCTGTGTCTGCGGAATAACCATCTGCACATTATTAGTTTTGAAAATATCAATAACTTTAGATCCAAATCGCCCGGCAATGACAATTTTAGCTCCTTTTTCAATTAAGAACAGGGCAGCGTCGCAACCGGCTTGTAACTGATGGTAACGAACAGGGTTTTCAATAAATGAACTTTTTTTGGTTTCGGTATCGTACAGACAATACCAGTCGCATCTGCCAAAATGAGGATCAACAGTTGATTTTAAATGGTTTTCACTTGCAGCTATAGCTATAATCATAAGATCATTTATTATCGGTTATTACTTGTGATTTACATATGGGGCAGAAATTACCTGTACTTTCAGTAACTGTATAGCTTATCTGGCAGTTGTTGCATTTTAACCAGTCAGACACTGTTGAATTTCCATCTTCAAAATTGATGAAACTTCCTTCTATAAATGCTTTGGCAATTTTCCGTCGCACACTTTCGTATATTCTGGTAAATGTTGGTCTTGAAATATTCATCAGTTTAGCAGCTTCAGACTGATTCAGTAATTCATAATCGCACAAATTCAACGCTTCATATTCTTCAAAATTAATGGATACTTCTGAACCGGGTTTAGATTGAATCCCCTGAGGCTTAAATCCGCAAAAATGCGGTGCCATTTGAATAAGCCTGTCTTTTTTATTACGTGCCATATGATATAATTTGCCATAAAATTAATGAACAAATGTTCAAAAAACAAATTTTATATGAACAAATGTTCACAATTAATTCTATTCTTTATCATTTTCATCCGGGTCATTTTATCGTTTTTCATTTATGTTTTTTTGATATGCTGATTAAGTATTTTGGGTAAGACGTTATATAATTGATTTTTGCTAACTACTGCTGACTGTCTCCAAATCTGCTTGCCATATTTAAACAGAAGGAGGGTAGGAACGCTTTGTATATTGTATCAGCGGGCTATTCACTATTCTGAGTAAGTCGGAGAAGATGATTATTCAGATGATTGGTTGCTACAAGCCAATTAAAAGAAAATTTAAGCTTTATAAAAATACACTAAAACTATGTTTTCTACTTCCTTTAACACCCAATGATCTATTTTAAGGCTGATTGCTTTGTCAATCAGTGGGGCAGGAAGAAACGGGGATGTTAACTTGTAAATCTTTCCTTTATTAAGATGGCTCAGGTCGGAAATAACCTGGTTTAC
>JANYIW010000251.1 GCA_025358645.1 Bacteroidales bacterium
AAATGCTTTCGGCCAGGTCACAACATCCGGTCTTAAGGGTCGGGTTGTTGACGAAAAGAATGAAGCCCTTCCGGGAGCTTCTATTGTTGCTATACATCTTCCTTCAGGTACGCAGTATGGGGTACTGGCAAATGAGGATGGTCGTTTTAATATTTCCAATATGAGGGTTGGAGGACCATACCAGGTCACCATCACTTTTGTTGGTTATAACCAACAGGTTTATAATGAAATAAATTTAAGTCTGGGTAACGTTACCGACATGGCTCTCACTCTTTCGCCTTCAGTTACAACTCTGAATGAAGTTATTGTTTCTGCGGGGAAGGGCAGTATTATTAACTCCGACAGGACTGGTGCATCAATAAACCTTTCAAATGAAACAGTTAATACTGTACCTACAATTTCGAGAGGAATGAAAGACTTTACAAAAATAAGTCCTCTGGCTAATACTTCCGGATCAGGTACTTCTTTTGCGGGAGCTAATAACAGGTACAATCAGTTCTCCATAGACGGATTGGTAAATAACGATGTTTTTGGTCTAACCTCTTCAGGAACTAATGGAGGACAGGCAGGAATTGAGCCAATAAGTCTTGATGCAATTGAAGAATTCCAGATAAACATTGCTCCTTATGATGTTCGCCAGGGTGGATTTACCGGTGGTGGTATAAACGCTGTTACAAAAAGCGGTACAAACACATTTAAAGGTACAGCGTATTTCTTTGGAAACAATCAGAAATTTGTTGGTAAAAACGAACCTAAAACTAATACCAGTTTGCCGGTAGCAACTCAAATAGATTATAATGAAGGGTTCACTCTTGGCGGTCCGATTATTAAAAATAAAATATTTTTCTTTGTAAGTGGCGAACTTGCCAGACAATCTTATCCATTGGCAAATTTGCCTGGGTCATCAACATCAAACATCAGCCAGGCGGAAGTTGACAGGATTATTACAGTTTTAGACCGAGTCGCTCCTAATTACAATCCGGGAAGTTACCTGGATATCAATAATGAAACAAACAGCAACAAGTTTCTTGCCAAAGTTAACTGGAATATAAGCAACAAGCACAAATTAATTCTCAGACATAGCTACACTTATGGTGAAAACATCAGTAACAGTCGTTCTCCAAATTCTCTGCGTTTTTATAACAATGGTGTCTTTTTCCCAAGTACTACCAATTCAACAGGGTTGGAACTTAATAGCATCCTGGGTAACAATAAATCCAACCGGCTTATGCTTGGGTATACAACTGTTCTTGATGACCGCGAACCTTTAGGTGGTAATTTCCCAACTGTATATATAAACCTTTCTACAAGTACTTCTGCAACACTGGGAAGCGAATATTCTTCTGTTGCCAATTTACTTAAACAAAAGATTTTTTCCATTGATGATGAATTCAATATTTTCAAGGGAAAACATTCTTTTACACTGGGAACACATAATGAGTTCTATTCATTCTATAATTTATTTGTTCAGAATATTTATGGAAGTTACGGTTATAAAACTCTCGCTAATTTTGAAACAATAGGACTTCCCGGAGAGGTTTCTCCAAATTATTATGCATTAGGATACTCGTTCGACGGAACTGATAATCCATCACAAAGTAAGGGAGCTGCATCATTCAATGCTATGCAACTTGGTTTTTATGGTCAGGATCAATATCAGGTAACAAACACTCTGCAGTTAACTGGTGGACTTCGTCTTGATATACCGGTATTTTCTGATACCCCACAGGCAAACGATGCGTTTAACACAGCTTATGCTGCACAAAATGTTGCTACTGGTGTTCTTCCAAAAACCAAACTTATGTGGTCACCACGTTTAGGTTTCAACTGGGATGTATTCGGTAACAGATCTACGCAGGTTAGAGGTGGTACAGGGTTGTTCACAGGAAGAGTACCTTTCGTGTGGATTTCAAACCAATTTACCAACAACGGTCAGGTTAATGGCGCATTCAGTATAGGAAGCTCTTCTTCAAGCCAAAACCCGATTAGCAATACTCCTCCCGTAAAATTTGTTGCGGATCCGTATTCTCAGCCGCTTGCTGAAGATTTAGGAAAAATTGCCGGACGCGGTGCAATAAATGTTGTTGATCCTAACCTAAAATTTCCTCAGGTATTCAGGACAAATCTTGCTGTTGACCAAAAACTTCCCGGTGGTATAATTGCAACTGTAGAAGGAATTTTCAGTAAAACTTACAATAATGTTAATTTTATTAATCTGAACAGGCAAGTTGATCCAGCCTTCACATTCACTGGTGTTGACCAAAGACCCCGATATGTTTCAGGCAGAATCGATCCTAATTTTGAAGAGATCATCAAGTTTGAAAATACCAATTTAGGTTATTCCTATAACTTCGTTTTCATGCTACAGAAACAATTTGATAACGGATTCAACGCCCAGGCATCATATACTTACGGAAAGTCGATGGATCTAAACTCCGGTACTTCAAGTGTTGCTTACTCGAACTGGCGCTATGTCAATAATGTATATGGACTGAATGATCTCCGTCTTACAAGATCTAACTTCGACCTGGGATCCAGAATCACGGGTCTTGTGTCTTATAAGAAAGATTATATGAAGGGGAGGTTGGCAACACAGGTCTCCCTATACTACAACGGACAGTCAGGACAGCCTAATTCCTATATATATAACGGTGATATGAATAATGATGCTGCCAGCAACGATTTGTTTTAGGAATATAAATCAAA
>JANYIW010000252.1 GCA_025358645.1 Bacteroidales bacterium
TTGTTATTCTCTGATTTTAATGAGATTAAACGGCCACTGATTTTTAAAGCGGGTATTTGCTAAATTAAACAAGCGCACCTCTCGATGCAAGAGTAAAAATCTAAGTTTATTAACATTTGATAACATAGTTATGAACTATTATATATTACCTTAATTATAAGTCAGTTAACATTTTTTTATCTACAAAGAAACAATTGCTGAGAATTAAAGTTCAAAGCAAAATCCTTGATTTTACGAACCAGGGATTTAAGTAATTAACAGCATCGCTTTTATTAAATATCTAAAAAAAAGGCTGCCAGAATCTGACAGCCTCTGATATTTAAAAGATGATTTTATTAGTTGAAGATGTATCTTAAGCCAATCTGACCTCTGAAACGTGAAGTATAATCAGAGAAAAAATACGCATTACCGTTAGTCTGGCTACCACCATCATAAGTGAATGTTGGTGTTGTTCCGACTAATCCTTTATAATTTATAAGACCAAATGCCTGATTCGAGGTATAAATCACATGACCCCACTTCTTATTAAGCATATTGCCAACATTAAGGATATCAAAAGACAATTGTATTTTATTTGTTGCACTACCGACTTTAACCTTAAATTCCTGAAGTAAGCGGAAATCAAATTGATGCTGGAATGGCAGACGAGCTGCATTACGTTCTGCATATCCACCTCTGTGCTTACTCAGATACTTATCCTTTGAAATAAAAGCATCAAGGGCAGTCCACTGCTCGGCAGGTGTAACGGCAGGTAAAGTACCTGAAGCAGGTATTGTGATCAGATTAATATCTGACGCGCTTGCAGGAATATAGATTAAATCATTAAATGAAGTAGAACTTCCTGTACCGTCATTATTCATATCACTAGTGTAGCAATAAGAATTAGGTTGTCCTGATTGTCCATTATAGTAGAGGGAAACCATTGTTGAAAGCAGCCCCTTCAAATAATCTTTCTTATAAGAAACCAGACCTGTTATTCGAGATCCCAAATCGAAATTTGACCGTGTAAGGCGAAGGTCATTCAGACCGTACACATTATTTACATAGCGCCAGTTCGAGTAAGCAACACTTGAAGTACCTGAGTTTAGATCCATTGACTTTCCGTAAGTATATGATGCCTGGGCGTTGAATCCGTTATCAAATTGTTTCTGTAGCATGAAAACGAAGTTATAGGAATACCCTAAATTGGTGTTTTCAAACTTGATGATCTCTTCAAAATTAGGATCGATTCTGCCTGAAACATATCGTGGCCTTTGATCAACACCAGTGAATGTGAAGGCCGGATCAACTTGTCTGTTCAGATTAATAAAATTGACATTATTGTAAGTTTTACTGAAAATTCCTTCTACTGTTGCAATAATACCGTATGGGAGTTTTTGATCAATTGCAAGGTTAGTCCTGAATACCTGTGGAAATTGGAGGTTTTTGTCAACAACGTTGATTGCGCCACGTCCTGCGATTTTTCCCAAATCTTCAGCAAGTTTTTGAGAATAAGGATCTGCAACAAATTTTAATCCGGCGGGATTGTTTATCGGGGTTCCATCGGAGGATGATTTACCAACATTGTAAGTCCCGTTAAGTTGCCCATTGTTTGTAAATTGGTTTGAAATCCAGACAAAAGGTACTCTTCCTGTAAACAGACCCGTACCACCTCTTACCTGTGTGGTTTTATTACCGAATACATCCCAGTTGAATCCAAGACGAGGTGACCACATTAGCTTGGTTTTTGGAAGAGTGCCCGTTGCAACTCCTTGATCAGCATAAACAGGGGTAGAGTTAAACGTATCGTTTGCTCCAGGTTTATCAGAAAATACCGGAACGTCTACGCGTAAGCCGCCTGTAACCTGTATTCTGTTTGTTAACTGATATTGATCCTGTGCATAAAATCCAAGTTGCATAGCATTAAATTTAGCAGCTCCATTACTTTGTGAAGGATTATCATTGGGATCAAAAGAATAGCTTATTCCATAAAAAGTCGGGGCAACCTCTCCGGGAAGTCCTACCGTTTCCCAGTTGGCAAGGGTTTTATAAGCATAACTTCCGTAAATATTCTGGACAAAAAGATTATAAAATGAATAGAATTCATTATGCGTTCCAATCGTAATTGAATGTTTTCCCTTGAAAATACTGAATTCATCATCTAATGAAAAAATCTTCTGTTTAAGCAAATTGGCAACTGATGAGTACTCACTTCCAAGTGTTGCTGTTTTGCCGCTACCAAGATTAATTAATACTGTCGGGAAATGAGCTCCTAACGGTTCGCGGTCATCCAGAACGGTGGTATAACCAAGCATCAGACGGTTGGATTTATTGTTACCCAGGATACTATTAAGTTCCAACCCTGTTGAATTGGTAGTACTTGGAAAGAAGACACCATTGTTATTAAAACGTAAAGAATTAGGAGACCGACTATTACTGATGCTCTCACCATAAGTGTAACTGTGTCTTAGAATCAATTTATGCTTGTTGCTTATATTCCAGTTAACCTTGGCAAGAATTTTATTGCTGTTTGTTTCATTATTAATATCAAGATAACTTCCAGGATCGTAAGTAGGGGCAACTCTGTTCACAACGGCAAGAATTCTGGTTACTTCATCAAGAGTAATATTTGATTGATCCGTTCCGGGTACATTTGCCAATGGAAAGGTTTGTCTTGCAATTTCACCGCTAAAAAAGAAAAATAATTTGTTTTTAATAATCGGACCGCCAAGGGTGAATCCACCCTGATAATCTTTTTGAGTTGATATAGGTATACTTGTATTGGTTTTAGGCTCATTTTTCCCGACAAATTTTTGATTGTTACCAAAAAAATAGGCTGTTCCAGAAAACTTATTTGTTCCGCTTTTTGTTATTGCGTTGATTCCACCACCGGTAAAGCCACCCTGACGGACATCATAAGGAGCAATGTTGATCTGGAACTCTTCAATTGCATCAAGACTTATTGGCTCAATCCCTGCCTGACCACCATTGGTACCTGAAGAAGTCAAACCAAAAACATCATTGTTTACAAGCCCGTCTATTGCGAATTGATTATACCTGTTATTGCTTCCGGCAAAAGAAGTACCGGATCCGGATGTATTAGCCAGCGGACTCATCTTCGTAAAGTCTTTCAGACCTCTGGAAATAGTAGGTACGGAATTAACAGTTTCATTCGAAAGGTTAATAGAAGCACCTGTTCTCTCCGAGTTTATGATACTGCCCTTCCCCGCAGAAACAATAACTTCATTCAGACTGGTAACTGAAGGAGAAAGAGTGAGAGCCATGTCGGTAACGTTACCCAGGCTTAAATTTATTTCATTATAAACCTGTTGGTTATAACCAACAAAAGTGATGGTGACCTGGTATGGTCCTCCAACCCTCATATTGGAAATATTAAAACGGCCATCCTCATTTGCCAGTACCCCATACTGCGTACCTGAAGGAAGATGTATAGCAACAATAGAAGCTCCCGGAAGGGCTTCATTCTTTTCGTCAACAACCCGACCCTTAAGACCGGATGTTGTGACCTGGCCGAAAGCATTT
>JANYIW010000270.1 GCA_025358645.1 Bacteroidales bacterium
GAGATTGTTATTAATACATTCAGGAAGTCTGAAATATCTGAAAATCAAACTGTCATCTTCAAAATAGAAATTAAATCCATCAACTACATCTTTATTTAATGCTATTTGGGGGAATCTGTAATTAAGTGTCCTGCTGGTATCTGTGTAAACCACTTCATCAAGGAATGTATCGTATTGCAGGGTCAGATTATTATATCTCCTTGATCGGGTGAATATGGTTGCAGTTCGCCCCTTATCAGCGAATAAAAGTGGTTTGGACTGACTTCGTATATAATAAGATTCATACTCTTTTCCGTTTATTATTTCTTTTGGCGCATCAACCTTCGCTGAATATAATTTTTGAATATACTCCATCTGACTGTCAATAATGGAGCTGCTATTTAATTTATCGGAACTCTTTATAGATTTAATATTTAACAGATCGCCATTTTGTCCTGCGGCAGTTATTGAACTCAAATAAAGAACCATAGTAAGGAAAGGCCCTGCTATATAAGAAATGTGCTGGTATTTCATGACCCGAAATAACAAATTTTTATAACTTAAAACACCAGATAGCTCTATTTTTTTTTGAGTATCTTTAAGATAAGATAATTAATGGTATGAATTAATATTATTTTTGCTTCCCTATCTATTACTGTTCAATTCAAATGAATAATAAAACAAAAGCGGTTTCATGTTAAAGGTGTGGTACAAATCTGTCATTATTTTAGTTGTTGCCTTTACACTCTGTACCTGTATTGACCCATATAGTCCGAAACTTGCTGGCTATACATCTTTATTGGTTGTTGATGGTCTGATAACTGATGCAAATACATCCTGTTCAGTAAAGCTTTCCAGAACTTTCCAGGAACAGAATTTCACATCATATAATGTATCTGATGCAACTGTTTTCCTTTCCGATGATGCAGGGACTGTCAACAATCTGAATTATAATGGGAATGGGATCTATAAGACAGACAGTCTTTTATTCAGAGGCACAGTAGGGAGAACCTATGTTTTGCATATCCTTACTCATGAAGGGGAAGTTTATGAATCGGAGCCATGTTTTATGCAGTCAGTTCCGGAAATTGATAATGTATACTATGCCAAAGATCAGGTAATTATTAATAATGGAACTCAAACTCAGGATGGAGTAAGCATTTATCTTGATTCAAAAGAAGGAGGCGCTAACCAATATTATCGCTGGGCGTTTAACGAGACCTGGAAATTTAAAGTTCCCGATCCCAAGAAATTTAATTATATCAATGATAGTGTGATCATTCCAATTTTGAGTGCAAAAGAATATTGCTGGAAAAACAAAAATTCAGATAATATATTGATACATTCAATTTATTCTGGTGAATCAACCAGTATATTGAAGGAACCAATATTTTTTATTGCTGCTGATAAATCCGACCGGTTATTATTACAGTACAGTATCCTGGTAAAACAGTATTCAATTTCAAAAAAGGAATATGATTTCTGGAATAATCTGAAACAGATAAATGAAAGCGGAGGGGACATATTTGCAAAACAACCATTTACCGTCATTAGTAATATTCATAATACAAATAATTCAAATGAAAGGGTTTTGGGTTACTTCCAGGTCTCTGCTGTCAAACAAAAACGAAAGAATATCTCCTTCAGTGAGATTCTTAAATGGAATCTTCAATTCTATCGTTATCCATGCGAGAGAATTGAAAAAGAGCCGAAAGATTATCCATCTTCATTTGGTCAACCTCCCACAACCTGGGATCAGGTATATTCAATATTCTGTATTACTTCAGACTATTATTTTGTAGAACCAAGATATATTTCGGGAACTTCAAAACTTGAAAAACTGATATTTGCCAGACCGGAATGTGCAAATTGTGAATTGACCGGGACACAAAAAAAACCAGATTTCTGGGTAGACTTAAACTAATGTGAATAACCTGAATAATATGTATAACTTGGTTTTTAGCAGAAGAATTACTCTGAATAATAGAATCCTGATACTTCTTTTTTTGCTTTCCGGCCAGCAATTATTCTCTCAGCAATTAAGTTATAAAGTCGTAGATTCTGATATACGAAACTTTAAAGAGGAGCTTTTTGTACGGACTGATCGCGACATATATATTACCGGGGAAGAGGTATGGTTTAAAGTATACAAATTGAATGGGTTGACTAATACCCCTTCTGGTTTAAGCAAAGTCGTTTACCTGGAAATGCTCGATAACAACAATTTCCCGATAAAACAATTAAAAGTAAAAACAAGCGATAACTCCGGTTCCTCAAGCTTTATTCTTCCGGATAATATAAGTTCTGGTAACTATCTGATAAGAGCTTATACGAACTGGATGAAGAATTTTACTACTGATAAATTTTTTTACAAAACAATTTCTGTAATTAATCCATTTGAGAGCATAGATCATCTT
>JANYIW010000289.1 GCA_025358645.1 Bacteroidales bacterium
GAGGGTCATGAAAAATCCTGCTCTTGTCGATTGTTACAACAAGGTGTTCGTAGAGGACTTTGTATTTTCCGGTCAGCATTGTGCAGTATAAAAATAATTGCCATAAAGGAACTCAAATGATTTCACAAAGTGACTATAAGAATCTTATTTTACCTGGAACAGAAATCAGTTCTCTTTGATTTGAGTAAATAATCTCAATGAAGATCTGTCCCTGCAAAGGTCGAAAAAGAAATATCTTTTGATATGCTGGCTACCCGATCACAACAAGATAGTTCAGGATAATGATCATAAACTTAGCTGGGGCTTCAGGTTCTTTAAGTGAACCTTTTTGTCGGAATTCGCACTCAGGATGTAACATGTTACCGGTGAACTTATGGCTATAAATGGAGTTAGTTTGTCATTTTGTCATTTATATTTCAACTCCATTTCATCGTAAAATTTTTTAAGCACATAAAAAGCTTTCTTTTTGGTGCCGTTTTGTCCTATTAAGCCTTTTCGGTTCCAACCGTCCTGTATGTTGGGCAATACCCTCCTCGGTGAGCGGAAATCGCATAAAATCCATGGGGTAACACCTTTGAACTGTGGAATTTTCCGGAGCATTTTTAATGTGCGACGGAACAAGTCTTCCTGGTATTCTTCAGTCCAACGTGTGAGGGTGTCGCCATGTAATCCCTGTAAAGCGTCTGCACCAAATTCGCTGATCATCACAGGTTTATTGTAATTGATCACCCAGTTTATCTTATCGCATTTGTCGGGTAATCCATCATACCAGCCTACATATTCGTTAAAAGTTACAACGTCGACATATTCGGCAAAAGGGTCTTCAACAATTTTGTCCAGCGGCTTTTCCTTAGTTGCGTGTACTTCCAGTGCAGCGGAGATAAGCCGGGTGCTGTCGATAGAACGGGCATGCACTGCCAGATTTTTCAGGAAGAGGGTTCGGGCTTCGCTTACCGGTGTCTCATTTGCCATTGACCAGATGATTACGCTTGCCCGGTTTTTATCGCGCGAAATCAGATCAGTCAACTGTTGTTGTGCATTTTCGTAAGTTGACTGGTTATCCCAGAGTATGGTCCAATACACAGGATTTTCCTCCCACACCATTATTCCCATTTCGTCGGCCAGACGAGTCATGTTTTCGTTATGCGGATAATGGGCCAGCCGAACGTAATTGCAATTGAGCTCTTTTACCCAATTGAGCAGCATTTGTGCATCATCTTTCGAATAAGCCCGACCGCCTCTCATTGCATTTTCTTCGTGAATGCAAATGCCACGCAGGAATAAAGGCTTTCCGTTGAGCAGGATATCTGTTCCTCTGGTTTCGATTGTACGGAACCCGATTTTTTCTGTCACTTTATCTGTTTCGCACGACACTATCACCTTATAAAGTTTTGGGTTTTCCGGTGACCAGAGATCGATTTTATTTACCGGTATTTTTATTTTACCCATGCCGTCAGCATCAGTAGTCACTTCAGTGATGCTTTTTAATTCAGGAATCTCAACCTTAACTTTTTGAATTTTAGCAACACCGTTAAGTTTAACATATCCTGCAATTTCTGATGTTGATCCTTTTTTCAGCTGTATTGAATAATCAATTATGAACGTTGCCGGGATTTCCACAATAGAAACATCGCGTGTAATACCGCCATAGTTCCACCAGTCAGTATTCATCGTGGGTACACCTTCCCGTTTGCGCTTGTTATCGACTTTAACAACAAGTGAATTTTCGCCATTTGTTTTCAGTAATGAAGTGATTTCATAATTGAAAGGAGTGAACCCGCCGATATGCTTTCCAAGTTTTTTCCCGTTCATATAAACGTCGGTTTCGTAATTGGCAGCTCCGAAATGAACAAATACTCTATGGCCGGGGTCTTCCTTTTTAAATGAAAATAACCGGCGATACCAGATGGTTCCTTCATAATAAAAAAGTTTTTCATTCTGTGAGTTCCAGTCACCGGGAACCATTAATGTCGGGCATTTGTCGAAATCGTATTCCAAAAGTTGTGTTTTATCAGTCTGGTGCTGATCAAGAAAGAACCCGCCGGTGGGGTTAGGATTTGCGTCGTAGGGAATATAACGATAATCGTAATAGCCTGTCTCATAAGGATCGACAATATAGTTCCATTTGCCATTGAGAGTGAATGTATTTCTTCCGGATAAGTTCGTGATGATTTGCGAATGTAAATTGAAAGGGCAAAATAAAATTATCAGAGCTACCAATGTTTGAAATTTTCTCATATCAGGAATTTTAAATTAATCAGAAAAAATTAAATAATTCAAAAAAAAGTCTTTTGAATAAACAGACCCGGAGAGTTTCCGGGTCTGAAAGTAACTAAAACTTTGCAAAAAGATGATGATTAATATCCCGGATTCTGTTCGAGTACGGCATTTCTGTTTAAATCAATTTCAGACTGGGGTATCGGCATTAACATGTTATAAGGCTTTACACCGGCACCCTGTCCATTATAAAAAGAATTTAGCTTTAATACTCTTTCAGCTAACTTACCGGTTCTTGCAAGCGTCATTCTTCTGTTTTCTTCGGCCAGCAACTCTCTGGCACGCTCATCTAAAATGAAATCGAGAGTAACATCCGAAGCCAGGATAGGTGTAGCATTAGCCCTGGCTCTTATGATATTAAGTGTTGCTGCGGCTTCTGTAAGTTTACCCTGGTAAAATTGTGCTTCTGCTAATAACAAATATGTTTCTCCCAATCGCATCATTATAATGTCTTTATAATCAGTGTACCCGAATGCATCCGCTGCTACATAATTATTCCATTTGGTTGTATACGGACATAGTTTGTACAGAGTATCTGCCGGATTTGGTATGACACGTTGTCCAACTTTAGGGCCTGAACTGTAATAAAAACTCCGTCTGATATTGAACCTTGAGTTTCGCATGTCGTTTTGTTTATAAAGGTTATAAAGAACCCAGTTACTCAAACGCATGCGCGCAATACCACGCCCCCCTAATGAATCGCTGATATCAACACCGGTTATATCGACATATCGGGCTACCCATACCCTGCGATGTTGGTCACTTGGAGTAATATTTCCCGGTTGATATATAGCTCCGCCAAGGACATTATACTCTTGTTCAATTACCCAAAGAGCTTCTTTATTACCTTGCCTGCGACGCTGGTTCCCTGTGATAAACATATCGGAGAACGGATCTCCGGGGGAGGTTTTTTTTACACCATAGCGTGTGGTAGTTAATTGGAAAAAACCTGAGTTAATTATGTTCTTACATTGTTGTTCTGCCAAATCAGGTTTATTTGCCCGAAGGTAAACTTCGGCAAGTAACTGCTGAGCAGCAGATTTGCATACTCTTCCTTCCCTTTTGATTACATTTGAAATATAATCGATATCGCGTAAATTGGTTGATGCAAATTCCAGATCAGTAATAATGAAACTGATTACATCACTTTGAGTATCCCTGACATAATCTGTTTTGGGAGAAGATATGGGTTTGTCTATTATAGGCACTCCTCCATAAAGTGTCGAAAGTAAGTTGTAGGAATAGGCTCTGTAAAACCTGGCTTCAGCTTCAATGGCATTCTTATATGTAACTGACATTCCTTTAAGTGAGGGATTCTGTATACCATTAATGATGAAATTTGCATTATTGATGATCTGATATGCCCAACTCCAGAAAAAACTTGCACCCTGGTCCTGCGAATTTAATGCAGCATAATTAGTATATGGAACTTCCACTCCCTGGGGTTGCACCATAATTGTGATGTCTGTTCCCAGATGCATAACACAAATTAATCCCTGTGGTTCTCCTGTCCATTGCTGGCGAAATTGGAATATTAACCCCGTGATGGCAGCATCAAAGCCCAAAGAGTCTTTTAGTGTATTCTGCGGAGCGTAAGTAGATTTAAGCTCTTCATTGAGGAAGCTTTTTTCACAGGAAGGAAACAAGCATAGCCCAATGATTATTACTAAAAAGTATATGACTGTCTTTTTCATTTTATTCTTTTTTTATTATTAGCGAAGAGTTAGATTAATCCCAAAGACGTAGGTAGCTACATTAGGATAATTGTCAAAATTAGTGGTGTACCCTGAAGTAAATGTATTTTCAGGATCCCATCCTTTCCATTTGGTAAATGTGTAAAGATTACGGCCACTTAAATAGACAGATAACCCGCCAATTTTAAGTTTATCAGAAATCCCCTGCGGTAAATTATAGCTTAGTGAGATATCTTTGATCCTGGAATAACTTGCATCACTTGGGTAACCATATCCTCTTGAATTTGTGCCTGTTCTTAAAGATGGACGAGTATTGCTTTGATTTTCAGCTGTCCAATAGCCCACCGACCCGGGAAGATTGATCTGCAAACCCTGATCAGCAAAATTTAATACCGGATTATTTTTCAAGACACCCTGAACCGTTTGAATAAAAATATTCAGACGGAAATTTTTATAAGTGAAGGCATTGGATATTCCCCCAATCCATTTTGGCAGGGATGTTCCAAGATAAACTCTGTCTTTTTCATTTATCAGATTATCACCATTTGCGTCTCTGAATTTCATGTCGCCGACTTTAGCACCTGGATCCAATGTTGCCATTAAGGCAGCATCGCTTACCTGCCAGATTCCAACCAAATCGTAATCGTAAACAGCCTGTAATGGTTTTCCAATAAACCACCTGTTGCCAATATCGTCTTTATTATCGCCATATAGTTCTGTAATCTTATTACGGTTGGCAGTAAAATTCAGGCTTGTTTCCCATAAAAAATCTTTCGATTGTAAAATCACCGCCTTTAATGAAACTTCAACACCTTTATTTTCAGTTTTACCTATATTATCAAGGATATTTAAAAACCCGGAAATATTAGGCAAATTCCGCCTTAATAAAATATCATTAGTTTGCATTTTATAAAACTCTACAGTTCCATTGAGCCTTTCTTTTAATATAGAAAAATCCAAACCAATATTAATCCCAATGGATGTTTCCCAGGTCAGATTACTGTTTCCCAACTGGTTTGCAATAACACCTATAGCTGTAGCCCCATTATAAACATATTGAACCAAATTTTGAGTCGACAAGGTTTGGTATGGATTTATTGCCTGGTTACCTGATTTCCCGTAAGATGCCCGTAATTTTAAAATATTGATAACAGGAACCTGTTTCATAAAATCTTCCTTGGCTAGGTTCCATCCCAAAGCAACAGATGGAAACGTTGCAAACTTTGAAGTACCGCTTCCAAATGCAGAATATCCATCACGTCGTGCAGTAAGCGTAAATAAATATTTGCTCGAGTATGAATAGTTGATTCGCCCCATTTGTGATATCAGCGCAGTTCTTGAATAACCGGATGAAACAGTTTGAACGGCCCCGGCCGACATATTGTAGACATCGAGTTGATCGTTAATAAAAGTATTGGCATTCAGGCCATTAATAATCGTTTTGTTTTCCTGGGCACTGTAAAGTCCTGTCAGACTAATTTGATGTTTCCCCAAAGTTTTATCATAGCTGAGGATATTCTCCAAAATCCAGTTAGTGGCTTGAGTGTTAGACATTGATGCTGCACCAATTAAACTATTAGCCGACCGGCCTGTATAATTACTATTAAAGGTTGGATTATAGGTATAACCCGTATTCAGTTTATACTTGAGTCCTTTTATAAAATTGGGTTTTACCTCAGCATAAAAAATGCCATTTAGATTCTTATTTTGTCTTGTCGCAGAAGTATTTAACCCTAATAAAGGATTTGGATATAATGTTTGGGTAGTCATTGGAATCAAAAAATAATTACCCAATGCATCATACTCCTGACCATATGGACTTATTTGAGTGGCGAGCAATAAATTTGCACGGCCTCCGTCGGAATTATTATTCACAAAAAAGAGTGATGTCCCAACAGTTAACCAATCGGTTACATCGGCATCAATATTTGCACGCAAACTTGCACGGGTATACTGATACCCTTTCACAACTCCTTTCTGGTGAAGATAATCCCCGGAAACAAAATATTTTAAACCCTTTGTTCCACCGGATAAGCTTAAGTTATGATCCTGAATAAAGCCTGACTGAGTAACTTCTTTTACCCAATCTGTGGTTTTGCCGGCATTATAATTGGCCAATTCACTTGCGGTTGGTACAGGGTTTGTTGCCGGGGATAAATTTTGAATTGCTGCTGCAGCATACTTTTCTACATATTGCGGACCGTTCATAGGTTTAAATACGTTAACCATGGTTTCCATACCTGTATAAACTCCGTATTTAATAACCGGTTTGCCATCAGTTCCGTGTTTGGTAGTAATAAGTATAACCCCGTTTGAACCCCTGGTACCATAAATAGCAACTGAAGAAACATCCTTCAAAATTTCTATCGATTTAATATCATTAGGGTTTATATCGTTCATCGATCCACTCATTAATGGTATACCATCAACAACATATAATGGATTACTGTTTGCTGAAATGGAATTTACTCCTCTTATTATAACGGAGGTAGAGGCGCCTGAGTTGGTTATGCCACCCGGGACATTACTTGCCTGTATAATGTTAATTCCACTTACAGCTCCCTGTACTGCCTGGAGCGCATTTGTAACAGGTAAATCTTTTAATCTCGATTCAGGAATTGAAGCAACCGAACCTGTTAAATCTGATTTCTTTATTGTTCCATAGCCTATAACAACCACTTCATCGAGACCAAATGATGATTCAGCCATTACCACGTTGATTTCAGTCAGATTTCCGATACTGATTTCCTGAGGTTCCATTCCAATAAATGAAAAAGTAATACTCCTGGCTCCCGGGGTAACATCAGTATGGTATTTACCGTCAATATCAGTTATGGTTCCCTGAGTGGTTCCGGTAATAACAACATTAACTCCTGGAAGTGGGGCGCCATCTTTTCCTGTAACTTTCCCGGTAAGCTGTTTTTGCTGAGGTTGTGATGCTTCAGTCAGATAACCGGGTGCAAGAATGATTTTACGGTCAATGATAGTATACTGTACATCAGTTCCGGTAAAAAGTTTATCCAATATCACACTGACTAATTGATCTTTAGCATCGATACTGACTTTACGTTCTGTGTCCAGAAGTTTTTCATTATACAAGAAGAAAAATTCACTTTCTGACTCAATTTTGTCAAGTACTTTGACAAGCTCGGTTTCCGAAAAACTGAGTGAAAGCTTTGTCTTCTGCGAGTAGGCGTCTGTTGCGCGAGCTTGCAGAATTCCAAGGATCATAAGAATAACAGCAATACGCATG
>JANYIW010000296.1 GCA_025358645.1 Bacteroidales bacterium
TAATGCGGTGTTTGATGTTACTGTCCTCGATTGACCATCAAATACCGCATTAACCATAGGGAATTGGACTCATGTCCTTATGACAAGTGATGGGAGTACGTTGAAGATCTATATTAATGGTTCCCTGGAAAGCAGTACACCTGCCGGTCAGGCATTTACAGGATACACAACACCAGAATTCATACTAGGACAGCCACAGGAAACACCAAATTATTTCAACGGACAGATTTATGATGTAAGATTAATTGATCATGTTCTTTCTGACAGTGAAATTGCAGCGCTGGGGGGATCAGGAACTGTGACATTCACATTAACCGCGACTGCTGGCACCGGTGGTACAATTAATCCTTCAGGACCTGTACTGGTTAACCAGGGTACAAACA
Organism: Bacteroidales bacterium; assembly: GCA_025358645.1. Taxonomy (GTDB): domain Bacteria; phylum Bacteroidota; class Bacteroidia; order Bacteroidales; family VadinHA17; genus LD21. The sequence continues at coordinate 384 of JANYIW010000296.1, forward strand.
AAACATTTTCAATTAATCCAAACAACGGATTTGAGATTGCAAATGTTAGTATTGACAATAATCCAATTGGGACACAGTCTGCATATACCTTTAATAATGTAAATGCTAACCATATAATTTCGGCTACATTTTCTTCAATTCCGGTTACCAATCTTACTATAGCCGGAGTTTTAGCAAATTCTAAAGTTTATAACAGAACAACCTCAGCAACACTGAATACCGGTGGTGCTATTCTTGTTGGTGTTTTAGGCTCAGACAATGTTATTCTGATAACATCCTCAGCAACCGGAACCTTTATAAACAAAAATGTTGGCACAGGCATTATAGTGACTACTTCTGGTTTTACGCTTTCTGGTTCTGATGCCGTTAAGTATAGTGTGACACAACCAACAGCAACAGCTAATATTACTGCAGCCAGCCTCACTATTTCAGGCGTTATAGCGAATAATAAAGTCTATGACCTTACAACTACAGCTACTCTGAATACAGTTAGTGCGACCTTATCAGGTGTTTTTGGAGGCGATGTTGTTAATCTTTCATTATCAGGTGTTGCAGGTACTTTTGCAAACAAGAATGCAGGGTCAGGCAAACCTGTTACTACGTCAGGCTTCTCACTTGGAGGCAGCAATGCAGGTAATTATATATTGATTCAGCCAACAACTACGGCCAATATAACAACATCCGGTCTGACTTTAATAGGTGTAACTGCCAATAACAAAGTATATAACGGTACAACTGCAGCTACTCTAAATTCTGGAAGTGCATCGCTGGTTGGTATACTTGGAGCTGATGTTGTAAATCTGGTTTCGACAGGGGTAACAGGGACTTTTGCAAACAAGAATGCTGGTACAGGAATACAGGTTTCAACATCCGGATTTACCTTAGGTGGAAGTGACGGCGGTAATTATTCTTTTACACAACCATCATTGACTGCAAATATTACAGCAGCCAGTCTGACTGTATCAGGATTAACAGCAAACAATAAGGTTTATGATGGAACAACAACAGCAACTCTGAACTTTGGTAGCGCATCACTTTCAGGTGTTTTTGGAGGGGACAATGTAATCTTAATTACATCAGGGGCTACCGGAACTTTTGCTGACAGTAATGTTGGTACTGCCAAGCCTGTTTCTATATCGGGTCTTACATTGGGAGGAAAAACGGCTTCTGATTATTCTTTGATCCAACCATCGTCCATCGCAAATATCACAGGAGTTATTCTAACTGTAACAGGTATTTTGGCACATAATAAAGTTTATGATGCAACTACTTTAACAACAATTAATACTGAAAGCGCAACTCTGGTTGGAACAATCGGAACTGATAATGTAACATTTAATTCAACCGGAGCAACAGGAAGTTTCGCGAACAGGAATGTCGGATCAGGAAAGATAGTTACAATATCAGGTCTTACCCTGAGTGGGCCTGATGCCGGGAGATACTCTCTGATACAACCAACAACTACAGCTAATATCACTCCGGCAGGAACGATAATTTCAGGAGTAACGGTAAATACCAGAGTTTACAATGGAACAACATCAGCAACTTTAAATGCTGGCAGTGGGATTCTCGCTGGTATATTTGGAGGTGATGCTGTTAATATCATCTCTTCCGGAGCCTCAGGAACTTTTTCTGATAAGGATACCGGCCTGGGAAAGCCTGTTGCAACCTCAGGCTTCATATTGGGAGGAGCTAATGCCGGCAATTATACTTTGACACAGCCAAGTCTTTCAGCAACGATTACTCCGGCCACCCTGACATTATCCGGTGTAACTGCAATTAATAAAGTTTATGACGGAACAACCACCACTGGCTTAAATGCAGGAGGCTGTTCATTAGTTGGTGTTTATGGAACTGATGATGTTATTCTTATATCCTCCGCGGCCACAGGAAACTTTGCAAATAAAAACGTTGGTACAACGATACCGGTTTCCGGATCAGGATTTTTATTGGGAGGAACAGATGGTGCCAACTATACTTTAACTCAACCATCAGTATTAGGTAATATATCGCCTAAGGCATTAACTATCACTGCAGATAATCTGACAAAGCCTTTCAGAACCACTTTAGCTTTTACAGGTACTGAATACGCTGAGCAAGGTCTGGTAAATGGCGATGCTTTGTCCGGAATTATTATTACCTGTCCGGGAGCTCTTGCATCAGCAGATGTTGGAACTTATGTTATCTCAATTGAGGGGGGAGTGAACAGTAATTATCAGATCAGCTATTCAAACGGTGCACTAACTGTCAGCAAATCGACTATAGTAGCAACTGCTGATAACAAAACGAAAGTTTATGGATCTGATAACCCTGTTTTATCGATTTCTTACTCTGGTTTCATAAATAATGAAAATGAATCTTCTCTGGATGTGCTTCCTGTTGCAGAAACTAATGCAAATAAGAATTCAGAATCCGGCGACTATGAAATAGATGTATCAGGCGCTGCGTCAAAAAACTATAGTTTTGCCTATAATAAAGGCGTTCTCACAATAAATAAGGCTGATCAGGTCATCTCATTTGCTAAGATATCTGCACGCTTACGAATGACAGAGGTTAAGCCTCTGATTGCGACAGCCGCCATAGGGCTCACTGTTAGTTTTGAGTCATCAGATCCTTCTATCGCCAGTGTAAATAATGATGAACTGAGTATTAACAGCAACGGTAATGTGAAAATCACAGCAATACAGGAAGGCGATCATAACTGGAATCCGGCAAACAATGTTAGCCAATCTATTGTAACCCTTCCTGCTTTTGATAATATAATGTCACTTTTCACTCCAAACAATGACGGTGTAAATGATTACTGGTATGTTCCTGATATTGGCCAATTTGGCACACTCCAGGTAACCGTTTATAACAGATTTGGGCAAATAGTTTACCAGTCAGATAGCTACAAAAACGACTGGGATGGAACACGCGATGGATATCCACTTCCTGCAGCTACTTATTATTATTTAATTAAATCTTCGGAGAAAGGCTTTATAAAAGGTGTTGTAAACATTATCAGATAAATAAACTTTGAAAACTTAAACCTATGAATATGAAAAAAATTATACTCTTTTTGATTGTTATTGTACCTGTGGCTGTTTACGGACAGCAATTTCCGTTCATGGAAGGATATAGTGTAAATCCATTCACTTTATCTCCATCTTATGCGGGTATACATAACAGTAAAACTGTCTTTGCTGATTACCGTTCCGACTGGTCCGGAATTAATGGAGGTCCCAAAACATACCAGCTTAGCTATAATGATAAGTTAAATGACAAGGTAGGACTTGGAGTGAGATTTATTTATGATGTGACTGATATCTTCAAACAGACCATGCTTCTTGGAACTTATACTTATCAGGTAAATATAGCTCAGGACCATATTATAAACTTCGGTCTTTCTATGGGGTTCTTCAGAAATTCAATCGACCTTTCAAAGTATTACAACAATCCTGATTATGTTCAGGATATGGCTCTTTATAACGGGCAAGTGATATCCAAAATCAAATTTGCTACGGACGTAAGCGCTCTTTACAGGTATAAACAGGCAGAGGGCGGAATTCTTTTTTCGAATCTATTGTTCGGAACTGTGAGGTACCGTAATACAGAGACTAAATACAAACCGTTGAAGAATTATCTTTTACATGCAGCTTATCTGTTTGAAATAGACGGTAAATGGTCTGTCAAACCTACCTTGATTTTACGGGGTGGTCAGGATATACCTATGCAGTTTGAAGTTGCCCCAACGATAACCTGGAATGACCGCTTTTGGGCAACCGCACTTTACAGGACCCGGGGAATATTCGGATTTGGTTTGGGAGGGGAAGTTATAGATGGTATTCTTCTTAATTATTCTTATAACATGAGTTCCAATGTAGCCATAAACACCTTTGGAAGTCATCAGGTAACACTAGGAGTAAGGATCAATAAGGTTCAGAAGAATAAAAATAGTTCCAATTAGTATTTTTTGTGCTAATCGATCCTTTTATTTTAATCCTAAAATCAGAAATCATGAAAAAATACTCATTAACAATTTTATTTTTTGCTTTGTTACAACTATCAGCCTTTTCCCAGACATTTACAATCAATGCCAGCTCTGGAACCGACGGCACAATAACTCCTTCAGGAGCAGTAGTTGTTAACCAGAATACAGATCAGATATTCACCATTACAGCCAATACCGGTTTCCAGATCTCTATGGTTACTGTTGATGGCAAACCGGTTGGTGCAGTATCTTCCTATACTTTCCCCGCTGTCAGTGCTGCACACATCATATCAGTTACATACAGCGTGGTATCCCGGGCTTTAAATAAACCGGCATTTGCCGAGAATTCTGAAGCAGGAAGTTCACCGGCTAATGCCAATAATGCAGATGGATCGATCTTAAATTTCTGGTCTGGCACTGCATATCCTAAGTGGTGGAAGGTAGACCTTCAGGGTTTTTTCGATCTGACTTCAATTATTATTCGTAATTATGTAGATGGAAGCCGATACTATAATTATAATATTGAAGCAAGTGATGATGACATTACATATACCCTAATAGCCAGTAAAACTAATACCAATCTTTCTACGTTTGAGGGAGATATGTATCCCGTTACTAACCGGGCAAGATACTTAAGAGTTAACATGACTTTTAACTCCACCAATCTTGGTACTCAGATCTGTGATTTCAGAGTATATGGAACTCCCAGTGCTAATACATTCATTATCAATGCAACTGCTGGTACAGGAGGTGTAATATCTCCCACGGGAAATGAAATGGTACTTACAGGTACAACCAAGACATTCACCATTTCACCCAACAGTGGTTTTGCAATCGATGATGTTGTTGTGGATGGCACTTCAGTTGGTAAAGTTTCTACTTATAGCTTCACTCCAATAACTTCAAATCACACTATTGCAGCAACATTTGTTTCCACAACCCGTGTTTTAACTGTAACCCAAACGACAGGTGGTACAATAACTCCTGAAGGAACTCTTGGATCGGTAATAGTTAATCTGAATGCTGATCAGGTATTTAATATTGCCGCAAAAAGTGGATTTCAGATTAGTGATGTGAAAGTGAATGGTGCTTCAGTAGGTCCATTGTCAACCTATACATTTACAAATATTACTACAAATGGCACGATTACAGCCACATACGTAGTTACGTCTCATCTGGCCTTAAATAAACCGGCTTCAGCTCAGACGACTGATGGTAGTTATGGGCCATCCTACGCAAACGATTCAGATGGATCAAATAACTTATTCTGGAGCGCTCCTACATATCCGAGTTGGTGGAAAGTTGATCTTCAAAACATCTGCAATTTAACTTCAATAGTTATTCGCAATTATTTTGATGGGGTCCGGGCTTATCACTATAATATAGAGATAAGCTCTGATGATGTAACATACACTAAAATTGCTGAGAAAACAAATGACAATCCTGCCACAGATGATGGAGATACGTATAATGTAAGTTCTACCGGTAGGTACATCAGGGTGAATATGATATTTAACTCTACTAATTCAGGGACTCATATTACTGATTTCAGGGTATATGGCTCAAAGTCCCTTACAATATCCGGTGTAACAGTTAGCAGCAAAGAATATGACGGAAACACTAATGCAGTCTTAAATAAGCTAAGTGCCACACTTGTTGGCATTGCAAGTGGAGATAATGTCACTCTCGTTTCAACCGGGGCCACAGGAACTTTTGCAAATAAAAATGTCGGACCCGGCAAAGCAGTTACTATATCAGGCTTCACACTGAGTGGAACTGATGCGAATAAATATTCTTTAACCCAACCTTCAGCAACAGCTGATATCACGGCTAAAGTGCTGACTATTGTAGGTTCATTCAACATAGCAGGGAAAGTTTATGATGGTACATCTTTGGCAAACATCTCAGCTAATAGTTTAACCCTTATCACTAAAATAGGTACTGATGTTGTTAGCCTGAATCCTGTTGCAGTCTTTGCGGGTAAAGTAATCGGAACTGGTTTAACAGTTAGTCTATCCGGTTCATCACTTACAGGGAGTGATGGAGCAAATTATACCTTATCGCTCGCTGGTGCTCCGACAGCAATTGCAAACATCACAAGTAAAGTACTTACTATTGGCGGAACTTTTACAGTCAGTAATAAAAACTACGATGGTACAGCTTCCGCTGTTATTTTATTAAACAGCCTGACTATACCAGATAAAGTGACTGGTGATAATGTCAATATTAACGCGGTGGCAGTTTTCAATGATATGAGTATCGGTACAAGCAAACCGGTCAGTCTTACCGGCTCATCAATTTCAGGCAGTGATGCATCTAATTATACTTTGTCGTTAACCGGAGCTCCTTTAACTACGGCTAATATAAGTTTCTCAGGATTAACCGTTACAGGAATAACAGCAAATAATAAGGTTTATGATGGTACAACCACTGCGGTGTTGAACACCTCGGGTGCAATCCTTATTGGTGTGCTCGGGTCAGATGTTGTTACCTTAGTAAAAACCTCAGCAACAGGAAACTTTGCTGATAAGAATAGAGGATTGGGCAAGATTGTCACGATATCAGGCATTAATCTGAGCGGACCTGATGCAGGAAAATATTCTCTTACACAACCTGTATCAACTGCCAACATTACTAGTGCACAATTGACAATTACCGGAATTGTAGCAAATAATAAAGTTTATGATGAAACAACCTCTGTAGGTTTAAACACCGCTAGTGCAATTCTTGTTGGGGTATTCGGTGGTGATAATGTCACTCTTATTTCATCAGGAGCTACAGGATCGGTTACAGATAAAAATACCGGTAATGACAAGCCTGTTTCAATATCGGGGGTTACTTTGGGAGGAACTGATGCCGGAAATTATACTCTGACTCAACCGATCTCTACAGCCAGTATTACCCCGGTAGTTCTTACTATATCAGGCGTAACAGCAAGTAATAAAGTATATGACGGAACCACGGCTGCTGTTATAAATACGGTAAGCGCCAGCCTGTCAGGTGTTTTAACAGGAGATGTTGTTTTCATTGCCTCTTCAGCAACCGAAGGAACATTTGCAGACAAGAATGCAGGTACCGGCAAGTCAGTTTCAACATCCGGGTTTACTATAAGTGGAACTGGTGTGGTCAACTATACTTTAACCCAACCCACATTAATTGCTGATATTTCGGCCAAAGAATTGACTTTAACTGCTAATGATCTCTCTAAATCTTACGGAAAATTATTAACATTTACCGGAACTGAATACTCTGTCAGTGCCCTTGTATCCGGTGATGTTTTATCCGGACTTACAATTTCAAGTCCTGGATCAGCTTCTTCGGCCGTTGCCGGATCATATGTTATATCAGTAACTGGTGGAGTAAACAATAATTATCACTTCACGTATGTAACAGGTACCCTGACAGTAAATAAATCAACCATTACAGTTACTGCTGATACCAAAACCAAAGCTTACGGATCTGAGAATCCTGTTTTGTCAATTTCATATTCAGGTTTTGGAAATAGTGAAGATGCCTCAGTTCTTAACGTTGTTCCTGTAACAGAAACTAATGCAAATAAGACTTCAGATGCCGGAGATTACGAAATCAATGTATCAGGAGCTGTTTCATCAAACTATAATTTTATTTATAATAAGGGTGTTCTGAGAATTGAAAAGGCAGATCAGACTATCATCTTTGATGCGCTGCCAGCAGGTTTACGAATTACACAGGAATACCAACTTAAAGCTGTAGCAGCCAGCGGACTTTCCGTAAGCTTTGATATAACCGATCCTGAAATTGCTAAAGTAAACGGGAATGCGCTGGTAATAAATAAAGATGGTAATTTTACAATCACTGCCAGGCAGGCAGGGGATCGCAATTGGAATGCGGCAACCGATGTAACCCAATCGGTAGTTACTCTTCCGACATTTGATAACGCAAAATCTCTTTTTACCCCGAACAATGATGGAGTTAATGATTACTGGTATATTCCTGATCTTGAACAGTATGGCAAACTTCAGGTGACTGTTTACAACAGATATGGGCAAGCCGTTTACCAGTCAGACGGTTACAAAAATGACTGGGATGGAACTTGGAATGGATATGCTCTTCCTGTTGGTACTTACTACTATTTAATTAAGTCTTCTGAAAAAGGATTCACTAAAGGAGTCGTAAACATCATCAGATAGAATAAATAAGGAGTGAGGCTTGTGGAGTGAGCCTCCTTCGCGGATGCTTCTGAGGCTGAAAGGTGTGAGGGATGAAAAATAATTAGTAGGCAGGAAGAAGTAAGAAGCGAAAAATGAGAGGCGAGTGATGAGGGGAGGAATAGACAGATTTGGGATTTAATTAAAGGTTAGTCAGGTTGTAAAACCAGACTAACCTTTTTAATTTACTTACTATTTTTTAAGGTAATAATTGCTGTAATTCTTATAAGGGCTCTTCTTAAAACTCAGATCATTGAAAACAACGTCATAGTTTGCGATCTGTTTTGAGTTGAGATTATCTATGACGCCGGCAAGAATATCTTTATTTGTAAAATTATTTCGGGATACAAGCAGAATTTGTGATGCATATTTTATTAATAAAGAAGCGTCGGCAACAATTCCAATCGGTGTTGTATCGATAATTATATATTCATATTCTTTCTTTAATTTATTTATCAGGTCGTCGAGTACTCCTGATTCAATCTGTTCTGAAGGATTTGGTATTATTGGACCTGCAGGTATAAAGTAAAGATTCTCAACTACCGTTTTATTACAAATCTCTTCGAGTGAGGCATTATTGTCCATGTAGTTCGTCAGGCCTACCGAGTTCTCTTTCCCAAATTTCTTATGAAGACTAGGACGGCGAAGATCACAGTCAAGAATAACTGTTTTGTAACCAACAGAGGCAATAGAAGCTGCCAGATTAAAAGAAATAAAGCTTTTCCCGTCACCCGGCAGTGAAGAAGTAACCAGAATAACTTTTGATTGTTGAGCTTTTAGTTTAAGGAATAAGCTGCCTCGTAAGTTTCGGAAAGATTCTGATATAGGTGTGCCTGGAAAATCTGTAACAACTGATTCGGTTTTTCTATCGTTACTATAAATTACACCTATAATAGAGCGATTCAAAATATGTTCAACATCATAGTAACTCATAATTCTATCGTTAAACAGGTCTTTACCGATTATATACAATGAAGGGATGAGAAGTGCCATAAAAATCGCAATAGCCAGATCCAGTTTTCTCTTTGGAGCAACCAGAACTGACTGAACATCTCTTGCGGGTTCCAGCATTTCATAATCAGGATAATTTGAAGCCAGAGAGATTGCTGCTTCAGATCTTTTCTGGAGTAAATAGGTATACACCGTACTATTCACATTGAATTTTCGCTGGATACTTACCATGTTCAGTTCCGTTTTAGGAACCTGAGATATTTCCTTTGAAATTTTATCTGCCCTGTAATTCAGTTCATTGATTGAAAGGCTTAAAGTATTCAGGTTATTTGTAACATTTTCAATAATAGCCTGTTTTTGAAACTTGATTTTGTTATCAATCTGGCCAAGAAATAGATTCTTGGAACTATTATTATTAGCTACGATACCAGCTCTTTGGGAATTTAACGATTGAAGTTCTGTAATGAGCTGGTTCATAATGGGATCTGCAACATTCATTGCTGATGGCGGGACAACACCCGAGATATCCTTATTGGTCTTAAAATTTTCAAGAATATAATTGTAATAGCGTTCCTGTACTCTGAGATTAGTGCGGTCAGTCTCAGTTTGCGTCATTTGTTCAAAAAGCCGTTGCCCCTGGAAACTAAGGTCCATTACCTGATTGGTTGATCTGTAATTTCTGAGTTTAGTCTCTGATAAGGCAAGGGTATCGGACATTTCTGATATCTGAGAGTCAATGAAATTCAGAGTGCTTAAAGCAATCTTATTTTTTTTTGCCAGGTTGTCTTCGAGATAGGTATTGATGAAACTATTTAAAAAACTTATTGTCTTCTGTGGATTCTGACCTTTAAACTGAATTGTGATTATTGAAGCCATTGGCGAAACTCTTTTAATATCAAGTTTTCCAAGATAAGCCATAGCCAAATAATCAAGATGGTCAAGTGTGAAATAATATAATACCCCGGGTTCAGGTTTTGAAGGCTGATTTTCCTTGTTGTAGGTAAGCGAGAACTTGAAAAATCTGTTTTCAATTGTTTCATTGAACTTGCAGATAGTATCTATATACAAAGTAACATTCTCGCTGACAATCCTGTTATCAAGATAATTATAAAGTGATACTTTATTTTGTGATGCAGACAGTCTGTAGGTGGCATCATTTAGAATTACCACATTAAATTTTGTTTCAATTGGTTGTTGATGCGACTTATCAATAGTGACAAAATAAGGGCAATCATTGTATAGCTCGGTGGTCTGTTTGAAAAATCCGTTTTTACTTTTCAAATAACTGATCTCAAAATTCATTTTATTTATTGTTGCGTTTACCAGAGCAAACGATTTGAGATTGTTAATTTCAGTCTCGATATTTTTATCTGTCTGTAATGTACCAATACTTCTGAAAAGTTCATTTGAACTGAGAAGCGTTGAAGCATCGTTTTTAGAAGGAATTATTGAAGCATTTACTTTGTATACTTTTTGAGAATACTTATTATATAAAAATGCTGTTGATACAAAAAGCAGCAGACAAATAATGTAGAAATACTTTATGGAAAGTGCTCTTGAAAGAAACCGTTTTAATAACGCAATTGAAGCATCAGAGTCATTAGTTTTTAGCATATGAATTGAATTTATTTAAAATTTAACACCTGTAAATAACAATACCGCAATCAGAGTAGTGACTGAGGTTAGAACTGTAGTGAATGTAATATTCTGATAACTTGATGAAACTGACTTCAACGGTTCAACCACAATAACATCATTTGGCAGAATATAATAATAAGCTTTACCGGCAATCCTGGAATCTGTAAGATTAAGTATATGGTGATATATTTTATCTCCCTCCTGTCTTATCAATATGACATTTTTACGATTTCCATATCGGGTAAGACCACCACCCAGTGCAATTGCCTCATATATATTGAGTTTGTCCTGTGTAAATTGATAGATCCCTTCACGTTGAACTTCACCCATTACAGTTACATGGTTGTCAATGTAGTTTACTATTACTGAAGTATTTGATACATATTCATTTAATGCTTTCTGAATTTTTTCTGAAGCGAGGGCTGTCGTTAGCCCACCTACTTTTATTTTTCCTACAAATGGGAATACAATATTTCCGGTCTCATCAACCAGGTATCCGATAGCCCCGTTATTTCCTCCGCTATATCTCAATTCATCTGAAGAATTGAATATCTGGCTGGTCGGCAGATCGGTACTTAGTACCTTAATGAATAGCTTATCGAATGACATGATCAGCTTCTGAGTGCGGGGATTCGCTCCTGGTTCTTCCAGCTCATTTGTATCGTTGAAATACTGTATCTTCCTGACCGGGACACATGAAATTGTTATAATCAAAAATAGTGCAGGTGTATACAATAACAGACTAAGTATTTTGTTTTTTTGCATTGGTATTGAGTTTAAAATATGTAAAATATATTTGAAATTCCACAAAAAATGGATTTCAATTTATAATTGTTTATCATAAAGAAAATAAGTGTACACAGTTGGGATTTTTTCGAAATAAGTTTTTAAAAAAGTTAGTTTTTTCCTGGATTATATTATCAGGCTAACTTAGATTTAATATCCGCCTTGCCAATTAAAACTGGATTAAGAATATATTAAGATAAGGTTAAGAATATGGCGTTGATACTCATTCTTATAGCGTATAATCAGATATTTATGTCAAATTTCATATGGGTCCGACAAATATTTTTCCCTACCTTTACTTATGGTGCAATTTATTAAAAAGATTATTTAATTCAAAATTCATCGATATTTCAGGAAAGCCGCATTTCCAAATCTTTCAGGAGGTTATGGCGTTTGATTCATAAAATTAGTATGGATAAATCTGAAATAAGTTTCATCATTAATTAAACAAGACAGATATAAAACTGTTTACTATACAATTGAATATTATTAGAACTGATCAAATATCTAAAACTTATAAAATTGGAAAAGACAGCATTAATCACAGGCATTACAGGTCAGGACGGCGCCTATCTTGCAGAGTTTCTCTTAAAGAAAGGATACATTGTACATGGTATAAAACGGCGAAGCTCACTATTTAACACTGACAGGATTGATCACCTTTATCAGGATCCACATGTAAAAAAGAGAAATTTCATCCTTCATTATGGCGATCTGAGTGATTCTATGAATATTACGCGGATAATTCAGGAAACTCATCCGGATGAAATATATAACCTTGGAGCAATGAGTCATGTTAAAGTAAGTTTTGATGTTCCGGAATACACAGCCAATACTGATGGCATAGGTACTCTGCGCGTTTTAGAAGCAGTTCGTCTTCTGGGGATGAAAGATAAAACCAGGATTTATCAGGCAAGCACATCTGAACTCTATGGTCTGGTACAGGAAGTTCCTCAGACTGAAAAAACTCCTTTCTATCCACGCAGTCCTTATGCAGTTGCCAAATTATATGCCTACTGGATTACTGTAAACTATCGTGAAGCCTATGGATTACACGCAAGTAACGGCATCCTTTTTAACCATGAATCTCCAATAAGAGGAGAGACATTTGTATCCAGAAAGATTACCAGGGCTCTCTCCCGGATTGTGCTTGGAATGCAGGATACCCTGTTTATGGGAAATCTTTCATCAAAAAGGGACTGGGGACATGCCAAAGACTATGTTAAAGCAATGTACCTTATTCTACAGATGGATAAACCTGATGATTATGTTATTGCCACCGGAGTTACAACTGAAGTCAGGGAGTTTATAAGAAGGTCTTTTGCTTCTATAGGAGTTGAATTAACCTTTTCAGGCGAAAAAGAGAATGAAACAGGAAGTATAACATATATAGATGATTCTCTGTTTGTTAAATCTGTCGGGAAAGACCATCTTGAAAAATTTAAAATACGGTCAGGGAAAAATCCCATTGTTGTGAAAATAGACCCTGCTTATTACCGGCCAACAGAAGTAGATCTTCTTCTTGGCGACCCAACAAAAGCTAATGAGAAACTTGGATGGATACCTGAATATGACCTCGATGGATTAATTATAGATATGGTTTCTTCAGACATTGTTCTGATGAAGAGGGAAAGTTATCTCAGAAAAGGCGGTTTCAGTACATTTAACTATTTTGAATAATTTGCACTATTGTGAATAAATCATCGAAAATTTATGTGGCCGGGCATAAGGGACTTGTAGGCTCGGCAATAAAAAAGACCCTTGAACAAAAAGGATATAATAATCTTATATTAAGAACATTAGAAGAATTAAATCTTTTAGATCAAAAATCTGTTGACGAGTTCTTTGCAAAAGAACGTCCTGAATATGTATTCCTTGCTGCTGCTTTAGTTGGTGGTATTATGGCTAATAATACCTTCAGGGCAGATTTCATATATCAGAATATATCGATTCAGAGTAATGTTATATATTTTTCATGGAAATATAATGTAAAAAAACTTCTGTTTCTCGGATCAACCTGCATCTACCCGAAAAATGCCCCACTGCCTTTGAAAGAAGAATATCTTTTGACTTCACCGCTTGAATTTACAAATGAACCATATGCTATTGCTAAAATTGCCGGGTTGAAAATGTGTGAGTCATTTAATCTGCAGTACAAAACAAATTTTATTTCTGTAATGCCTACAAACCTTTATGGACCGGGAGATAATTTTAATCTTGAAAAATCACATGTACTTCCGGCATTAATGAGAAAAATATTTCTTGGTAAATGTCTTGAGGATGATAACTGGCAGGCAATTCGGAGAGATCTTGATAGAAATCCTATAGAGAAAATATCAGGAAATTCAGAAAAGGAACCGATATTAAATATTCTTGAAAAGTATGGGGTAACCATTAGAGGAAGAAATTCCGCTTCTGAACATTTATCAGATACTGGAAGCAGTAAGGATGGAAAGCAGATAATTGTAAATGTATGGGGAACAGGAACTCCTTTACGCGAGTTTATGTACTCTCTCGATATGGCTGAAGCATGTGTTTATGTCATGGAGAATGCAGAGATAAATGATATTATTAAGATGAATCAATTGTTGGATCAACCTGATTTTCATCCTCCTCATTTCATAAACATAGGTACAGGAGAGGAGATTTCCATTAAAGAGCTGGCCATGAAGATTAAAAGATTAACAGGATTCAATGGTGAAATATTTTTTGATGAGTCAAAACCGGATGGTACAATGCGAAAAGTTACTGATATTACCCGTTTGCGGAAACTTGGGTATACCCACAAATTAAATCTTGAAGACGGTTTGAAATCAGCTTTGGCAGCTTACTTGGATTAAGGTAGTGCCCTTGTATAAATCTTAATAATTTTCTCAATTTCTGATTTCCGATTTCTATAATCCGCTTCTCTTGAATACGGTTCCGACTGTTTTTAGTAGAATTAATAAATCCAACCGTAGCGACCAGTTATCAATATAAGCTAAATCGAGTTCCATCCATTTATCAAATCTGATATTGTTCCTCTCAGGTTTTATCTGCCAGAAACATGAGAGCCCTGGTTTAACTGACAATCGTCTTAACTGCCAGCGCTTATACTGTACTGTTTCGCTTTGGAGTGGCGGTCTCGGACCTATCAATGACATCTCACCTTTTAAAATATTAAAAAGTTGTGGCAGTTCATCCAATCCTGATTTTCTCAGGAATTTGCCAATTTTTGTTACTCTTGGATCATCTTTCATCTTGAAAACGGGACCATCTACTTCGTTCTTATCTCCCAGGTGCTTACGGATATCTTCAGCATTGGCAACCATAGTCCTGAATTTGTACAGGAAAAACTGGCGTCCTCTTAATCCTACGCGTGCCTGTCTGAAAATAATGGGGCCAGGTGATGTTAATTTAATTATTGATCCAACAATTATGAAGATAGGTGACAAAACAATTATTACTAAAAGTGAAATGAAAATATCCATTATTTTTTTCAGCGCCAGTGAATATGGGTTGTGAGGAACATTAATGAATGTCAAAAATTTTTCATCAGCAATTTTCGTCTTGAAAGCATTGGTAAGTTTGATTTTACTCTCTTTAAGTTTAAGTTTAAATGTAACTCCCAATTCTTCACATGATCTTATTATTTCTCTGACTTCGGCCGGATTAACTTTACCTTTTAAATAAAGTACCTCATCAATCAAATCAACTTCCATCAGGTCACTTAATACTTTCACAAATTTTCCGGGGAGTATTATAATTTTCTTTTCATACTTATCTTTTATTGAAGTCGATTCGGTGAAAATAGTAAAGATCCTGTAACCCCATTCCTTGTTTGACAAAAGGCTTTCAATGAATGGTTCTGAAGTTTCGTCAGCTATCAGAACTATATTTATCCTGTTATAGCCCTTCGCTCTATAGCTTTTAAAGGCTTTGTACTCAACTAATCTTGAAATAAACAGAAACAGAAATCCAAGGAATGTAAATTCTGTCAGGAATAACCGGGGTATTATGTAAAGTTTAAATACAAAATATACAAATGTTAAAAGAATGAAAAGTACTATTGCAGATTGCAGATATTCAATAAACAGAACCCTGTAGCGTTTTGTACGCGGAATTTCTGCAACTTTTATAAAGTAAAGTATCAGGAGCCAGAGAGGGAGAATCCACAAAAAATGAATTAAATAGAACCGGTCAGTAAAAAATAAACCGCCCTGACCCGAGAAATAAATAAAATATGTGCACTGGAATGCTAATGTAATCGCAAAAATATCAATTGAACCCAGAATATAATTCAGAAGATTCCACTTTTTAAGGAAGGGAATGATGTGGAGGCGATATAGGGTTACAAAGATATCCATAAGAAACTAAATTCCATATAATAAATTCCGTATTGTAATACAAAAATTTTCTGTTTTGGGAATGAGGTCATTCATACCCCGCGGAGGTCTTTATTTTCTGTGCGCAAAAACAAGTAAGTCCGTTAATTTCACTCATATCCAGAACCTTAAGACCTGCATCCTCTAAAAGTAATGAGACAGTCTTTTTTGTTAGGTTCCTGTTAGTTTTGGAGTCCATTATGTTATACATCATATTAACGAATGGAATTCTTGATGTAATGCCATTCTCTAATTGATCAGCGGTTCCGGATAACCCATGCTGAAAGGTGTTGGTATCTGAAAACAATCCAAACTGATTTTTTCTGTCAACAAAACTTCCGACAAAATAACTTTTATAAGAAATCATATGATAAACAGTATGGAGAAAATCCTTAATTTCTTTAATATGGTTAAGTTGTTTCAGATTCAAAACAGTTGTAATCTCTTTCAAATCTTCTGCATCATAATAATAATGGTGTGAAGAAGAGAGTACAATCACATTAGGATCCTTTGCAAGACCCACCCAGGTAACATAATCCATAAGACTTTGATGGCCTTCAACGGCCAGTTTTTCGAGGATAGGATTTCTTCCTGTAACATCAACCGGGTAATCACTCAGGAAAAAACTCCCATTTACACTCTGCCTTGTGTTTATTTCTGTGCCTACTGTAGTTATTCCGTTTTCCATATGATTTATTCGATTTTCCGACTTATTGTTTTAGTTCACTCGTCAGGTTGTTAATAATCCAATTTCTTTCTTTTTTAGTCTGACTCAAAATTTATTATTTGATAAAAAGTGAGATTCTTGTTGCTCTTAATATAATAACCAGTGATTTTAAAAAATGTTCAATTTTTTTTTTCAGCTGTATATTTTATTTAGTATTTTATATTGAAGAATTTCCCCTTTTTTTTAATCAATTTTTTTTCTAATACTGAATACTTTAAATAATTTTTCAGAATAATTAGTATAAAGCAATCGTATTACAAAGGTGATTCCCTTTACATAAATAACTGTTACATAACTTTTGGAATAAGTTACATTATTCACACATTCGCCTGTACAGCATGTTGTATGTGGCTGATTTTCTGATATTGGGAAGGAGTAAGGCCGGTGACTTCCTTAAAGTGGCCGGAGAACTGAGGAATATTATTAAAGTTTAACTGATAAACAATTTCAGTTAGATTCAACCTATAATAAATAAGCAATTCTTTTGCCCGTTCAATTTTTTGTATTATAAAATATTTTTCAATTGTAGTGCTCTGAACTTCCAGGAAAAGGTTAGCAAGATAAGAGTAATCGTGACCAGGTTTTTTACTCAGTTTTTCGATGATATCATTTTAAACTATCAAAAAATCTGGCTTAAATATTCGATAAACTTGTGCATATCTTCCTTGGACTTTCCAAGTTTAACCTTTAGTTTTTCGAACATCATACTCATGCTGCCAGGTTCGAATTCAAGGTCTTCATCAGTAAGATCGGAAAATTTTTGCCTGAGCCTGTCTTTTTGCTCAATCCATTTACCTTCATCAGGTGATTTTGTGGATATATTACCGGTCATTTTTGATTTATTTTAATGAAATATATGTCGCAAATGTATGATCACTATCCCACATATATATTATATAAATTTGTTGAAGTATTATATATTCCACACATTTTAGATCAATTCAATGTTTGGTTTTATTTATAGTGGACTAATGGTTGTTGATTTGCTAAATAGGATAGCATCGCACTATATTTTCCATATGATTCATTGGTTACTTCCCTTTCATCAGAATTTGACCCGCTATTCATCCATTCGGCCGTGAGCGACATCCATGTTATAGGAGTCACGCCTGCTTCAAGCATTCTCTGTACACCCGAATTATGAGCTTCAAGGGTTGTGTCGCCTGCAGCATCAATCAAACCATAAACATCAAGCCCATCTTGTATGGCATGAATAGCTGTATTGGCAAAACATGTACTAGTCCATAAACCAGCTATAACCAGCTTTTGCCGTCCGCTCTTCCTTACAGCCTGAAGTACCCTTTCATCTTCAAAAGCATCAGGAAGCGGAAGCAACCGGGTTATTACTTCCTTTCCCGGAAACAGATCTCGGAGTTCTTTTATTACCTCGCCATTTTCTTTGGTATTGATAGAGGTCATTACTATTGGGACATTAAGAATGCCCGCAGCTCTTGCAGAAGCAACAACAGCTTTTTTTATTTCTGTTCTGTCACCCGACGCTATACCATTAATAATGTTTGTCTGGTAATCTATCAAAAGAAGGATGCTGTTAAGAACTGTTACGCAATCTGTTTTTGAATTTTCCATGTCTTATTACTTTTTATTTTTTAAACTAATCATTGTCTCTTCTTAACCAATTACAATGTTATTAATCAATATAAGCGCAGAGACAAAAGGAAGGTCACTAATAGCTCTTATTTAAACGTATAACATCTTCGTCTTATCCGACTGTAAAATTGAAAAATCTTAACTCTTAATATGTTATACAACTTTAGAAAAAAGTTATAAAATTCACACATTTTTCTTCGCGTCTTAAGATGTTTTGAAGGCATCAGATTAAGCAGTTTTAATACCAGTATATCCTGACGGATTCGTTATAAATATTAAAGAAATGCGAAATATTAAACTAACCTTTTTGCAACAACTTTTCATGTGTGAATTATGTAACGAATTTTAAAAGTTATGTAACCAATTACCTAAGAAAGGTTATCATATTTGAGGTTTCAATAATACAGTTTGAATCATAAATTTTCAGATAGCAAACAAGCTGTAAAACTTATTAATAGTTAGTATGAAAAAAGTTCAGATTGCTTTAGATTTTATTACAATATATAAAAGCCATAAAAAGGGAGCATTTTATTATCCAAAGCCTAAACAGGAGAATAACTCTTTAAAGGATAAAGAGAAATTCAGGAACAGGATGAAGAAG
>JANYIW010000302.1 GCA_025358645.1 Bacteroidales bacterium
TCAGTCAGAAATGGTCGTGTACCTCCAACATTCAAAGCACGACATCCCATTTTCTGGCCCTCGAGCATGCTAAAATAGTATATCGCTCCTATCACGCCATGGCTTCTATATTCCACGATGCCATCCAGTAGTCCAAGACGCGATAAAAAGAGAGATTCTCCTGTATTTCTGATTAGTGCCTCGCCTACAATCACCCCATCCTCTTTGACCGCCATCAAAAAAAAAGAAGGAGATGGTGACCACATTGTGTTCAAATCCTCAATCCAGGCTTCCGCTCCATGCCTTTTAGTCATATAAGGCACGTAAAATTTATCATAAAAACATTTAAAACTTTCATTCGCCCTCAGTATTTCATAAGTCAGTTTATACTTCCGGATTTTTCGTATTACATCTGAAAAATCGGAAGCACGTCGCTGACAGATTTCACTCATTGGCCGATCGATATTTATTCTCATTGTAACCCATTCAGGAACTATGTATCCATTACATTTTAGAAAATGATTTAATGTAAATGGGCTTATTTCTGAAATGATCATATCAAGATTGTGAGACTTAAAAAGATTTGGTACATCCCAATACAATCGCCGCCCTATAAAAGTGTGCTGGCAGGTTTTTTTCAGAAGTGTTCGGACATAGTAATTCCTCTTTATTGAAGAATAACCGGCATATACTATTTTTGTAGTATCAGATTCACATAGATAAATCGGCAGGTATAATCGAGCCAGAGGCTTAAGCCAATCTATCGTCATCTATTATTTTATCTCCTGGATTTTTACATTTCTGAACCATACTGGATATCCATGGTCCTGGAGTCCGATAAAACCCTCTTTGGCAATTCCTTCTGTAAACCCCGGAAATGTTTTGAATTTGCTGTTAGCAACAAGAGCATCCCATGCAGGTGTCCATAATTCATATTCTACAACCTTTACCCCATTTTGAATATGAGTTACTTTACCATTTTTAACGGAAATCACAATCGAGTTCCATTCACCGGCAGGATGAACAGTTTTTGGATCTGCAGCAATCATATCATATAATGACCCTGCAAGGTGACTGGCAACCTTATTGTCTGTAGCATCGACATTGTCGAGTACCTGAACTTCAGGTGCCGCGTAGTATATAGGTTGTCCCGGAACTTCTCTTACATTAAAGAAGATTCCTGAGTTTGCCATTTTACTGGCTTTCCATTCAATTGATAACTCAAAGTTTTTGAATTTCTTTTCACCAAATACAATATCCCCGTTTGAACCCTCACCTGGTTTCTTTCCTTCACTGGTAAAAACTTTCATGGCGCCATCTTCAATGATCCAGTTTTTAGGCATAGCAGTTCCATTGCATTGCCGCCAGCCTTTAAAATCTTTACCGTTAAATAATAAAACCCATCCGTCTTTCTTCTCTTTTTCAGTAAGTTTATTTGACCCCTGGCCAAAGGAAGGAAGCATGATTAACATCGCTGCTGCACATGATAATGATAAAATAATGTTTCTTTTCATAATATAATTTTTAAAATTAATTGCTGATGCAAATTAGTTAAAAAAATTCAATCATAACTATAATTGGTGGAACCTATTATTTATGGAACCACTCCGTGGTTCTGGATTTATTTATGGAACCACGGAGTGGTTCTGCTACAATTGATTTTTAATAATCAGAATATCAGGACATTACAATAAATGACTAAAATAATAGTCATTATTATTGCAAAATAGTTGCATGACTATATAAATAGTCATATCTTTGCTCTGAAGGATTGACCGCATACCGCATGCCTCAAGCCGCAAACCGATAAATAAATGTTATGCAGCTTACAAAAGCAGAAGAACAGGTAATGCAGATCTTATGGGACATGAATGATGGTCTTGTTAAAGATATCCGCGACAGTTTCAGCGACCCGAAACCAGCACGCAATACAGTATCGACAGTATTGCGAGTGCTTGAAAAGAAAGGTTATGTTGGACATAAAGCATACGCCAATGTATATCTTTATCATCCGCTGATATCTAAAAGTGAATACTCGAAGAGCCGGTTATTTGGACTGATGGAGGATTATTTCAACAACTCTTTTCCGGCAATGGCTTCATTCTTTGCCCGCGAAAAGGACCTTACAGTTAAAGAGCTTGATGAGTTACTGGAGGATACCAGACAGGAATTGTCAAAAGATAAAAAGCGAAAATAATGGAAGCGCTTGCATTATACTTAATTAAATCAGTAACCTGGCTTGCGGGATTCACGCTGGTATTCATACTTTTCCTGAGAAATGAAAGGTTTTTCTTATTAAACAGAATATATCTGTTAGCAGGCATTCTGACCTCGTTTTTATTCCCGCTGATCTCAATTCATTATACTGTTATTAAGCCTGTTATCAGAGCATTCCAGACCGACAGTGCTGTTGTCAGCGAAATTCAGAATACAGGAAATAGTATTATCCCGGATCTCAAAATAATGTTATTGATTTTATATGTGTCGGGAGTCTTATTTATGTTGACTCTTATAATAAGACAAGGC
>JANYIW010000222.1 GCA_025358645.1 Bacteroidales bacterium
TATTAAAAGACCAGGTTCAGCCTTTTTTGTGCAGTTGTTTAATAAAAGGCAGGAAATTATAGCAATCGAAATGGAAATTCTCATCGTTGGATTCGTCGTGTGGATTCTTTAATCGTTTAACCTGATAATATTTTCTCCAAAGAGGTATTCTTTTCCTTTTTCGGTAATAGCTATTTCAATTACTTTACCTGCATAACTTAGTTTCAAAGGATTACCGAGTTTTGAGGTGATTTTAGCCTGTTTCAATTTCCCGTTTTCCCAATCTATATTAACCTGAAATCCACCACGTGCCATTAGTCCATGGATATACCCTTTCTTCCAGGCTGAAGGCAAAGCCGGTAAAAGCTCCACCTCTCCGGCATGACTCTGCAAAAGCATTTCGGTTATACCGGCTGTACCACCGAAGTTACCATCGATCTGAAAAGGAGGATGATTATCGAAAAGGTTATTAAGGGTAGATTTTTTCAGGAGTTCAAGCAGATTATCATAAGCTTTATCGCCATCCTTAAGACGTGCAAAGAAGTTAATTATCCAGGCACGACTCCATCCGGTGTGACCTCCGCCATTGGCAAGCCTGTACTCAATGGTTTTTCTGGCAGCCGCAAGGAATTCAGGATTATGCTGTTGTGTGATCTGATTTCCCGGATACAACCCGTAAAGATGAGAGATATGCCTGTGGCCCGGTTCTGGTTCTGCAAATTCTTCAGTCCACTCCATAATCCGTCCATCTGAGCCTATCTTTGTCGGAGCAAGCTTTTCAAGAGTCTTTTCCATCTTCTTACGGAATGATTTATCCACTTCAAGGATTGTACTTGCCTGAATTGTATTCTGTAAGAGATCGCGTATGATCATGTGGTCCATTGTCGGTCCCATAACCATACTGGCATTTCCGGTACCACCCGGAATTTTGAATCTATTCTCAGGTGAGACTGATGGTCCTGAGACCAGGTATCTGGTTTTAGGATTTACAACCAGCCAATCGATACAAAATTCAGCTGCTTCTTTCATTATCGGGTAAGACTTTGTTCTTAAGTATTCTTTATCTCCGCCAAACTGATAATGATCCCAGATGTTCTGACAGCTCCAGGCTATTCCCATTGGCCACATGCCAAAAACAATTGCTCCGGTTGGTTCAGTAAAATGCCATGGATCTGTGGTATAATGAGCCACAATTCCTTTCATGTCATATACTTCTCTGGCTGTCCGGCGTGCGTTTGGACGCAGGGCGTCAATAAAATCGATGAAAGGCTCTTGTAGTTCACCCAGATTGGTTATCTCAGATGGCCAGTAATTCATCTGAATATTAATATTTATATGATAATCAGCGCTCCATGGCGGAAGCAAACCATCTACCCATATACCCTGAAGATTTGCAGGCAGACCCCCGGGACGTGAGCTGCTGATTAGCAGATATCTGCCGAACTGGTAATATAATTCTATCATGTCAGTATCAACGTATCCGTTTTGCAAGGCGGTTATACGGGCATCAGTAGTGAAATAATTTCCATCACTCGATCCGAGATCAAGTTCCACCCGTTTAAAGAATGACTGATAATCAGTTACGTGATTTCTTTTTATATTATTATATGGCTGGGTTCCAATAGCTTCTAATTGTGTTTTAGTAATAATTGAAGGATCTGCTTTAAAATAATCTGTAGAGGCAGTAAGAAAAATAGTGACACTATTTGCTTTTTCAACTCTTATGCTATCACCTCCTGAATGGGTAGATCCTCCGTCAGCAACAAGTTTAAGCCTGGAGAACATTTTCACCCCGATTCCGTCGCCAACATGTTCACTCATATCGATTTCGTTACCCATCGCGACAATAGTTGCTTTATCGCCCTGGCGTGATAAATGAAGGGTAAAATTGAGAGATCCGGGTTTGTCTGCTGAGAGTCTTATTACCAGAGCCTGATCTGGAGCACTGGAGAAAACTTCCCTGAGATAGTTCACCTGGTCTGCTGTATATGAAACACTTACAATAGCATTTTCAATATTAAGCTCGCGATGATAATCAGACAGATTGCTTTGGGGTCCAAAATCGAGATAAATATCCCCGAGAGCCTGATTTGTTGCAACAGGGTTTTGTGGTTTTGACCCGAGAATATTTTTCTGTGCCAAGTCTTCTGCCTCTTTGTATTTCCCATTGAATACAAGTTGCCTGACTTCACTGAGGCTTTTAAGGGCCAGAGGATTAGCATCCCATCTTGGTTCACCAGTCCAAACTGAAGATTCATTGAGTTCCAGGTGTTCCTTTTCAACTCCACCGAATATCATAGCGCCTAATCTCCCGTTTCCAACAGGCAATGCGTCATTCCAGTTATCAGCAGGGTGATTGAACCATATTTTCATACCAGCTGGCTGACTCTGGGCAACAGAATGCCGGTATGTTACTGATAACAGGCAAATTGCCAAAACAACAGGCAGGAGCTTGTATTTCATAAGAGGGCAATTATAATTTAATCGGGTAAATTTATCTTATGCGTTTATTTCTTCA
>JANYIW010000324.1 GCA_025358645.1 Bacteroidales bacterium
TGAATTATTCAATGTCCGTTAATAATTTTAGAATTAACAACTCGCAGAAGATATAATGAAGTAAATTTCTTAAATTTGTTTGTAGTGAAGATTAACTGTAACCCTGAAATCTTAAATCTGGCTAACTGGTTTTTATTAAATGAATCAAGCTCATTGGTGGTCATTATTTCTTCAAGGCGACAAGCATGCATTCTCAGAAATATTTCTTGCCAGCCATGACAATTTGTTCCGCTATGGGATGAAGCTTACCCGCGATCGGGAGTTGGTCAACGATTGTATTCAAAATTTATTCCTCAAGCTCTGGAAAAACCGCAATAATTTGAAACCGGTAAACGACATAACCCCATATCTTTTCAAATCATTACGACATCATATTATTGATTTCCTTGAATTAAAGAGACAAACACTTCCGATTGATGAGGACATTGAGGAGTTGTTAATGGTTGAATACACCGCTGAGGATTTCATGATATCCCGACAGGTTGAAAAAGAAACTCAGGATAAAATCATCCAGTTACTGAACCATCTGACACCCCGTCAGCGGCATGCAATTTATCTGCGTTATTTTGAAGAGATGGAATTTGAAACTATTGCACAGATATTGGATATGCGTGTACAATCTGTCAGAAATCTAATCAGCAGAGGTTTATTGCTGATGCGTAATTAAGTGATTATTAAAAAAAATCATTTAACTGAGTATAAATAATTAATATTTCCGTGATACAGTTAAATACCGGAATATTATTAATTCGTTAAATAATTGAAAACAACTGATTTAAATGATTTGGGAGAACTGATTCTGAGCGAATCATTCCGTGAATTTGTAGAAGGTACAAATTCGGAATCAACTCAGAAATGGAAGGACTGGATCGCTGTTCATCCCGAAAGAAAAGAGGCATTCGATACAGCGGTGAATGTTCTTAAGACCCTCATGAATACTAGCAAAAGCGAGATAATTGTTGATAAAAACGAGTTTTTATCAAAGCTGATGAAGCTAATTAATGAGGAGAAGCCAAATTCAGCAAGGACGATTTCTTTTTTCAATTCTATATGGTTTAAGATAGCCGCAGTGAGCCTGCTGATTATTGGATTATCCTCACTCTGGAACGCATTTCGGAGTCACAACATTGAGGCCCGGGAACTTGCTTATAATGAAATCATAGTCCCTCTGGGAGAAAAGGCACAGATTATCCTGTCCGATGGTTCACATGTGTGGATTAATTCTGCCAGCAAACTCAGGTATCCTGTTATATTTGGAGAATCTTCAAGGGATGTTACGCTGGAAGGAGAGGCCTTTTTTGATGTTGTTAAAAAACGTGGACAAACCTTTGTGGTAAATACGCGCGATGTAAAAGTAAATGTTTTAGGTACCGCCTTTAATGTCAAATGTTACCCTGGTGATGAAAAAACACAAACCATTGTTGTGAGGGGAGAAGTTAAAGTTGAAGATATACATGGAGATCAGAAGGCCATTATCATTAAACCCAATGAAATGGCTACATTACAAAATAGGATAACGCCTGATCAGACAACTTCTCATTTAAATTCGATTACGGTCAGGAAAGTAGATCCGGAAAGCCAGGTCAGTTGGAAAGACCAAATGCTTGTTTTTAACGGCGAGTCCTTTGAGGATCTTGCAATAAAGATGGAAAGATGGTTTAATGTCAGGATCAAAATTGACAATATGGAGTTAAAGACTGAACGCTATAGTGGTAAATTTGTACATAATGAAACAGTTTATCAGGTGCTTGAAGCTATAAAAATAACTACACCCATCGTCTACAAAGTTGAAAAGGATACGATAATCATTTCCAAAATACTAAGAAAAAAGTAGAAACCTTAAAACCTGCCGCCTGTGAAGAGAACCAAAACTTAAGTTAACCAGAAATGAAAAACCGGAAAATGCTGATTCATCTTCCGGCAATTCTAAATTAATCTACCCCATGAATTTCTTAAAGCTGTAACATGGGCATTTACTAATATTAAAACTAACAAAACTATGAAAAAAAATTTGTTTTTGGGTGTATTTCTCAAAAAAAAATACCTGCTAAAAACCTTACTGATTATGAAACTAATGACTGTCTTCCTTATACTTGCAACGCTGCAGGGTTTTTCCACCGGGTATGGACAATCCAGCATAATCAAGCTGAATAATGAAACTCAAACCCTTTTAAATGTAATTGGGGCTATTGAGAACCAAAGTGATTACAAAATCTTTTACAAAACAGATCAGGTTGATGTGACCCGGGTTGTTAATCTAAACATAAATGAAGCTACGGTGGCTTCAGTTTTAGACAAAGCATTGGAAGGCACTGATTTGTCATATGTAGTTATGGATAAATTAATTGTTTTTGCACCTTCAGCTGCAATCAATCAACCTGTCACTGTAACCGGGACAATTATTGATGCCACAACGAATGAACCTTTAATTGGTGTAAATATCTCTTTAGCAGGTACCAGCAAAGGTGTAATCTCCGATATAAACGGTAAATATGCTATTGAGATACTGGATAATAATTCGGTACTGGTATTTTCCTTTATTGGATATGCCACAGTTAAAATTCCAGTGACAGGAAAGTCAGTCCTTAACATTAGTTTAGCGCCCAATATTCAAAATCTTGATGAGGTGGTTGTTGTAGGATATGGAACCCAAAGAAAAAGTGATATTACAGGATCTGTTAGTTCCGTGAAAGGAATTGATCTTGTCAGGTTACCTTCTATTCGTTCAGATGAGGCTTTGCAAGGCCATGCAGCAGGCGTGGTAGTTACAAATAATGATGGCGCCCCGGGTGGAGTTGCAACTATCAGGATCCGCGGCGGAAATTCAATTACCGGCGGTAATAATGCTCTTGTGGTAATCGATGGTTTTCAGGGAGGCGACCTAAGTTCTTTAAACCCCAATGAGGTCGAATCCATAGAAGTTCTGAAAGATGCTTCCGCTACTGCTATCTATGGATCCAAGGGTGCCAATGGCGTAATCCTTGTTACTACAAAAAGTGGCAAAATCGGCGCCCCAATCGTAGATTATAGCTACAGTTATGGTGTTCAGTCTATTGTGAAAAAAATTGATTTACTTAATGGCCCTGAATATGCCAGAATGCAAAATACATGGAAGGCAACTCAAAACTTATATGGTGATCCGCTCCTTCCTTTTACTGATGCTCAGATTGCTGCATTAAACAAAACAGGTGGTACTGATTGGCAAGATCAGCTTTTCCGAAAAGCTTCATTGCAGATGCATCAAATTTCTGTAAAGGGTGGAACAGATGCTATAAGGTACTTTATTGCCGGTGGTTATTTTGATCAGCAAGGCTTGATTGTTAATACACAGTTCAAACGCTACACTCTTAGGTCTAATCTCGATATTAAGGTTAATAAGTGGTTAAAGGCAGCTCTTTATATGAATGTCATTAAGGATAAGGGTAATATACCTCCTTCCGGTGAAGGAGTCAGGTATGTTGATATTTTATCACAGGCTGTTAATTCAGTTCTCAGGTTTGACCCATGCACACCGGTGTATGATGCCCTGGGTAATTATAGCAGATCTCCAATCGCCTACGGAGACAGAGATGTTTGGAATCCAATGGCTACAGCAATGGGTTCTTTTAATGAACTAAGCAGCACAACCTCTAATCTTAATTCTTTCCTCGAATTTAAGATTACAGATGGGCTTACATTTAAGGTTACAGGTGCAGCAGGAATTTATAATTCTGACAAAAGAATGTACTATAACTCACTTACAAAAGTTGGAAGGCCGGTGAATGGTATCGGTAATTTAACTGATGATAAAAGTCTTTATTATCAGAATTCCAATATCCTGACCTATAATAAAATTATAAACACTAAACATCATATAACCCTTACAGGCGTAGCCGAACAGCAATCATCTGTTAACTACGGATCAGATTTACAGGCTCAAGGCTTTTCCTCAGATATCACAGGGGTTTATGATATTGGGGGGGCAAGCCAGACAAATTACAGAACTTCTTATGATTCGAGAAGGATCATTAACTCATTGCTTGGTAGAGCTAATTACAGTTTTGCCGACAAATATCTGCTGACAGTAAGTTATCGGGCAGATGGATCTTCGGTGTTTGGCGAAAATAATAAATGGGGCTACTTCCCTTCCGGTTCACTGGCCTGGAGGGCATCTGAAGAAGACTTTATTAAAAACCTATACTTATTTTCCGACTTAAAGTTCAGAGGCAGTTGGGGAAAAACAGGTAATCAGGCAATAGCTCCCTATGGCTCGTTAGCCAAAATAGGATCGGGTTTAAATTATCCTTACAATGGTACCGGAACAACAGATACTGGTTATGGGATAATAAGTGCAGCAAACGTGAATTTAAAGTGGGAATCTACCACACAAACCGATTTTGGTATGGATATGGCCTTTTTTAAGGGCAGGTTAACCGCTACTGTTGATGTTTATAAAAAGATGACTTCTGATTTGCTTTTAAACAAACCAGTTCCTTTTTATACAGGTGCACCAAGCGCTCAAATACTGGCAAACGTAGGTTCAGTTCAAAACAAGGGTCTCGAAATTACCGTTGGAGCTGATCCGGTTGTAGGCGCTTTCAAATGGAGCGCCAGCATAAATATTTCAATGAACAGAAGCAAGGTGCTTAAATTATTGAACTCGCTGCCAATGGGCCTTAAAACACCCACAGGCGGAGGATACCAGATCTACAATGCAGCTTCTAACTCCCTTATGTATTTAAAGGAAGGACAACCTATGGGTCAGATGCGTGGTTATATAGTTGAAGGAACATGGGCTGAGAGTGAGCGTGCGGAAGCCCTTGCTTTTGGCCAGTTACCAGGCGATCAGAAATATTTGGATGTAAATGGGGAT
>JANYIW010000386.1 GCA_025358645.1 Bacteroidales bacterium
ATTGTCAAGATCAGCAAGATGCCCAAGCATATTCTCTGCCATGATAGCTTTACTCTCAATGCCATATTCATTCCCAGTCATATAATGGTCGGCACGAAATGCCAGCATCCTTGCTCCTGAGGGAGCTTCCCACCAGAAACAAGTAGGCATATCGAATGGAAGTATTGATCTTGTCTGGTTGATACCCATTACCAGGTACTTTACTCCAGTGTTCTTAAAATAATCGGGCATACACCACGCGATACCGTTAACATCATCCTGCATTGCTGTTTTGACGGGGATACCCAGCTTATTAAACTCCTTCAGTGGCTGAAGGAAATCATACATAACATTCTCGTCCGATATCTCAGCCATGTTGCAATACATACCTGTGACTTCAATACGCCCTTCCGCAATTCTCTTTTTCAATCTTGCTATCTGTACCGCCGGTCTAGACCTTAGGTATTCCCTTGTTACCCATGCAGATTCGCAGCTCCACCGGAACTTAGCATCATCAGGCATTACATCAGTCTTATCACAATAATCAAGTGCATAGTCAATATAGCGCATGTGTTCGGCAAGAATCTCAGACTGTGGACGTGTATAACCTATATCGGTGTGTGAATGCTGTACAAAATAGATCTCCCATTTCTTAGGCGGAACTATTGTCACAGAGTACTTCTCAGCAGGTTTGCTATCTATTTTAGCAGAAATGGAAATCTTACCCGGTTTTGTAACTGCAGGAACAGTAAGCAGAAATCTGTTATTTCCTTTTACAAGGTCGGCCTTCAGAAGTTCTTTACCATCTTTTGCAAAGATAATCTTCCCCGGGATTTCCGCCTTGTAGCTGGCAATGACCTGTTGATAGGATTTACCACCTTCTTTAAATAGTACTGGGGCATTTAAAAAATCAACTTTTGATGACTGAACAATTTGGCCATATAACTGATTGGAACCAATTAGTACAGTCAAAGAGATTAAAAGTGTTCTTAACAATGTTTTTCTCATGGCGTTTATTTAACAAGTAAAAGTCAAATATAATAAATAAGGATGTACGGGGCGCCTAAAAAAAAATGGCACTGCTAATATTTTAGCAGTGCCATTAATAAATAATACTATTGTATTACTAAAAGATGAGCATACTGATCTCCAATCCTGTACTCAATTGATACTGAGCGAGCCTGAGGATCTGTTACAACCATTTTGATCATACCGTAATAAACATCTGATGCAAGAGGACCAAGTGTCATCTTATAGATGTAAGCAGGATTAGCAGGATCTGCAGTTATAGTAGGTATTGCTGCGTTAAAAGCTGCTTTAGCTGCAGTTAAATTGTTCGCTGCATACATATCACTAGTGGTAGGAACAAATCCAATTTTATGAGAAGGATCTGCTGCAAGCCATGCTGTACCACCCTTAAGAAGCAGGGAATTAGATATCTCTAACTGGCCTGTTGCATTATTAGAAGCTACACCAGCATTAATAAGAAGATTCCTGGCTGCTGTAGACCCGCCAAATGTCAAAACACAAGTCTTTTTCAGGTAGAAATAAGGATCACGGACTATGACTTTATAAATTATCTCGTCCACATAACTTCCTTTTGCAGCTGTGAAACTATAGTACATAGTATCTTTACCAGCAGCAAAATCAGTTCCTGATATTGGAACAAGATAAGGCTGTACACCGGTAAAAGGAGATCCTGTAACAGTTGTATAAGGAGCATGGTTCCCGTTCTTCATTTTTACAACCAGATTGCCGGTATAGGCAGCCTCATTTGGAACAACAGTTACATTGAAGAAAGCAGTTTCCGATGTACGGGCCACATCAATTTCTTTGTCAGATACCTTTGGTTTTGAAACAGTTGTTGCAGGAACCATAGGGACTTTCAGCTTGTTATAATCTGTAGCTCCGTTAAAGACAACGGTAACAAAATCAGTTGCTTTAGTCATCTTGGCTACATCCCGGGTATAAGTAACAGTAGCTTGCAATTTTGTACCTACAAGAGCGACTGTAGCTGTTGATTGTGTGCCTGCCATTGGCAGTAACTGTTTTGTAGCCTGACCTGCTACGCCCTGAAGTTGCAGCAATTCTACATTCATTACATCGCCAGCCTTTGCCGTAACAAAAGTAGCTGTGACGGAGAATCCGGCATCCAGTGTGCTTATCCCAGTTGTAGTTGCAGTTGGAACACCTGTCAGATATACAGTACCGTCAGAATTTAACGGTATTTCATAATATTTTTGTTTAGTACAACTAACTATCAGAGCCAGCGCACAAAATATTAATATGATTTTTTTCATTTTCGTATGTTTATCAGATTAATTAAAACACTTTATTGGCCTATTTGTTTAGGACTCCAACCATAATTCTGTAAGCATTTCCTATTGTTATCAAGTTCTGTTGATGCAACCGGAGATAACAGATGTTTGGGACTAAACTGGAAGTTAAAATTTGTAGGTTGATGACCAACAAAATTCTCAACACCAGCAAATTGACCACTACCATCCTTAAGAGTCATACGTGTACGTCTCTGATCCCAGAGCATTTTATTTTCAAATATCAGCTCATAAGCACGTTCGCTCATTATAGTAAGAAGACTTATATCTGATGCTAAATAAGTTGGTACTAAAGCCCTGTTTCTTACTTCATTAATACCTTTAACTATATCAGCATCCGAGATTGCTACACCATTTGCTTTCAGAGCCCAGTTTACTTCGGTAAGCATAAGCAGAACATCGGCATACCTGTATAAAGGCCAGTTCAGGCCTGATCCGCCACCCACCTTAATGGATTTTACATCATAATATTTAAAAAGAAACGGCAAGGGGAACTTTGAAGCAGGACCCTCGTTTGGATCATATTTTGTAGATATATTATCGCTGGTAAAGAAATAAACTCTTTCCTGAACCCGTTTGTCAGTTGGATTATAGGAATTACGATAAGCTAAACTGGGAATTCCTGTTCCGTTTTCATCGTTCTGAGAGATTTGGCTTGCCAGAGGCAGGAAAGTTTGTATTACGTCATTATTTCTGGTACCTGATAAATATTGAACTGAGAAGATTGCTCCTCCTTTATTGTTCATCTCAGACATACGAAGATCAGCAAAATCTCCCAATGGATATAGGCCATACACGAAATCAAGTTGTACCTTGGCTTTCTGCATAAAATCTTTCGCACTTGCATTAATAACAGGATAACCTTTCATAGTCCACAAACCATCTGTACACCATTTTTTTGCGGTGTCAGCATCCGCATTTACTTCCTGATAGGGATAGCCTGCCATATTAAGATAAACATCAGCCATGATCATCCTTGCAATATGTTTTGTAACGCGACCGTCAGTTGATTTAGCATCAGCAAGACCACTCTCGTTAACAGCATATTCAAGATCCGGAACAATAATTTTGTCATAGATCGCCTTCAGAGAAGTACGTGGTTTTGAAGCCTGGGAAATATCAGTAAGAACTGAAGTGTTATACGGGACGTCGCCATAATGCCGAACAAGGCAGAAGTAATAAAATGCGCGGAGTGTACGAAGTTCGCCAAGCGATTTCGATTTATCAGCAGCAGTCATACCTGTAACACCAGGGATCATTTTAATAGCCAGGTTACAATCTCTTACACCACGATACCAGTTGTTCCATGGATCAATAAAATACCCACTGTCACCACTCTCAACATCGGTTTCAAATTTATAAAGATCTGCTGCCTGGTACTGAGAATAAGCTTCACCTGTGGCATATTCCATAGCATTCACAAGGTTTCCACCCCACCACGCTGAACCAGCTGTCCAGTTTGCCAAAGTCCTGTAACCACCTGTAGTAAGAGCAATACCACCGGCATAACTGGTAACCGCTGATTTGTCAGTAAGAGATCCTGTAGGTGTTTCTTCCAGAAATTTCTGGCACGAACCAAGCGTAAGGCTAAGCCCGAGCACTAATAGTAATATATATTTCATTTCTTTCATATTTTAAAATTTAGAAAATAATATTAACACCGAATGTGTATGTTGTAGGGCGCGGATACATGAAGAAGTCCATACCTGGAGTTATATCGT
>JANYIW010000414.1 GCA_025358645.1 Bacteroidales bacterium
AAATGATATCTTCTGAATATCAGATAAAACTATTATTTTTTCTGATAATTTTATCACCATATTTGCCAGCAACCTGTTGAATATATTCTCATTATACCACATATTGAAATCTCCGCGGTGAATATGCAGTATTACCTTACCCCTGTTAAATAATCGGAAACAGATTATTGAAAAAAGCGTTTTCAGTCCACCCATGAAAGAAATGGAGAATGTCAGATAAAAGAAATCAAATTTCTTTCGAAATGCCTTAAGAAGGATCAGGCAATGATCCTTTACTCGCCTATAGATCTTTTTAAGCGCTACAGGGTCTTTACTGCTCAAGGCGCTTTTTTCCTTTATTATAACAATTTCAAAATCATTTTCTAACAGTTTGAGATTCATCATGTTAGAATAGGCGATCCCATGAATTGCTTCAGGAGGCAATTCTCCATAAAACAGCAATGATCTTTTACATGACATTCTTAAAATGCTGTTAAATATCTGATATATTATTACTCTTAAGTATTTCTGAATAATTTCGAAGATTCGATGAATAATTCTTTGTTAACCAAAGAAAAAAATCATTCAGATCATCCCACAGAGAAAACTGTTCGATCTCCCAACTGTGACCCCACACTATCATTCTATGTGTCCCCTTATAATTATTAAGAGCTTCAATTATTTTCTTTAAAAGATCAAAGTACCTGTCTTCGGAAAAATTCTTTAAAATAGCCGGACATAAGAGCGACATATTTTTTACACTATTATAAAGCAGCGACAATTTACCACGATCATAAAAATGTATAGCAGGACGGATTAAGAATGAGTCTTTTCCTAATAGTGCACCAGTGTCGGCTGTCCTCGAGGAACTAAAATATCTCCGCGTTATATTTACCAGTTCACTATTATACTTTCCTCCGGGAAAGCAAAAGTGATTAACTTCTTTACCAAGCAGTTGTTCCAGATATTCTTTCCCGGAAACAATTTCCAACTGAGCCTCATTCAAAGAAAGTTTTGAAAGATATTTATGCGAATATGTGTGAGCTCCGATTTCAAAACCACTACTATCAATTTTTTTTATGTTCTCCCCGGATAATACATTTCTCTCAGTATTGGTTACCGGTATAAAGAACAATCCCGGAATCTTGTACTTTAAGGAAAGATCCATCAGTTTCAGATCCTCGACAGCTCCATCATCCCAGGAAAAGGCTATTAAAACCACAATTTTATTAATTCTTATTAATACGTGTTTTTCGTTACTTCATCAGAGTTGGATATTTATACTGGAGGCAATATTTGTCTCTGGATTATATCCTGTAGCAGCCAATAATGTGTTGATTTTGTCACCATCAGTACCTCTTAGGTAATTTCTTATCATCCTGTGAGCGCATTTCAGGTGAGATATAAGCCCCTCTATTCCAGCACTTGACCGGCATTTTTCTTCTCCTTTCTTCTTCAGGTAACTCCTACAAAGCGAAGCCTCTACTGATATAAACGGAATCAACTAAGGTAAAAAGTTATTCAAAAGATATTTTTTTTCAGCGCTATTAAAGAAATGTCACTGAATATTTTTTACCACCTTAAATCCATCCTGCAAATCAGTTCCTCGCAGAACAACGTTTGAAATCGGATAAG
Source organism: Bacteroidales bacterium (assembly GCA_025358645.1). Lineage (GTDB taxonomy): Bacteria > Bacteroidota > Bacteroidia > Bacteroidales > VadinHA17 > LD21. The sequence goes on from JANYIW010000414.1 coordinate 1,615, forward strand.
GAACACAAGGTATTACAGTATTGAAACATCTATCCTCATCATTTACAGGCATTCTATAATCAAATCCGGAGTTATATACTTTTGTTTCAACGATTTCATATGGCGCTGGCTTCAGCATCAGAGAATATTTTTTTAATACTGCCAATGCATAGGATTTATTGTAGATAATTAAAGATAATAATAAGAGTATCATTGCTATTTTGAAATATTTAGGAATAACGGATAGTCTTGAATACTCCAGTATTTTTATGAAATAGGCGATAGTTAATGAAAAACCGAATATTATAAAGCCGCAAGCAAATCTGGGATCAGGCGCCATTAAAAACCAAAATGTGAGGTTAATAAGGATAATAGATTGAATGGCCGCAAAAAAATAATCCTTTTTTAAAACCATAATTATTAATGTAACTATGGAGAAAGAATTAACCAATAAAAATATCCTGTTATTATCCCCTAAATTTTTAAACCATGGATCTATCCATTCAAACATTTTCAATTTAATTACTTCATGATAAGAAACTCCCGGAATTTTAGCCCAGTTAACTATCCATGCTTTTTCATCGATCGCCTTCTCAAGAGGAATCTTCCAATCCACATTAAAAATATCAATTGACGGTAAAGGATAAATGAGATAGCCGGATAAATAATAGTTTCTAATAAGGTAAGGTATAAACACAAGAGACCCAATAAGAATTAAGATAATACTCCTCTTAGTGAATTGCTTATTTAAATAAAAGAGTAATGTTACAATCAGAAAAAGTGAACTTATTTTGAATGTTACACAACTAAAAATAATCAGATTGAAGAGA
>JANYIW010000015.1 GCA_025358645.1 Bacteroidales bacterium
AAGGTAGCTGTGCTGCTGGAGCTCGTTGACGTGTAGGTATTCGGGATATTGTTGCACCAGTTTGCTGTCGCGGAACTGGTTATTACTGCTGTGGAGTTGACAACCACGTTATAATTGATTGAACTTCCACTACAGCTTCCGTTCGATTCTGTGAGTTGAATGGAATATGGTCCTGATGCATTCCATGTAACTGTAATGATATTTCCTGTTGGAGCTGAAGGCGTTCCTCCAACAACAGACCATAAATATGTATGAGTGGAAGGATTTGGCACACTGTAAGTTATAGGTGAGCCTGAACAAAGCCCGCTAAATTTGAAAACTGAGCAAGGACCCTCACCTTCTACACTATAAAATGTACCCGGAGTATTCTGATTATTATATTCTGTTGCAATCCATCCTGCAGTTCTTGTTATACTTTGAACCCTTGCCTCATCAATTATGCCATTAAAAACGTACCCTGCCTGATTTGCATTTTTACCTATATTTAAATGTTGTGTGGGATTACCAATTGGTCCATTAAAAGCATATCCTGCTCCAACAACAACCCCATCTATATAGGTCTGAATTAATTTTGAGGTAATATCCCATGTAAAAGCTATATAATGCCAGGAATTATAAGAAGGTCTGGGTACATCATAGATTGATTTTTCCGGCAGTGGCCTTTGTAACTCAATCCTTATACTTGGTTCAAACCAGAATAATGAATAGCCTGGATCCCCCCATCCGCCACCCATATTAACTATATGCCCGCTATTAGGATTATTACTATTAACCCAGGAAGAAACAGTTATTGAATTATTTATAAAAAGACTGGAATTATTCCCTGCATCTATATAATTAGTTGTTCCATTAAAACTTTTCCCATTCCCAATTTGCCCGGCTATGTCAGCAGACCCAAAGTCTATACCATTGTTTGAATTGCTGGTTGCATCTGAAAAATCAACTCCATTTAGATGCCAGACACCTCTGAAGTTCGGATCCCAAACTGTTTTAACAGATTGGTTCAAAGTAATCTGAGGATTACCATAAAGCATTAAAATTGGCGTACTTACTAAGCCCGATAATACAGGAATTCTAACCCATGCAACTAAATTACCAGTTAAGGGATCATATCTTTCAACCTGATGATCGAGTTTATTATAATTCGCATCTGTAAAAATGATATCATATCCGTTTACATTCTCAACATGTCCCAGTAGAACATTTCTTAATTCAGGAACTGTAATATTTATCAGAACGGGGAAATTTATAAGATCGGAACCACCAATTACTTTTGTACGATCAATTGTAAGCGTTTTCTGATATGCATAACCAAGAGTTACCGCAGGAGCGTCTTTAATAGTTCCAATAACTATTGTCCGTGGTGAACTTTCACAAAGCGATGTTGTATTATATTTGGTTACATAGTATGCTGTTGTTGAACTTATTGAAGGAGTTGAAAAAGTGTTGCCCCCTGTTTGAAGGAGATTGCCTCCACTTGAAGCATCATACCATTTATAATCCTCCCCTCCTACTGCTCCACCAGTTTGCAGAGTGACTGATCCTGATCCGCATCTGGATCCATTTGTAACTGAGGGAGACGAAGGATTTGGATTCACTGTCCAACTCGCTAGAGTAACCCATACAGTCCCTATGCATCCAGTTCCCATACAACCTGAACTCTGCCCCTGAATATCTACGGATGTTCGTCCTGAAGTATTGAGATTAGTTCCTCCAACATAACTCGACCAGCCTCCCAAGCCATCAAACCGATATTGAAAAGCATCAGTACATCCTACTCCGCCACTGCCTGCAGTAAAAGTAGCTGATACTAACTGCCCATTACAGACTGCAGCCAGGTTTGGTGTTTTGACATTAAGCGTTGGACCTACTGGTTGAAGATTTATGGATATATTACTCCCATTGTCTGATCCCGTTCTGACAGGATTACTGCTGACAACACGTATCCTGTATCCTGCTCCTGCTGGAGTAGAAATTGGAATAGTTCCTGGAATAGTTCCCGCATAAGTTGATGTTAATGTACCTATTGCTACAGGTGAAGCAAAACTTCCGCTTGCGTTTGATAACTGGGCAGTAAAACCGTTTCCCGCAGCAAAAGTACCTCCGATGGTAAATGGAACGGAAACATTTGCCCCAACACAAAATGGTGAGCCGCCTATTGCACCTGTTGATATTGTTTGTATCTTCTCTGCTAATACAAAACTCCTTTTTGTATCGATCGTATTAGAACCTGTGACACCATAAGTGCCTGAAGTTCCCGCCAAAGATGCATAAGTTCCGGCAACTGTGGTACTGCCACCTATTGCATCCAGCGGAACTATCGGATTTTGACGGGTTAAGGAAACTGAGCTATTTGTAAAATTGCCAGCAGTTACCAAAGTCCAGTATTCTGTTGCACTTTTTGAAGCCAAAGTTGCATCAATTCCGCCACCCGGATTTGCTGCAAAAGCTTCTACCATAGCTGTAACAGCACCAGCTCCTGTTGTCGGATTAACCAATGAAAAAGGCAGATAAGTGCCTCCTTTCCCTAATGGAAAGTTGTAAGTTGAACCTGCAACAAGACCGGACGGGAAGGTCCATCTAACCGGCCCGCTAATAAACGAAGCGACAGAGCCACCGGAAATAGCTGAGTTATTTGTATTTGTTATTGACAGAAGATTCGCTGCGGAAGTTGTTAGTATCCCATCAGTAAGAGTTAATGTACCAGCAACAGTGACAGCATTTGAAAGAGTTACTCCTGTGCTGGTATTGAGAATGGTCAGGTTATTGGCACCCGTAAGTCCGTTTCCTGTTACCTGAGCGACAGAACCATCGTAAGTGTAATCAGCTCCGGTATTAAAATTTCTTGTTCCGCTAACCTGAATACTTCCCTGGTTAGCAGCTGTTGAAAGACCTTGTGTGTGAGCTGTGATTATTCCGGCACCCGAGTTTAGTGTAAATATTCCATTACTCCCATCTATCACACTTGTACCGACATCCAATCTGGATCCACTGAGAACTGAAAAATTTATTGTATTTGAAATGGCACCTCCTGTTTTTGTGTATGTATGAGTTGAAGCACCAGTAAAATTTATTTCTCCCGGCCAGCCAGATTGCTGCGCAGTAATGGATCCGGCTGAAAGATTAAAACTCCACCCAACATTTAATATACCAAAATGTGTTGCGTCATCCTCATTCATAACCAGGGAACCTCCTGAGATGGTTACATCACCTGCAACTGTCAGCGTAGATGTTGCAGGTCCGGTCATAACAGTAAAATTACCGCTGTTTAATGTAAAATTACCTCCAACAGTCATGATACACGGACCAGCGTCATTATTCATTTTAAAAGTGGCACTGTTGTCAATAAGTACATACCCACTCACTGCTATAATATAGCCAGAAGCTGTATTGGACATCCTGAGAGCATGGTTGGTAGGATCATAAGGAGTTCCCGTTCCTGAAACAGTTAAATCACCAGCTACAATAAAACTGGATTCCATATAGACATTATTTGTCTGAGATGGGCAATTCCAGGTAAAATTACCGAATGTCTGAGTGTTTAATCCATTTATAGCTGTACCATTTGTAAATCCAGTAATATTACAGTTCGAAGAAGGATCCCATGTTGCGATTGGAATTGCTCCGCCATTCTGGGTATGATTGTATACTGAGGAAGCATTAAAAACGATATTTGCACCACCATTTATTGCGAAGGATCCTGAGTTATTAACTGTGCCTGATACAGTTAAATCAGTACCTGATCCATTAGCAATTGTAAGTGTATGTCCTGGATCAACTGTAAGAATTCCTGTACTGCTAACAACAACCTGATCAAGAGTAACATTACTTGTTACTCTTGCAGTATGTCCATTTAGAATTGTTATCACACCAGCTCCGGCACCTGGAGCAGCTCCGGGAGTGACCCAGGCAATTCCATTCCACCTTTGCCAATTGTTATTAAAAGCAAAATCCACATTCCCGTTAGTTTGGAAATCACCAACAGATTGAGCGATTAGGCTGATTCCAACCAGCACCCAGCACCCAGCAACCAGAACCACCTTTCTAATGCTACGCCACGTTAGCTTCAGAGAAACCGATTTAACAAAAGAAACAATATTAACAAAAGCAGAAATCAAATTTTCAGGTTAGGTATAATGCAAATAAATTATTGTCCGACTCTTAAAATTCTTTTTTTTTAAAGCCGATCAATGTTAAATTTTATATTTTGTGTCCGTTATACCAAATATAGACGGATTCAACTAATCACTTACTTCAAGACAATAAATTATTAACCATGGTTGCATCGCTCTAACCATTTAATAATAAGCTAAAGATAGAAAATAGTTCTAATTACTGAGACATTGAAGGGAATAATCGTTTGGAGATCTTAAAGTCTTGAGGTCTTGAGGTCTTTACGGCCTCCGGCCTGTCTTGCTTCGCTTGTCTTAAAGTCTTAAAATGGAGAGACAGCGCAGCGTAAAGACTAAAAGACAGCGCAGCGTAAAGACTATTAAGACAGCGTAGCGTAAAGACTATTAAGACAGCGTAGCGTAAAGACTATTAAGACAGCGTAGCGTAAAGACAGCGA
>JANYIW010000073.1 GCA_025358645.1 Bacteroidales bacterium
CCCAAGCTGGGCAATGATATGCAATGGGATCAGCTTCCTGGTTTTCATACTGTTGTACTGGATAGTCGATGTAAGAAACAGAATAAAGTGGGCATCATTTTTTCAGCCTGCCGGCGAGAACTCATTAACAACTTATATTGCACCTGATATACTTTATTACCTCATCTGGAGTTCCGGTGTTCCTTTTCTTATTTACAAGCAATCACAGGAACCTATTATTGTAATTGCCGGATCATTGGTATGGGCATTATTAATGGTTGGATTAACCGTACTGCTTGCCCGACTAAAAATAAAATTAAAAGTATAACTTTCGATTACACAGACGATTATCCTGATCTTTAAGGCCAGATTTTTTCAATTCCATGAAATTCTGCCTTGTTTAAGGTTAAATAACCACTTTTTGAAAACAATTTGAGTTTTGTAAACTTTTCGGTTGGAAAGATAAGGTTAGTCATAACAAGCTTCCCATCATCAACAAACAATTCTACAGAAGAAGCGTCAACTAATAAATGCATCTTTATGCTGGTACCAGCTGAATAAGGTGCGGTTGAAATACCTGCAAATTCTTTCGAGAATCCTGAATTGCCAGCAGCACTACGGTCAATATAAAATTCCTTCCGGACTGCTGTATAGCCAATTACAATTCTTTCATTCACATTATTTCCCAGGATAATTCCTATTGAATCCACATCAGGATCTGAAAGATTAAAATCAAATATCAATTCACTTTGCATCAAAGCTATTCCGGGGGTTGTAATTTCTTTTTCACCGGTAAACTTTTGCTTTTTAATATAAACTGTATCAGATTTAGTGCGCAGATTCGCAAATTCTCTAACTGGTTCTGAAGCAATAAAATAGCGCCCATTTTCTTTTTCTAATAATAACTCGCGTGGTATTGTGGTAGCGCTACGCCAGATTGTTGTCGGCACCACAGACGCATATTTCCAGTTGCTCATCCATCCGATAAAAATTCTTCTGCCATCGCTCCCCGGAATATTTGACCAGGTTACACCTGCATAATTGTCACGACCCCAATCTATCCATTTCACATTTGTATCGTCAGGAATAAATTTATGACCGTCAAACTCACCGGTAAAATACTGGGTAGCTGAGCCATTATTTGGACCTCCGGGATTAATACTGACAAGCATGACCCACTTTGTGACCTCTTCTCCTTCAACTTTTAGCGGAAAAAGGTCAGGGCATTCCCAAACTCCTCCATGAGCTCCGATACCCATTCCGAATTCACTCTCAAATGTCCACTCCTTTATATTTAGAGAAGAATAAATATGTATCCTGTCATAAACCGCCATAATTAAATTCCATTTTTTCGTCTTTTCATTCCAAAACATTTTTGGGTCTCTGAAATCGCGTATTCCCGGATTTTTCAAAACAGGATTCCCCGGATATTTAGTCCAGGTTCTCCCTTTATCAAGACTGAAAGCAATACCCTGATTTTGAAATTTAATACTCCCGCTCTTTTCCAGGTCGGGGTTATGGTATGTAAAAATTGCAACCAGGGGAGGTTTTTCGGCAGAACCAAATCCTGAAGTGTTAGTTTCATCCACTACAGCGCTTCCGGAAAAAATGTAGCCTGATGAATCGGGGTAAAGAGCAACAGGTAAATGTTGCCAGCGGATCAGATCATGGCTCACCGCGTGACCCCAATGCATAGGGCCCCATACGGTACTGTCGGGATAATACTGATAAAAAAGATGATATTCACCATCGAAATAGACCAACCCGTTCGGATCGTTCATCCAGTTGGCTTCGGGTGAGAAGTGAAACTGAGGACGGTATTGTTCCTGGTAATAGCCTGATATTTCTGCTTCCGATATAGCTTTTTTATTCTCCCGGCGGCCACAGGACAAGATCAGGATTCCTGAAAACAAAACAAGTAGAATAGTTTTTAAATGCTTATTCATAGCGACAAGTAAAAAATGTTATTTTATGTTTTACTTCCTGATAAGATCAGTTTTTCAATTTTCTGATAGACCATTTCAGGAGTCAACCAGTTCATACATGCAAAATCTCCTCTTTTGCATTCTCCTTTGCCATAAATTGTGCATGGGCGGCAGGTAAGTTCTTCGACCGGAATACGTATCGAAAAGCTATCAGGTTGCATCCATGCTGAAAACCCACTTAGAGGATCAGTTCCGCCCCAGATGGAGATGACCTTTGTTCCTAACAGAGCTGCGATATGCATATTTGATGAGTCCATTGCTATCATCAGGTCAAGTTTGCTCATAAAAACCAGTTCTTCATCCAGAGAAAACTTTCCGGCAAGGTTGGTTGATCCTGGTATTTTTAACTGCAATGCTTCCAATCTTTCAGAATCTTCAGCTCCGCCAAACAACCAGAATCTGCATTTATGATTCTCTGATATCAGTCCGATAAGCCTGACCATATTACTTTCGGGCCACACTTTTAGTTTATGCTTTGCATAAGGTGCGACTCCTATATTCAATATACCTTGCATCTCAGCAATGAATTCTGGTTTTAAAATCGTACCAGGAGACGGAACTATCCAATTACCTTTCGACGGAACTACGGGAAAACCTGCTTTGCCAAAAACATCACAATACCTTTCCACGGAGTGCTTTAGCTGAACTTTTTTTCTCCCGGTAATTAGCGATTTTTTTTCGCTTCTCCCTTTATCTAATACAGATACCGGGACACCAGTTAGCCTGAAGAAAAGCCTTAGGATCTTTGATCTTAATACATCATGAAGATCAATTACATAATCAATCTCCGACTGCCTGTTGATGTCTTTAAATAGCCGGAAAACTCCCCGAATCCCCTTGTGTCTGTTCTTTAAATCGGGGAAAAAAAGCTCAAGTCCGGTAATAGAAGAAAAAAATGGTTTGAAAGCAGATCGGGTAAGCAGCACTAATTCAACCTCAGGATATTGCTCTCTCATACCTCTTAAAACAGGAGTAGTGAGCGCCACATCACCCATAGCTGAGGTTCTTATAACCAGTAAACGCATTTCAGTATTTTTCGTACGATTTTTCTTCCATTAGTCCTGATGAAGTCTTAAGATTGATCTCTCTCTTCAGTTCTGATCTCTTATCGTTTTTTATATAAACGGCTCTTGCAGTTGAAATAAAATCAGTTCCAAAATCCTTCTTTCTCTCAAGGTCACGGATATGATCCTCTATATCCCATAATTCACAATTCACATCATACAATGACTTATATAAGGCATCTGAAGCACTTACGATAATCGATGAGGCTTTAAAAAGTTCGTTGTATTCCTTTTGAAGGTTTACCTGCTTAACCTTGTCTTTGATCCTTTCAAGTTTTATCTGGATGATGGTAAGCTTATCAATTATCTCGCCGTTTGATACTTCGATTTTCATATCAGGATTTATTATAATTCAAAAGTAGCATCTTTCTTTTTCAACTTTTGCCTTTTTACTTTTTACTTTTTACTTCTTCTCCATTTATCTTTTTACCCCCCAACCCCCCAAATGGGGGGCATTATCCTTTTGCCTTATTACTTCTTACTTTTTACTGCTTAATAAGGGTCCACATCAATTGCAATCTTAAGGGCAGAGGCGCCCTTCTCTTTTTCGAGTCTTTCAATTGCCTCAATAACTAACTGTTTAGCTTTTGCAGGAGGTTTTTCTCTTTCAATTTTTATAAGGATGGTTTTGATATACCACAATTGAACCTGAGAAATGACAGGTGATTCAGGTCCTAATACTCTTTTACCGAACATTTCTTTCAGGTACCGTCCAAGGATATCTGAATAAAAATTTAATTGTGTCCGGTCCTTGTGCTTAATACTGATTTTAACCATGCGTGAGAATGGCGGATAGTTGAAGGCAATTCTTTCTCCGGCCTGCATTCTGAACATGCCAATATAATCATGCCGGAGAACGAGTCTTATTATTTTATTTACCGGATCTGATGTCTGGATCACTACTTTGCCCTGTTTCTGTCTTCTGCCCGCTCTTCCGCTGACCTGTTCCATAAGCTGAAAACTTCTCTCATGAGCCCTGAAATCAGGGTAATTTAAAAGGTTATCGGCATTTAAAATTCCTACTACAGTAAGATTCTCAAAATCAAGGCCTTTCGAAATCATTTGTGTTCCAATGAGGATATCAATCCGTCGCTCTTCAAAAGCGCTGATTATTTTATTAAAAGAGTTTTTATTCCTTGTTGTATCCTGATCCATCCTGGCAACTCTGGCAGCCGGAAAAACGATCTTTATCTCATCCTCAATTTTCTCAGTTCCGAATCCCCTTGTCACCATTCCTGAGGAATGACAATTGCCGCAGTTGGATGGCATTCCGGTAGAATATCCACAGTAATGGCAGACAAGCTTACCGATTCCTTTGTGATACGTCAGGTTAACTGCACATTGTATGCAGACAGGTATCCAACCACATTCCGAACATTCGATATAGGGGGAGAAACCTCTTCTGTTCTGAAAGAGAATTATCTGCTCTTCTTTGCTCAGCGCTTCATCCATTGACTGAAGCAATTCAGGTGTAAAATGTGAAACCATAAGTTTCTTCCTGTATGCTTCGCGGGTATTGGCAAGAATGATCGTGGGCAGTTTAATGAGACCGAATCTCTCCTTTAATTCTGTTAGTCCGTATTTCCCATTAACAGCATTATTATAACTTTCAATTGAAGGTGATGCTGATCCCAGAATGGTTTTCGCATTATGCATAGCTGCCAGCATTATCGCAGAATCCCGTGCATGATAGCGCGGTGCAGGATCATGTTGCTTATACGAACCGTCATGTTCTTCATCCACAATAATCAATCCCAGATTGGAGAAGGGCAGAAAAATAGAGGACCTGACTCCAAGAATCAGTCTGTAACTGTTCAAAGGATCTTTTTCTGCAATTCTTTTCCATATTTCCACTTTCTCCGGATCGCTGAACCTTGAGTGGTAAACTCCTGTAATCCCACCAAAGTGTCTTTTGAGTCGAAGGATGATCTGAGTTGTAAGCGCTATTTCGGGGAGCATATAAAGGACCTGTTTCCCCTTCTTCAATTGTTCTTCAATTAGATGAATATAGATTTCAGTCTTGCCACTGGAGGTCACACCATGCAGCAAAACAATATCTTTTTCAAGGAATTGGGTCTTTATTGATCCAAAAGCCACCGACTGTGCTTCACTAAGTCTTTTTATCGGTTCCTTATAACTATCAGTATCAGGTATTCTGGAGACCGGCTGAGAAGCTGATGTAAGTATACCCTTATCAGTAAGAGCCTCTAAGATACCTGGTGAGCAATGAGATTCTGATAAAAGCAATGACTTGCTTATCGGCAAAATGTCTGTTTCTGCGGTATAACCCGTGAGTCTGATATAGGCTGAAAGAATATCCTGCTGTCGGGGCGCTTTTTTAAGGTTATCGAGAATTTCATTTAACTCACCTTCTGAATATTTTCTGGAAAGATTAATAAATGTTTCAAGTCGCGGTTTATAATTATTGAGACTTATTTCACTGGGAATAGCAGCTTTCATCACCTCCCCTTCGCTGCACAAATAATACTCCGATATCCAAAGCCATAATTTGAGCTGTGACGCATTAATGAGAGGTGTCCCTTCGTCCACGCTGATTACCGGCCTGATGTTTTTAACATCCGGCGCCTTTTCGTGAACGCTGCAAACAATTCCTGAATAGAGCTTGCTCCCGCCAAATTGTACAGTAACCATAGCTCCCGGGCTGACCTTTTCCGCAATATTATCAGGTATCCTGTAGGTGAATCTTCCTCTTACGGCAAGGGGCAAAATAATATCAGCAAACAGGGCATTTGTCATCGGTTAAAATTACTCAATTTTCTTAACCCTTTCCCACCCTTCTCCCCAGAATAGAAACTCATGTATCGGAAAGAAAGCAAATAAGTGCTGAAAACTTCGCCATCCTGAGATCCATAATAGATACTGCCATAAAAAATAATCAAAATATGGTAGGAGCTTTAGGTGTTATCGCTGCTTATAAAAGAAACTGATTCATCCTGTTATTATTAACTTTAGGCACTCTAGGCAATCCAAACTCTAGTCACTGATTAGTTACAAGATATGATATATCACAAATATAAATATTCGTAATGTTTCTTCAACCTGAATAAATATAAAAATGCTAAATTGCGGTCAGGTATTTAATATTCTCCTTTGCTCTGATTATGAGGTTTAGATTCTGGATTTCAGCAAGAATAACATATACTTCTCAGAATTTTAAATTAATAATCAAAGTATAAAAATTCAGAGGGATGGAAAGAAATGATAACCAATTTTCAGGAGGCAGAAGATATAAAAACGATGATATAACAGTATATTGGAAACCATCAGCATGCGTACACGCTTCATATTGCTACAGGGAGCTTCTTGAAGTTTTCGATCCCAGCAGAAGACCCTGGGTTGATATGAATGGTTCTACCACTGAAAAAATTATTGAAGTCGTAAATTTATGTCCGACTGAAGCTCTTGCCTGGAAATGGAACGATGAAGAAAAAAACGAATCCGTAGGAAGTGATCAGCTAAATCATATTAAGTTCAGGAGACCTGAACTAATGAATTCTATTGACCCTGATTCCAAAGAGCAACCCGTTTCTGTAAAGATTATGGCTGACGGACCTATTGTAATTAAGGGAAATTTTACTCTGTTATATAACGGTACTAAAAAAGAAGTACATGATAGTATGATCTCTATCTGTCGTTGCGGAGTAAGTGACCACATGCCATTTTGTGACGGACAACACAGAAAAGCCGGTTTTATAGGTTAATATTTCATGAATGGAAGAAAATAAAGAAAACAAATCTCAGGCAATAATCGAAGTTTTAGATTTCGGCCCGTTGAAAATTACAGGGAACTTTTTGCTGAAAGATTTAAAGAGAAATAAGGAAGATTCTCCTGGTGAAATAAAGCTTTGCATCTGCGGAAAATCCGGGAATAAACCTTATTGTGATGAATCGCATAAAAAATAAAAAGTAATATCTTTCCTGATATTTCAAATCCGGGGAGCTTATTAATCCTGGTGAATATCAGTCAGTGGAAAATTGATTAAGATAGTTACCCGGCTAACGGGAAACAACATGATAACAGTTCTGTACTTTCTCGTAAGTAGCCCAACATTTTTTTTCTGCTCTCAACTGCCAGATCACTTCTGCAAGAGCTTCTTTTAGGAATTTCTTATCACAATTCGTCAAAACCCATTTTCGAACGATAAATCTCTTATAACTTATATCAAATGCGTTGCCATAAAGGTGGGGACTGTTCGCAGATGCATTCCGATTGTACCTTCTGAGACTTCTTATGTTATCTGTTTTCCTGGTCATAGAGGTTATAAAAAATCTCACACCGTTTAATCCCTTTTGTGAAGCTTTTTCCCTTAACCTTCTTGAAATCTCATCGAGTAGTATCTTACTGTTTCGTGTAACAAAAGGGTAACTGAATGTCATTTTTTCAACCGTATAACTGTTCCCGCTTCTCACTTTTACAAGGCTACCTTCCGAGATTCTTCTTTTCAGTTCGTTTTCATCCTTGCAAACTTTTATTCCATGCAATTTTGCGGCGGCTGAATAGTCGACAATTCTATCATTTAGTTTTCTGCTGAAATCCCTCTGTTTATAATCTAAACACCGGCTGCTGAAGTAGGCTGACAAAGAGCTCCTTCCACCCTTCCTGCTACAAAAGAAAATAGAAATTAAAATAAAAACAACAACAGAAAAGATTTTCAATAAAAAAGGGAGACGCGACTTATTGAATTCCATTACCAGTACTCTTACTCCTTGTTCTTAGGGTTTATAATCTTTGTAACCAGATCAGCTGCTTCCCTGAACGAGATAGCAGAAAACACTGCAAGCCCTGAATTATCAATTATCTTTTTCGCTTCTTCCGCGTTTGTTCCCTGAAGCCTTACTATTACCGGAACTCTTATCTCACCGATCGATTTATACGCTTCAACAACACCATTTGCAACCCTGTCGCATCTCACAATTCCACCGAAGATATTAATCAGTATTGCTTTTACAGCAGGATCTTTAAGAATAATTCTAAAGCCGGCTTCAACTGTTTTTGGGTTTGCGCCACCTCCAACATCCAGAAAATTTGCCGGTGATCCCCCTGAAAGCTTTATAATATCCATGGTTGCCATTGCCAGTCCTGCTCCATTAACCATACAACCTACATTTCCATCGAGTTTTACGAAATTCAGATTATGTTTTCCCGCCTCAACATCAATAGGATCTTCTTCATTTAAGTCTCTCATCGCAAGCAGTTCCGCGTGCCGGAACAACGCGTTGTCATCAAGAACCAGTTTGCAGTCGACTGCTAAGATTCTATTATCGCTCGTCTTTAGAACCGGATTTATTTCAAGTAGTTGAGCATCGCAACCTATGAATGTATCATAAATACCGGCCAGGAATTTCTGCATATTTTTAAAGGCATCCCCTGTCAGTCCCAGCTTAAAAGCGATATCGCGAATCTGGAATGGCTGGAGTCCGATTCCAGGGTCTATTTCCTCAGTAAAGATAAGATCAGGAGATTTTTCGGCAACTTCTTCAACAGACATTCCTCCCTGGGAAGAAAATACTACAATATATCTTCCTCTATCTCTGTTCAGAAGGATACTAATGTAAAATTCTTTAGTTTCAGATTCTCCTTTGTAATAAACGTCCTGAGCAATAAGAACTTTGTTCACTTTTTTCCCTTCTGGTCCAGTCTGATGTGTGATAAGTTGCATACCCAGCATTTGTCTGGTAAGTCTTCCAACATCCTCGATGGACCTGGCAAGTTTAACACCGCCACCTTTGCCCCTGCCTCCGGCATGAATCTGGGCTTTTACAACAAATAATTCAGATCCAAATTTTTCATTTAGCTGTTTAGCAATTGTAACTGCCTGTTCAGGAGTTTCTGCAACAGAGCCTTCCTGAATGTCAACATTGTAAGCTTTAAGCAAAGACTTACCCTGATATTCATGAACATTCATTTTATGAGAGTTTAAATTAAAATTGCATTTTATTCCCGGAAATCACTGATCACAAAATAACAACAATTAAGAGATTAATTAGTTATTTTCGCATAAAAAAGAATGCGTAAGCTACTCAATCATGAACTTGAAAGAAAGACCGTAGAACAGTTTCTAACAGCTGAAAAAGCCCCATTTATAATAGTCCTTGATAATGTAAGGAGCCAAAGTAATGTCGGATCAATTTTCAGAACTGCTGATGCATTCCTGACAGAAGCTATATACTTATGCGGAATAACTTCCTGTCCACCTCACCGGGAAATACAAAAAACTGCTCTTGGAGCTACAGAATCAGTAACCTGGACGTACTATTCCAAAACGGCAGATGCAGTAGATGAACTAAAGGGAAGAGGGTATAAAATTATTGCTCTGGAGCAGACTGATGAATCAGTAGATTTGCAGAATTTACATATTGAGAATGACCAGAGATATGCCCTTATTTTTGGCCATGAAGTAAATGGAGTAGATCAGGAAATTTTAAACAACTGCGATCTTTGTGCAGAGATTCCGCAGTTCGGTACAAAACACTCCTTCAATATTGCGATCAGTGTTGGCATCGTGTTATGGGAACTAAATAAAAATAGGCTGCCCGTTTAAGGCAGCCTATTAATGTTATAACTAATTCTTACTGAACTGTTGATTTAAAAGTATCATCATTAAAGAACTTTGCGAACTCAAGGTCAGTCTTTGCATAAGCTTTCCATTCAGGTTTAAACCCAATTGCTTCACGAAGGCCGGCGAGCATATAATTTTTGTCATCAAGACGAGCTCCGACAACAGCTTTAAGATATGATGGTTTTCCGCATTTGCAGAGGTCCTTCATACTATCAAGAGTAGCTTTTGCCTTGGCAACATCACCTTTCAGATACTGAGCCAGAGCAAGGTTGAAACAAGGCTCCGTTCCAAAGTAATTAACTGCTTTGTCATATTCGCCTTTTGTTATTGCAATAACACCAAGACCCCATTTTGATTCATTGGTTGCTGCTGTCATTGAGTTAAAATACTCTTCAGCTTTAGCCATATCACCTTTTACCAGTGCGCCAAAACCAAGGTTATTTTTTACTACGTCATTATTCTGAATTGCTTTTGCCTTTTCAAATTCTGCAATTGCTTCATCAGTTTTACCTAAAGCCATATATGTGCATCCTGTGTTATTCTTTGCGCGGATACATTTAGGGAAGTTTTCTGCAGTTGTCTGATAAAACTTAAGTTGTTCGTTAAGATCGGTAGTAAGTGTAGCTGCATGAAGCATTTCCTCCAGACCCAGTACTTTAGGATCTGCTCTCATCTGTGCAAGAATCTGCTCATCTGTTCGACCCACGAGATCTACGTTGACTGCAAGTTTTGATCTTCTCAGTTTGGGAAGGATGTCTGTTTTTAGAGCTTCAAATGCTGCACTCATATTTTTGATCTCTTTCTCACGAACATCAGGATCTGAATACATTGAAAGTACCCGGAGGATAAGTTCTTTATCCTGGATGCTTGATTTTTCTACTTCTGTTTTAAATCCGTCCCAGTCTTCAGGAGTTGTTTTTTCATTGAAAAATCCTTCAGCTTTTGCAGCTTCGATTTTAGTGAATTCTTTCTTAATAAATTTGTCAGCTGTTGCGCCTCTCTTTACAGATAACGGTTCATTAATTTTCATCGATCCATCCGGAGATGCGTATGAACTGACATCGGCAGATTTTAACTGACGACTAGGATCAGTACTTACAGATATGATGTATGCTTTAAGCAGTGCAATGTCTTCTGCTTTAAGTTCTTTGCTGGTAATTTCTGCTTTATTTATATCATAATTAATATCAGCTAATTTATTCTCAGCATTTATTCTGATATAATTATCCTTCATCTTAATAACTTTGGCTTCTTTTTCAACCAGAGTTGAAGTAGCAATTACACCATCGGCAATCTTAACAGGTTCAAAGTCAAGATTCTTCTTGCCTCTTACAGCTTTTAGCCTTAGTACAAGTTGTGACATTTTCATGGCATCCTTGTAAGGAACTGTGCCGGTATAGGTAAAATCTCCACCTTTTGTAGAAATTACCTTATTATTAGCCTGAACACTTTCTCCCTGAAGAACCTGAACTTTTTCAAAAGCAGTTTCGCCACCGGCATAAGTGAGAACAGGAGTAGCAGTAACGGTTGTCTTCTTGTCAAAGTACTTGGCCGGGAAGGTACCTTTAATTGTAACAGTAACTACACCAGCGTGTGTTTCAAGAACTTTAGGAGTAACCTCATACTTGACTAACTTGGAGTTTTTCTTCATCTTATTCAAACCGCTACAACTTGACAAAACAGTTGCGGCCAAAATAAGGATAAAATAGCTTTTGAATTTTTTCATAGTTTAAAAGTGTTATTTGTTTGTGATACCTTTTTTGACTGTTTTTAATGAATAATTAACTTAAAAGTTTCGAATTAATCGCAAATTTACAACAAAATAGTTATAATTTAAGCAAATTAAACAAAATAATATACGTATAGACAACGATTAATCATTTTTTTTATAAATTGTAGCTGACCAGGCTATTACGGTCCTATAAATACATGTCAACCAAAATTGAGTTATTAATATTAATACTCAATTCATCTAAATGTTTTAAAATGTCTTTGTTAAAAATCAACAGTTTTTTCCGGAAATCAGCAGTTAAACCTCTCTTCTCTTTTGTAATATATAAATCTGCTAAATTCGGAACAAAGTTGGCCACTTTTGTAAGTATTATTATTATATAATTTTCTGAATAAATTGCAAAATTCACACATTTGATTTTTATAAAATCAAAAAAATCCCGAAATTGAACATATTGAGTTTGCTTTTAAAAAAATTTAAAATATCACCTTGTTCAAACCAACAGGGTAATTGTCAAAAAAAATTGCGTCTATTACTTTTGAATAATGGTTTTCATTGGCAACAAAATCTATTTCATTAACATCCAGGATAAGATATTTGTTCTCAGGGTTTTGCTTAAAAAAGGAGAAATAGCTGTTCTGTATCTTCTGTAGGTATTCTTTAGTTATCGATTTCTCATAGTTGCGCCCTCTTTTTTCAATATTTTCCATTAATCTTTCAGGATTAAGATGAAGATAGACATAGATATCAGGTTTGGGAAGAGACCCATAGATAATATAAAAAATCTGCCTATACAGGTTAAACTCATCTCCTGTCAGTGTTGAAGCAGCAAACACAAGTGATTTCATAAAGTAATAATCAGCAATAGAAAAAGACTTAAAGAGATCCTGGGGAACCAATTCTTCCCTGAGCTGTTTATATCTGCTTGCCAGAAATGAAAGTTCGAGAGGAAAAGAATA
Organism: Bacteroidales bacterium; assembly: GCA_025358645.1. Lineage (GTDB taxonomy): Bacteria > Bacteroidota > Bacteroidia > Bacteroidales > VadinHA17 > LD21. The sequence goes on from JANYIW010000073.1 coordinate 12,301, forward strand.
TTTTTCAGGATCACTGTAAAATTTTGGAAGAAAAGGATTGTCGGCAAAGTGTTCAAGAATAAGATGTGCATTGAACTGCCCTGCAATTCTGCTGGCGAGGGTAGTTTTACCGGCGCCTATATTTCCCTCTATAACCACATAGTTGTATTTAATCTTCATCCCTTAATACAATTGTTATTTCAATTAATCAAATTTAGAAATTGGAAGCGAAAATGCAATAAGAAAGCCGGCTTTAAAAAGCCGGCTCTGATTATTTATTCTGATTTTCTTCAGGATTTCTTTTTTCGGGTTCCTGACGGGGAGGCCTGGGAAGGAGTTCTTTCCTTGATAATTTGATCTTGCCTGTTTTCGGATCGATATCAATTATCTTAACTTCGATTTCCTGACCTACTTTAAGGACATCTTCTACCTTATCTATCTTTCTCCACTCGATCTCTGAGATATGTACGAGTCCATCTTTATTTGGAAGTATCTCAACAAATGCCCCGAACTGAACAATAGTCTTTACCTTTCCTCTATAAACCTGTCCTATTTCCGGAACCGTGACAATTTTTTTCACCCAATCGAGCGCTGCAGTAATAACTTCAGCATTCTGACCAAAAATATTGACATCACCATGACCATCAACCTCTTCTACAATAATTGTAGCGCCTGTAACACGTTGAATTTCCTGGATTACTTTCCCGCCCGGACCAATCAACGCGCCGATCAGTTCTTTAGGAATAGTAAGCATTTCAATTCTGGGAGCATGTGGTTTAAGTTCAGGACGTGGTTCAGCAATTGTCTGGCTCATGATATCCAGAATATGCAGTCTTCCTGCTTTGGCCTGATGAAGAGCTTTTGAAAGTATTTCAAAAGAAAGTCCCTCAACTTTAATGTCCATTTGTGTTGCAGTTATACCATCGCGTGTTCCTGTCACTTTAAAGTCCATATCCCCAAGATGATCTTCATCACCCAGGATATCAGAAAGAATGGCATATTTTTTTGTCTCTTTATCAGTTATGAGCCCCATTGCAATTCCAGAAACCGGTTTACGCAATTTGATACCAGCGTCCATAAGGGCTAGTGTTCCAGCGCAAACTGTAGCCATCGATGAAGAACCATTTGACTCAAGTATATCAGAAACAATCCTGATTGCATAAGGATTTTCATCATCCGAAGGCATCATATTCTTAAGCGCTCTATGGGCAAGATTTCCATGACCGATTTCCCTCCTGCTGATTCCGCGGGATGCTTTAGCTTCACCAGTAGCAAAAGGAGGAAAATTATAATGTAGTGTGAATTTCTCAGTGCCCTTATTCAGTACATCATCAATAATCTTTTGATCTAATTTAGTACCTAATGTGACTGTTGTCAGCGACTGCGTTTCACCTCTTGTGAAAAGAGCTGAACCATGAGTGGCAGGAAGAGGATCAATTTCGCATACAATCTGTCGGATCTCTTCAGGTTTTCTTCCGTCGAGGCGAATATTATCATCGAGGACAAGTCTTCTGGAGGCCTCTTTCAATACATCGTGGTAGTATTTTTTTACAAGTGTCTCATTAACAGGATTTTCTTGCGTATACTTACCAAGGAATTCTGAAATTATAGCTTCAAAAGTATTAATCCGTTTATGCTTATCAGCAGTTGAGGATTTTGCTGCCTCATAACATTTGGTATATGTTTCATCCCAGACTTTTTTCCTGAGAACTTCATCATTTTCTTCGTGGCAATATACTCTCTTAACTGTAGTTCCCAGCTCCTGTGCTAATTCCATTTGTGCTTTACAGTGAAGTTTAATAGCATCATGTGCGATCTTAAGAGCTTGGAGCATTTCTTCTTCAGAAACTTCTTTCATTTCACCTTCAACCATAAGAATATTGTCATAAGTCGCCCCAACCATCAGGTCGATATCAGCTTCTTTAAGCTGAGTCGCAGTAGGATTGACAATAAACTTTTTATTTATCCTTGCTACTCTTACTTCAGACATAGGTCCGTTGAATGGGATATCGGAAACTGCAAGGGCTGCCGAAGCAGCAAGACCCGCGAGTGCATCGGGAATGATGTCCATATCTGCGGACATAAGACTTATTGTAACAAAAGTTTCTGCATGAAAATCAGCAGGAAACAGAGGTCTTAATGCCCTGTCAACCAGCCTTGAAATAAGTATCTCATAATCTGAAGATCTGGATTCTCTTTTCAGGAATCCACCAGGGAATCGTCCTGATGAAGCATATTTCTCTTTGTACTCAACTGAAAGCGGCATGAAGTCTGTATCTTCCTTCGCCTCCTGCGCTGACACTACAGTAGCCAGCAACATTGTCTTACCCATTTTTAACAAAACAGAACCATTAGCCTGTCTGGCCATTCTGCCTGTCTCAAGGGTTATTGTCCTCCCGTCACCGAGATCAATAATCTTCTCTTTTACTTTAAACATTTCATGTATAATTTATGGAAATTGAAATTACAAAATAATCTGAATAGTATGAAAAAAGGCAATTCAAAATTGCCTTTTTTTCTCTATTTACGTAATTTCAACGCTTTTATGATTTCACGATACCGTCCGATATCTTTAATTTTAAGGTAGTCTAAAAGCCTTCTTCTTTTCCCTACAAGTTTGATAAGCGCCTGCTGGGTACTGAAATCTTTTTTGTTCTTCTTAAGATGTTCGGTAAGATGATTGATCCTGTATGAGAATAACGCTATCTGGCCCTCTGCAGTGCCCGTATCGATTTCAGATGTTCCAAAGGTTTTGAAAAACTCCTGCTTTTTTTCTGTTGTTAAATACATATCTATAATTAAAATATTATTAATCCATATATAAATCGAGTCTCCAATTTTGGAACGCAAAAATAAGGCTTTTTTATGTAAATAATCAAACAATTTACTTTTTTTTTAAAAGTTCTTGAAATATTTCTTTTTATACTGGCGGATTCGTGTAATAAATATCATTGATTTTCAAGCACCTTGTTCTGTTTAAATTATGGAGTCAGTCCCTCATTATTACTTCACCATCACTATAATGATGGAAAAATGAGACTGAAAGTTGCGTTGAATAATGTTATCATTCAACTATTTGTCAAATAAAATATACGGTTCGTCAAAAGAGGTATTCCTATGGTTCCAGAAGCAGTTCTTCCTGATCCTTTAATTTTTTCCCCTGGCTGATAATTTTACTACCTATCCGGCAATCGAGGCATCTTCTCTTTTTGCAGTACTCATTTCTGAGCTGTATCAGTGCCTGAGAATAAAATGCCGACTCTGCAATAATTCCTACTGCTTTCCATTCTGAACTTATTATATTTTCTTCAGGAGGTATATTTTCAAGGAATGTGAGGGCTCTTTCACTAATATTCTGACAATCCCTGCTTTGACCGTAAACAAATATCATTGGGATAACTGAGTTTATCAGAAGAATGTCAGCAGCCTGCGATCCAGTATGCTTTGTAAAATTCCTGCTTTTCTTACCAAAAACAAAATGATCGTCCCAATAGGGTGATGCAGATACTTCAAATAATTCTTTAATCTGTTTTATATCAGTTGCATCCAATACCCTGGAGAAGAGTCCGCCTGCAATTGATAGCATCGTTGCAAGCTGCGATAATCTGACTGTTGGAAAATTTGAAGGTCTCAATCTTGAGAATTTCCATAACCACCCATGGAGAGGTTTAAGGGAGTACTTTGCTGAAAGTATAGTGAACTCCTTTAACAGGTTACAGTAATATTCATCAGACAGAACCTCCTTAAAAAGTCCTGTTTCAAGCAACCCTGCTGTCCCAAACAAAAGAGCCTCAATCTGAAATATGTTGTCGGTGTGCTTTCGGATTATCCTGAATGGAAGCGCTCTGGCAAGCATCTCAAAAGGTTCAGTATTGATACGGAATCCAAAATAGCGTGTCAGTAACCGGTAAAACGACTCATCCCAGTCGTTCTCTGTCTCAGATAATATTTTCAGGATTGATTCCGATTTGATCCGCAATCTTTCGATTACAAGAGAATTAAGCCAGTGGCGTATAAGTATAACATCAAGTTTTTTAATATCATCCTGACATGCAATTATATGCGGATTATTAACGAGAAATGTATATTTGTCGTAATATGAGGAATCAAACGATATTTCAGCTGTAAGAACTTCTTCTCCTTTTGCATTAAAAACACGTTTGTCATTCTCTGCAACAATGTGAAGGATTACATTATTAAATGCCGGGTCATTCTGATGTCCATGATTATCGAAATGCGATGACTTTGTATGTATTTCAATATTTCCGGCCCAGACAGTGCCTTCAACAGAGATCCGGGCATTGAAAAAATCCGGACCTGAATCATGGTTATATTCACCGGGGTTGAGAACATATATTTTATTATTTTCGTTATCAAACAGCCTCTCCTGGTCATAAAGGCTGTATTTCCACAGGTAGTGTAGGAATTCCTCTTTCATTTTAGCACAAGTTAATTAACAGCGAGAAGCTAAAATTATGAAAAAAGGCATTATGATACAAGGATGTAACGGCGAAAAAATAAAAAGGCTGGCAAGACTGCAAGACTATCTAAATCATATCAGGCTTCTTTCGGAGAGATATTTTTCCATCTCAGCCTGCATTTCTTTTGCTTTTTCACCGGCTACCTTATCGAAGTTTTTTGAGTTATCTGCAAAAATTATTCCTCGTGAGGAATTGACCAGAAGTCCGCATTTACTGTTAAGACCATACTTTGCCACCTCTTCAAGACTACCCCCTTGTGCGCCTACGCCGGGAACAAGAAGAAAATGATCAGGTACCAGTTTCCGTATGCTTTTTAACATTTCTGCGCGTGTTGCGCCAACAACGTACATAAGATTATTAATTGTACCCCATTCCTGCGAAATGGATAATACTCTTTCAAATAGTTTAATTCCATCCTCATTATGGTACTGAAAATTATCAGCTCCTTTATTTGAGGTGAGCGCCAGAAGTACAACCCACTTCTCATTATAAGACAGGAAGGGAGTAACAGAATCTTCTCCCATATATGGAGCAACTGTTATTGCGTCAAAAGGCATGTTTTCCAGAAATGCTTTTGCATACATTTTTGATGTGTTACCAATATCTCCCCGCTTAGCGTCTGCAATTACGAATATTTCAGGATAATTTTCTTTTATATACCTCACAGTGTTTTCAAGCGATGTCCAGCCTTTGGCTCCATAGCATTCGTAAAATGCAACATTCGGTTTGTAAGCAACGGCGTATTCATGCGTTGCATCAATAATCCTTTTGTTGAATTCGAACATTGGGTCATTAGTCGTAAGAAGGAATGACGGGATCCTTTCAATTTCAGAATCCAGCCCAACACATAAGAATGAGCGCTTTTTGACTATATTCTTAAATAATATGGCGTGATCCATTCTCTATTGCGTTAAATATTGCTCTCTTTTAAACGTTCGGAATTTTCAGCCATCTGTAATTTGTCGAGGACTTCCTGGATGTTACCATCAAGGATTGAAGGTAGATTATAACTTGTAAAGTTGATCCTGTGATCAGTCATTCTTCCTTGCGGATAGTTATAAGTCCTGATTTTAGCAGAACGGTCACCTGTTGATACCATAGTTTTTCTTCTTTGAGAAACTGCATCGAGATACTTCTGATATTCAAGGTTATAAAGTCTGGTCCTCAGCTCTTTCAATGCTTTATCATAATTCTTAAGCTGCGACTTTTCATCCTGACAGGTAACTACAAGACCTGAAGGAATATGTGTTAGACGGATTGCAGAATAGGTAGTATTTACCGACTGTCCCCCTGGCCCGGAAGAGCAGTAAGTATCCTTTCTGATATCTTCAGTTCTGAGGTCAATATCAAATTCTTCAGCTTCAGGGAGTACCACAATCGAGGCCGCAGAAGTATGAATCCGGCCCTGTGTTTCAGTTTGAGGGACTCTCTGTACACGGTGAACACCTGATTCATATTTCATTATTCCGTATACTCCTTCACCTGCAACACTCAGTACGATCTCCTTATAGCCACCGGCTGTTCCCTCAGATGTATTATTTATATCAACTTTCCATCCTTTTGTTTCAAAAAACTTGCTGTACATTCTGAAAAGGTCCCCTGCGAAAATACTTGCTTCATCACCTCCTGTTCCTGCTCTGATCTCCATAACTGCGTTCTTATCGTCTTCCGGATCAGCAGGAATTATCAGCATTTTGATCTCCTCTTCCATCTCAGGAATATGAAATGTAAGCTCATCAAGTTCTGCCTTAGCCATATCGCGCATCTCCTCATCCTTTTCAGTTGCAAGAAGATCTTTTGCACTGGTTATATTACTAAGCGCCAGTTTATATCTTTCGTAAGACTCGATTATGGGGAGGAGATCTTTATATTCTTTATTCAATCTGACATACTTCTTCATATCCGAGAGAATATTGGGTTGGGTGAGAAGATCACCAACCTCAATAAACCGGATTTTGACTCCATCCAGTCTCTCAAGAATCATATTGTTTGCCATAGTTCAATAAATTTTCAGGGTGCAAAGTTAGTAAATAAGGTTGAATGGGGCAAAAGCGCTGGCCGCACTAATATTCGAAGGTTCCGAATTCTGAACTTATTGTAAGTTTTTTCTTTTCAGCTGCCTTGCAATGACCAACTACTCTGGCGTCAAGGTTAAATCCTGAAGCAATACTGATAATATCTGAAGTATTCTTCTGATCAGTATATATCTCAAACCTGTGACCCATATTGAATACTTTATACATTTCTTCCCATGCTGTTCCCGATTGTTCCCGAATCAGGCGGAATAGCGGAGGAAGCGGGAATAAGTTATCTTTTATAATATGTAGCTTATCAATAAAATGCATGATCTTTGTTTGTCCACCTCCTGAGCAATGCACCATACCATGTATTTCAGAATGCATGGTTTCAAGAATCATTTTTATAACAGGTGCATAAGTCCGGGTTGGAGAGAGCACCAGCTTCCCTGCATCAGTATTCAATCCCATTATCGGGTCTGTCAGTTTCAGTTTACCGGAATAAATAAGATCATAAGGTAATGTTGTATCAAGACTTTCAGGGTATTTTGAAGCAAGATACGGGGCAAAAAGGTCGTGTCGGGCGGAGGTAAGTCCATTACTTCCCATACCGCTGTTATATTCTTTCTCATAACTGGTTTTCCCGGAAGATGACAGACCTATAATTACGTCTCCGTCTTTAATTGTGTGATTTGATATCACATCAGATCTTTTCATCCTTGCAATAACCGTCGAATCTATAACAATAGTTCTGACCAGATCGCCCATATCGGCGGTTTCTCCTCCCGTTGACCATATACCAATCCCCAGGTTCCGGAGCTCTTCCAGTACCTCTTCGGTTCCATTGATTACAGCCGCAATAACTTCTCCGGGTATATGGGTCCTGTTACGACCGATAGTTGATGAGAAAAGAATATTATTGTAAGAACCAACACATATAATATCATCAAGATTCATTACAATAGCATCTTGTGCTATCCCTTTCCAGACCGAAATATCCCCTGTCTCTTTCCAGTATATATATGCAAGTGAAGATTTTGTACCGGCTCCGTCAGAATGCATAATATTGCAGTAATTCTGGTCGCCACCAAGATGGTCCGGGACTATTTTACAGAATGCATTAGGATACAGGCCTTTATCTATATTTTTAATTGCAGCATGTACATCTTCTTTTGTTGAAGAAACACCTCTTTTACTGTACTTTGATTCGATGGACATGTTCTAGGGATATGGGGCAAAGATAATAAAAAAGACAATAGCGAAAATTGGTTTTTGTTGCTGGGTGATGGGTGCAGAAGGGATACGGCTTAGGCAGGAAACCGACGGTAATTCAATGACTTAATAACGATTGGAGTATTATCTACCTTTATTATAAACCCACTCAATAGATTGTTTCAGGAGTTTTCTGAAGTTCGGGTTTTCGAATGTTGGTACATCATGTCCGCTCTGGAGGGTAACAACCCGTGCTTTACCGTAGTTTTTGGACCATCCGATAACATGATTACTGCTGGGTTCGTCGGTAGTTAATAAAGGAGTTACACCTTCTTCAACATAAAATCCTTTATAAGTTTCATCAAAAATTTCAAAATCTGTTAATCCCTTTGTTACAGGATTATCAGAATCTACTATTCTTACTTTGAAATGCAAATCGTGTATGTAACTACATGCGGGATATTCCTTACCTTTTATGGTTGTAAGTTTGTGAAAATATTTTCCTCCAATAATATTAAAGTATTCCGGCCAGTCATCATAAGCACAAATGCTGTGATGCAATGCCACAAGAGGTTTACCCTGTCTTATGCAGTCCGCAAGTTGCTTAGCCTGTTCCTCAGTTATGTTCTGCCACATGTGATAAAATACCAGAACATCATATTTACTCCTGTTCTCAGGAAGAAACATTTTATATGCTGCAGGTAATTCGGATATCTGGTATTGAATATTTTCTCCCAGACTGACAAGCATCTGATTAAACTGGTCTACTTTGTAATCATGTCCACCCGTAATAACAAGAATGCGTATTGGGCTTGATGGTGGATTTGAAGCAGATATTGAAATTGATAGTACAATGAATACAAAAATGTAAAAAATCTTAGCTTTCATTTATCTGAATGTTTATTAATACCTGTTGATAAATGTAAGATATTTTTTTAGCCTATTTAGTTATTACTCTAAAAACATGGTTAGTGCGTCATCTTCTTCTGTGGTGAGTAAATGTGAAGTTTACCTATTTCTTTGGCGGTTCGTAATCCGTTCTCATAACCTTGAACTCAGTTCTGCGGTTTATCTGATGGGCAATCTCCTTCTGCTCGTCGTTTGCGAGACTATTAATATATTGATCCGAAAGAGTGGTACCAGACTTCAGGAAAGAACTCTGTCCGGCAATTATGTCATCGACTACTTTTGGTGTGGATTCACCATATCCTTTTGCCTGAAGTCTTTCAGGGTCAATTCCTTTATCAATCAGGTATTTAACAACTACCTTGGCTCTTTTTTCTGAGAGGCTCAGGTTATACTCTTCCGTGTCACGTGAGTCGGTATGCGACATCAGTTCTATTGTTACATTCGGGTTATCAAGAAGAGTTTCAACGAGTTTATCCAGCGAAACCATTGATTCGGGTCTGAGATCCCATTTCCCAAAATCGTACAAAATGTTTGGCAGTTCAATTGGTTTATCTATTGCAGTAAGTTGGATTGTTACCATAAAGTCACGGCTCTTATCCTGTCCTTTGGTTGTCTCTTTCTCTTTGCCATTGAGATAACCTCTTTTTGAAGCAAGGAAGATATAATCAACATCAGCCTTAAGGGCAAATTTAAAATCGCCTGCCGAACCTGTTTCGGCCTGTAGGTTCGATCCGTCACTTGCGATTAACTGAACAAGTGAACCGGTAATCGAAGTACCACTTTTTTCGTCTTTCACCAATCCGGTAACATTGAATTTCAAAGGAGGCAACTCAAAGGAATAAAGTTCATCATTCCCCTTACCTTTCCTCGTTGAGCTGAATATTCCCTTTTCATTTGCATCCTCGAATATTATACCAAAATCGTCAGCAAAGCTATTAATTGGCGGCTTCATATTCTGAACAATCCAGCTACCATCGGGTTGTTGTTTTGCTTTAAATATGTCGAGACCGCCCATTCCAATGTGTCCATCGGAGGAAAAATATAATGTCCCGTCCTCCCTGATATAAGGGAAGAGCTCATCGCCCGACGTATTGATATCCGGACCAAGATTAACCGGTTTTGACCAGGCATCTCCGGTCCTGAGTCTTGTAACTTTCCATATATCCTTTTTACCAAAACCGCCTGCCAGGTCAGATACAAAATATAACGACAGGCCATCTTTCGATATTGAAGGATGGGCGGCAACCAGTGAATCTGGCAGAATTCCGATATTCTTTGGATTGCTCCATTTATCGCCGGTTCTTTTCGAGTACATAATAATGCAACCTTTTTTTTCACGTTTTCCGGCTTCACAACGGGTGAAGTAGAGTTCCTTATAATCAGAAGAGAATGAAGGTGTGCCATCTTCGAATTCACTGTTTATCACTTCAACAGGAACAGGAGTACTCCATTTTGATTTTTTGTCAACGCGACTTTCAAAAATATCTGTGAAATTCTGTCCGGTTGCACCGTGTGTCTTTTTGCCTGTCACCCCATCGCGTGAGGAAGTAAAATATATCAGACCAAAATCATCGCGCCCATAAGCGGGACTAAAATCTGATTCTTTTGAGTTTATGTCTTTAAGTTCTTCAACCTTATATGTTTCAGGATTCCGAAGCCATTCAACAGCGAGTTCACAAGATCTGATTTCCTGTTCTGCTCTGGCATCTGATGGCGCTATCTGTTTATATTTTTTAAATTCGTCAATCGCAAGCGGATATTTACCATTCTTCTTTAATGACTCAGCAAACCCGAATTGAGCTTCAGGTTTAGAGGTTGCTGATTTTACTGCAAGTTTATACCATGTCTCAGCATTTTTTGGATCATTAGTAAGCCTGTAACATTCGGCAATCATAAATACCATTTCGCTACGTGAGATTTTGTCAGTTTTTTTTGTCTTAGAATATGCATCCTTAAACAGGTCTATGGCGTCAAAATATTCTCCGGCAGCGTAGGAGGCATAGGCTTTGTCTGATTTGCGTTTCTGTGCAGTAACCTCCGGAGACGTTACAAAAATAAATAGAATAAGGAATAGAAATATTTGTTTCATGATTCTGCCTTCAATTTGACCATAAAAGTAATCAATTTAAGGAATACTGATAATAATAATTAACGTTCAGTCTTCTTAATTATTATAAATAAAAAGGATTCCTGAATAAGGAATCCTTTTAACAAAACATGAAAAAAACTAACCAACCTTTATTTTGTGAAGAGCAATTCTCTGTATTTGGGAAGTGGCCACATTTCATTATCAACAAGAAGCTCAAGTTTATCGATATGAATCCGGATTTCATCCAGATAGGGTTTGACTTTGCTTTCGTAAGCTATTGCCTTTTTGTAATTATCCTCAATGATATTAGCTTTTCTGCGTTCATCAACCATCTCATTTACTAACTTCTTTATCATTGATATATGGTCAGAGATAGTAATTATAGATTCTTTACGTGCTCCTGCAAGTCTCTCAAACTCTGTAGCATTAAAGATTTCCTTGAGTCCTTTGATATTTTCAATCAGTAATGTCATGTACTTTATACCGGTAGGAACAATATGATTAATAGCCAGATCGCCGAGTACCCTGGATTCTATTTGCACCTTCATTGTGAACTTCTCATACTCTACTTCCACCCGGCTTTCAAGTTCTTTAGCAGTAAAAACTCCTGAGCCAATTAAAACTTCTCTCGATTGTTTAGTCAGGTACAGGCTTATTGACTCAGGTACACTGGCAAGATTACACAGGCCTCTTTTCTTTGCTTCCTGATGCCATTCCTTACTATAGTTATCACCTTCAAAGAGAACCCGTTCTGACTCAAGTATATATTTCTTCAATACCTGGAAGATCGCTTCATCTTTGTTTATTCCTTTTTTAATAATAATGTCAACCTCTTTCTTAAACAGAGTTAACTGATAAGCTACTGCTGCATTCAGAACAATCATTGATGCACTGCAATTGGCTGAGGAACCAACAGCCCTGAATTCGAACCGGTTCCCTGTGAAAGCAAACGGAGAAGTACGGTTCCGGTCAGTATTATCGAGTAAGATTTCAGGAATCTTACCAATACCCAGTTTAAGCTCGGTTTTCTGTGCCGGGGTCATCTTCTTGTCAGTCACTTTCCGGGCAATATTATCAAGCATATTAGTCAGGTAAGTACCGAGGAAGACCGAAATAATTGCAGGAGGAGCTTCATGACCTCCAAGCCTGTAAGAGTTTGTTTCGTTCATTACCGAGGCTCTTAGTACATCATTACTGTCATTTACAGCTTTGATAACATTCACCAGAAATGTAAGAAACTGCAAGTTTGTTTTTGGATTTTTCCCGGGAGATAAAAGGTTTACACCGGTATTTGTAGCCATTGACCAGTTATTATGTTTCCCTGAACCATTAATACCTGCAAAAGGCTTTTCGTGGAGCAAAACTCTGAATTTATGTTTTCGTCCGACCTTTCTCATAATATCCATGAGTATCTGATTATGGTCAACTGCAAGGTTTACCTCCTCAAATATAGGGGCACATTCGTATTGATTTGGAGCTACTTCATTGTGACGTGTCTTAACAGGAATCCCAAGTCTGTATGCCTCACATTCGAAGTCTTCCATAAAAGCCATTACTCTTTCAGGAATAGATCCGAAATAATGGTCAGAAAGCTGTTGATCTTTTGAAGACTGATGGCCCATCAGAGTCCTTTCTGCCAGGACAAGGTCGGGTCTTGCATAATATAATGCATCATCAATCAGAAAATACTCCTGTTCACATCCCAGAGTTGCAATCACCTTGGTAACATCTTTATCAAAGTATTGACAAATATCAACTGCTGCTCTATCAAGTTCCGACAGGGCTTTAAGAAGTGGTGCCTTATAATCCAGTGCCTCCCCCGTGTAGGATACGAATATTGTTGGAATACAAAGTGTTGTACCAACGATAAATACTGGTGAAGAAACATCCCATGCTGTGTATCCTCTGGCTTCAAAGGTATTCCGGATTCCTCCGCTGGGAAAACTTGATGCATCAGGTTCAGACTGAACCAGAACTTCACCTGAGAATTTTTCAACAATATGTCCGTTGTCTCCAAACTCAATGAAGCCGTCATGTTTTTCTGCCGTGCCGTCAGTAAGTGGGTGAAACCAGTGAGTATAGTGAGTAGCACCTCTCCCGATGGCCCATGGTTTGAGGCCAGTAGCAACGAGATCAGCTTCCTGCCTGCTTAAGGATTTTCCTTCATTAATTGCGCGTTTCACTACCTTATATGCCTCTTTAGAAAGGTAGCGCTCCATTTTTGGAAGGTCAAAAACATTTTCTCCGTAGTATTCGGAAACGATTTTCGATGGGGTAGTAACTACAACAGGTTCCCTGTTGAATACTTCTCTTAATGCACTAAATCTAAGTTCTGCCATTTTAAAATTATTTTTTTACAAAAATAGTGTAATCTTTAACATACACCCTGTTTTTTTGATGCCATTTAATTTATTTGACGTCATTTTTTCAATACACCCCTGTTTTTTTATATATAAATTAATTTTTTTCATGATTTTATCAAACCATACTGTTTTTATCAGATATTTTAAGTTTGTAATAAACCAACTCAAAGTAACACCGTAACAATTTGTTGGCAGTTCAGAGTTTTAATGAAAATTTGTTATATTTGTCGCCTGTATTAAAAAAGGTATATTTCTATTACTTATTAAAGAAGATATTAAATGTCAGCACTTCAATTTTTACGAGAGAAAGCCGGAATATTTGTTGCGGGATTAATTGGTTTTTCACTTTTCCTGTTTGTTGTCAGTGATTTCTTCGGAAGAGGAAGAGGGGAGAGACTGAAGCAGAAAAAATATTATCAGATCGGCCAGATCGGCGGAGAATATATTTCATATCAGGATTATGAATTGAGATTACAAAACCTGTTAGAGATCTATAAATTATCAGGAAGATCGAATGTTGATGAAGCAACTAATGAGTCATTAAGGGAACAGACCTGGCAGCAAATGGTCAGAGAAAAAATTCTGGATCCCCAATACAAGAAGCTTGGGCTGGGAGTCAGCGCTGAAGAGGTAGATGAATTGGTACTTGGCAACAATCCACATCAGATTGTTCAACAATTATTCACCGACCAGCAGACCGGAACTTTTAATAAATCATTTCTCGTGAACTTCCTGAAACAGACTGAAGTTGACGAAACTGCAAAAAAATACTGGTTATTTTTTGAAAATGAGATTGTAAATGACAGAACCAATACAAAGTACAATAATCTTGTTTCAAAGGCTTTATTTGTTACTTCTAAACAGACAGAGTTTGAAAAAAATCTCGTTAGTAATACTGTTGATTTTAGTTACATTCTTAAAAATTATGCTTCCATACCTGATTCTTCGGTTAAAATTTTTCAGAGTGATATAGAGGCATACTATGCAAAGCATAAAGATAACTACAAAAGAACTGCAATAAGAGATATTGAATATGTGACATTTGATGTTATTCCTTCTGAAGATGATATCAAACTGACTGAACAATGGATTAATAAAACAAAAGAAGACTTTGCTTTATCACCCGATCCTGTTCAATTTATTAATCTTAGCGCCGACTCAAGATATGTAGGCTTTTTCATTCCGCTAAGCAACGTTCCTGAAAATCTTAAGGATTATGCTAAAAAAGAAAACTTAACAGATATATTCGGACCTTACATTGAAGATGGTTCCTATAAAATCGCTAAGTTGATTGCAGTTGGCAACAGACCCGATTCTGTACATGTTCGTCATATCCTATTATCAACCGGTAAAACAAAATCAATTGAAACAGCAAAACATCAGGCTGACAGTCTTATAAAATTAATTAAAGCAGGTACTCCGTTTGAAGCACTTGCAATGGCGAACTCTGATGATCAGGGCTCTGCAAAAATTGGTGGCGACCTTGGCTGGTTTCCTGAAGGCAGAATGGTAGTGCCATTTAACAATGCATGTTTTACAGGGAAAAAAGGTGAAATAAAAACAGCTGAAACGACATTTGGTATTCATATAATTGAAATTCTGGCGCAGTCAAAAGACACACGAAAATATAATTTAGGATATATTGACAGAAAAATTATGCCAGGCTCTTTAACTAATCAGAAAGCCTATAGTGAGGCAAGTCAGTTTGCCGGAACAAATGATACTTATGAAAAATTCACAAAAACTGTTGCCGGAAAAGGATTTAACAAGAGAGTGGCTAACGATATTGCGCCACAGCAAAAAACGTTACCCGGACTTGACAATCCAAGATCTCTGATTATGGCATTATTTCAGGCAGAAAAAGGGAAGATTATTCTTGATAATAGTCAGCAGGCAGTTTTTGAAATAGGAGAAAAGTACGTGGTAGCATATTGTTCTAAGGTTCAGGAGGATGGAATTGCAGCGCAAAAAGATGTTGAAAATGATATCAGATTCGCTCTTTTAAAAGATAAAAAAGCCGAACTTATTTCTGCAGAATTTAATAAAAATAACGGTTCCGGGAAAACCATCGATGATGTTGCGCGGTTAATGGGCCTCACAGTTCAGGAGGCTACGCAGATAAATTTCAGATCCTATACGGTGCCAGGTGCCGGAACTGAACCTTCATTGGTTGCTGCAGCAACTTCCGCTAAACAGGGAATTGTTGCCGGCCCGGTAAAAGGCAATAATGGTGTCTTTATGCTTACAGTAAACAACATAGTTGCAACTCAGGGAGAAGCTCTTAAATTATTACACGACAGGATGAAAACTACCTTCCAGATGAGAGGTACATACGAAGCCTATGATGCTCTGCGTAAGGGAGCTAATATTGTAGATAAAAGATATAAATTCTATTAATAGAACTTCTGAGGATTCAACAAAAAGGGATGTTACTGAAAAGTACATCCCTTTTTCTTTTTAATCCTTATGAACCTTACCGTACTTTCTGAAGTAAGTTTATTTAAACATTCGAAGTATTAATAGTGTATTAAAAATCGATGAGATTGCCTCGTCGCAGGCTCCTCGCAATTACCGTGGAATATACCAGGTTCTGTTTATCTCTCCTACCGGATTCTAATAACGGGGGAGGTCATTGCGAGCGAAGCGAAGCAATCTCATCTCTCTCGCACAGAGTTTAATCACCGTCGTAACGAGTCTGATGTAGGGGGCCAGGTGGAAAAAAAGTGTATAAAAAAAAGCCCTCTGGTTTCCCAGGGGGCTTTAATTTAAAGTCGGCGACGACCTACTCTCCCACAATTGCAGTACCATTGGCGCTGTCGGGCTTAACTTCTCTGTTCGGAATGGGAAGAGGTGGAACCCCGACGCTATAGTCACCTAAAGACTTTCAATACCTTATGACATATTGGAAAAGTTAATAAAATCAATCTTCAGAAAGTTTACGGGTAATTAGTACTGCTCGGCTTTGACGTTACCGCCTTTACACCTGCAGCCTATCAACGTCGTAGTCTTCAACGACCCTTAAAGGAGATCTCATCTTGAGATGAGCTTCGTACTTAGATGCTTTCAGTGCTTATCTCTTCCAAACATAGCTACCCTGCGATGCAGCTGGCGCCACAACAGGTACACTAGAGGTCTGTCCAACACGGTCCTCTCGTACTAGTGTCAGGTTCTCTCAAATCTCCT